>JAFGLH010000045.1 GCA_016928165.1 Pirellulales bacterium | reverse complement strand
CGTGCTTGCACGCACCAGCTTGGTTTTGCCGCGAAATAAGGTGCGTGCAAGCACGCACCCTACGGATTTGGAGCTTTCCGCAACAGGTACTACTTTGGAGTTTTATTGCGGCCCCCCTCGCCCCCTGCCCCTCTCCCGCTTGCGGGAGAGGGGAGTTGTTATTTCACGACGACTATGTAACGTCGATCGCGCGCGCGAACAATACCGTCGGAACAATCAGCAATACGATCAAACCGGCCCAAAACACTCCGCGAACGGCCAGACAGGCGATCGCGTCGAGCACGACGATCGACATTATACATTGCGCGACGGCCATTCGCACCTTTACCGGGGCCGGATCGATCGCCGCTCGAACGCACCGCCAGACGATCAGCAAACCGATTATCCCGATCAACAGGAACCAACGTTGGGGATCGTCGAGCAGTTCGGGCATTGTCCGATGGGATACTCGCGGAAACCAATAGAGCATGGCGATGCCAGAGGCGATCACCGCCGTGGCCGCGATTAGTTGCCCGCGATTGCCGCGCTGCGATTCGCGGCGGGCGAACCAGGTTATGCCGGCCGCGTAGACGCCGATCGCGCCGGCCGCCAGCCAGAAGCCGGGGCCGAGCGAGACGTTGGAGGCGTTGACGCCGAGCATCACGTTCAGCGTGCGGCAGGCGCCCATCGCCGGCGGGCCGAGCGGCGTCCGTTTCAACCAGCCGTCGTAGAGGAGTATCGCGGTGGCCAGCAGCGCGGCGACCAGACCGGGGCGAAGAGTGTCGAACGGCAATCCGGCCGCCGCTCCCATCGCCACGCCGCCCCAGAGCAACGTCCACCCGAGCCGCCGCGCCGCGTCGATCGAGACCCGGCCCGAGGGCAACGGCCGCTCGGGTCTTGCTTGCCGGTCGTGTTCAACGTCGAACAAATCGTTCAGCGCCATTCCCGACGAATAGAGCATCGCGGAGGCGGCGGCCAGCATCGCCCAGGTCCAAAAATCCCAGGCGTTGGGTTGCCACGCATTTCCGACGGGTCGGGCGATGAGGAACCCCATCGTCACGTCGGCCACGGCCGTGAACACGTTTGGCAGCCGCGTCAGGTCGAGATAGCCGCGGAGCGCGGCGCTCCAGCGAAACCGCCGGCGGCTTTCCGGGCCTTTATCCTTATACTCCTCGTTCATCTTTCTCCGCTCTCCGCCCTCTACCCTCCACTCCTTCAATAATGCGATCCAAAAACCGCTTCGCCTCCGCGCCGGCCCCGTCCGGGTCGTCGATGTAGGGATACAGTTCGACGGTGACCCAGCCTGGATATTCGCTGCGTTGGATTTCGCGCACCACGGCGGCGAGGTCGATGGCCCCGCGGCCGGGCACCAGATGGGCGTGGCGGCGCGAGGCGGCGATGTCCTCGATGTGGTAGTGCTTCGTGTGCGGGGCCATCCGCGCGATCCACTCGGCCGGCTCCTGGCCCACGCAAAAGGCGTGGCCGACGTCGAAGTTCAGCCCGACCCAGGGCGAGTCGAGCCGGGCGGCGAACTCCAGGTATTGCTCGAAGGTCTCGATCATCAGGCCCGGCTCAGGTTCGATCAGCAGGAAGACCTCCAAGCGTTCGGCCAAATCGACGCAAGGCCTGATCTCGTCGTAAAACACGTCGGCGGCCGCGCGCCGCGACTGTCCCTCCGCCAGCGGTCCGCCCGGCTCGGTCTGAATCGAGGGGGCGCCAAGCTCCTTGGCCAGCCGCAGCGCGCGGAGCGTGTGCTCGCGGCGGATCGCCCGATAACGCGGGTCCGGCTCGATCCAGGAGGGGTGCCAATATGGCTGGCGAGGATCGGCCACGGCGTTCATCATAAAGGCGTTGACGTTGGCGATTTCCAACCGGTTTTTTTCGAGGCAATCGCGGATTGCCCGCTTTTGCGCGTCGATCAATCCGGCCGGCCAGGCATGAGGAACGTCGGCCAGCAGTTCCAGTCCGCGGAAGCCGAGCGCGGCGATCCGCGCCGCGGCCTCCTCGACCGGAAAGTTCATGTATGCGTTGGAGCTGTAGGCGAGTTTCATCCATTTATCCTATCGCCCTGCCGAGCAAACGCAAGCCGGCGTAAGCAACGGCAATCAGTCCGATCGCCGCGAGGACCGTCTTGATCGAATCCTTCGCGGCGTCCGGGGCGGGCGGCGCGTCGCAACGAGGCTCCGCGACGGCGGGCGACGGCGGGGCGGGCGCGGCCGCGGTCCGCTCCGCGGAAATCGGTTCCACTTGCTCACGCGCGGGTTGCGGCCGGGGAGGGTCGGCAACCGCTTCCCGCGCGCCGCTTATCGAAGCCAGCGGGGGCGGCTCGGCAGTTGTTCGCCGGGCGAGCATCTGTCGGTCGGTCAACCGCCGGTAATCGCCGTCCACCGCGGCGATGAACTCGCGCAGCCGGCCGCAGTGGCTGCCGCTGGTCTTGCCGAACGCCGAGCCGAACAGCACGCCGACCAATTCGCCCCGGTCGTTGAGGATCGGCCCGCCCGAGTCGCCTTCCCGCGCGGGGGCGGCCAACTCGATCATCTCGGAAGGGAAATTTCCGACGGGCGAAAGATATTGCGTGCAGCGGCCGCTCACAGCGCGATAGGCGCCGCTGCCGTAGCCGGCGATGGTCAGCACGTCGCCCGGTCGGGGCACGCGGTTCGATACGACGATCGGCGCCGCCTTGGGACGCCAGATCAGCAACGCCGCCAGGTCCCAGTCGCGGTCGACTCGCAAGACCGTGGCCGCCGAGCGGAACCCGTCGGGAAAGATCACGCCGATCGTGCCGGCGGCGCCGCGGACGACGTGCCAGTTGGTGGCCACGATGCCGAACACCTCGTTCGCATCGACCAATGTTCCGGAGCCGTACGCCGCGCCGTCTTTTTCCGGCACGACCACGCGGACCACGGCGGGGTGCGGCTGAGAAAACGTCGGCGCCGCTTGGAACGTCGGACGCGCGACGGCGCTGCCGGAGAAGCGAATCAAAACGATGATCGCAAGAACAGTAAAAATTATTTTGCGCGGTGCTCTCTCCCGCCGGAAGAGAGTGAGGGCAGTAGAGGCGAAAAATGCGGACCTAAGCGCGCACCACCGCATCAGGCCCTCACCCCCGGCCCCCCTCCCAAAGGGAGAAGGGAGTTTTGAGTTCGACGACAGCGGCATTGTTCTTCGGACGACCGATCAGAAGGAAATTCCCGTCCTCACGTTTGCATCGGCAGGCGGAGAAACGCCGATTCACCGATTGGGCGACAAATCGGCGCGATTGCGCATCGCGCGGCGCAAATATTCCGGCAATGCGGAGTGTGCGTTCAGATAGCGGCCAGCGCGCCGCGGACGTAGCCCACCGATTCGGCCAGCCCGGGCAGGAGATCCCTTGGGTCTTTCTCGAACTCGAAGGAAACGACCCGCCGATAGCCGATTTTCACCAGCGCGCGGAGAAACTCGGGAATGTCGATCACGCCGCGGCCCGCCTCGATGGTGCGTCCGGCGGCTGCCGCTTGATCGACGTCTTTCATGTGGATGTCGAGCAGCCGGTCGGCGAACCGCTCGGCGGCCCGCGCCGGATCAACGCCGCCGCGGATCGTGTGGCCGATGTCGATGCAGAGGCCGAAACGGGGATCGAATTGCTTGATTTTTTCGTAGGCCGCGGCGGGCGTGGGATAAAGCTTGTCGCCCGGCCCGTGATTGTGGATGGCCGCGCAAATGTCGTACTGCTTGATTTTCTCGTTGACCAGCGGAAGCACGTCGTAGGCGGGCGCCGCGACGATGACCTTCATTCCCGCCGCCTCGGCGTAGTCGAATGCCCGCTCGACATCGGCCGCATCGCTCATCTTGACGACGCCGCACCCATAGAGGTCAATTCCGGCCGCCTTGACTTTCTCCGCCGCTTGGACGATTTGCTCGGGGGCGCCTTCCAACGGCAAGTGGCAGCTTTTCAAGCAGAGATATTTCAGTTCCAGCCGCGCGGCGATTTTCAGCGTTTCGTCCAACGACAGCATCCGCGTCGAGTAGGAGGCCAACCCAAGATGGAAGTCGTATTTCGGGGACTTTTTGGGGGATGGTTCGTCGGCCTTTTCCGAAAAGCCGCGTTGTTCCGCCAGGGCAACCGCCGCTCCGGCGCCGGCCAACTGCAAGAATTGTCGTCTGGAAGGCATGATTTTCTCCCGTTGCAATGATCAGATATTCATTCGCCGATCACTTTGACCAATACCCGCTTCGGGCGTCGGCCGTCGAACTCGCCATAAAATATTTGTTCCCAGGGACCGAAATCCAGCTTGCCGTCGGTGACGGCCACGACGACCTCGCGGCCCATGATCTGACGCTTGTGATGGGCGTCGCCGTTGTCCTCGCCGGTGCGGTTGTGTCGGTAGGTATTCGGCGATGGATCGTAGGGGGCCAATTTCTCCAACCATCGCCGGTAGTCGTCGTGCAGTCCCGACTCGTCGTCGTTGATGAACACCGAGGCGGTAATGTGCATGGCGTTGCACAACAATAGCCCTTCTCGAACGCCGCTCCGTTCCAGCACGCCTTCCACCTGGGAAGTGATGTTGACGAAATCCATCCTTTTCGGAACGTTGAAGGCGAGATATTCGCGGTGGGATTTCATCGGGCGCGGGCCTCCATCGGTAGCAAACGCCGATTCTATCATCGCTTGGGAGAACTCACAACCACATCGACTTTCTATTCGGGGGGTGCGTAATCGTTCACAAGGGACTGTCCCAATTTTCGCGGTTCACGGCGAAAATGTGCCTGCCCCCCCCTCGCGGCGAAGGGAACAGGCGCATTTTTCGCCTTGGAAAAGGCGAAAAACGAGCCAGTCCCCGGCCCGTGAACGGTTATGGGGGTGCTTGACGAGCCGGCGGAGAGTACTAGAGTGACGGGCGCGTGTATATTACACAAGGATGGTTGTTGTCGTACTATTAAGGGGTAGAACATGATCGGGGTAATTCGCGCTCGGGACGTGCTGTTCCATCCGTTCACGACGATTCGTTGTTTCGGCTGGCGGACGTTTTTTCGCGCCCTTAAGGCGGACTCGGATATAACCTTCCTCTCCTTGTTGGGCGATGCCCACTTGTTTGAATCGGCCGAAAGCGAGTCGGCGGCCATCATGCGGCGGTGCATCGCATTGGAATTGCGGGCCAAGCGGATCTATGAAAATCTGACGCGGCTTTTTTCGCGATCTCCGGCGGAAGCCAGATTTTTCGCCGTCTTGGCGCAGCAAGAGCAGGAACACGCCGATTTGCTGGATATATGTTTGGCGGCTTCTCGACGCCTCGGCTGGAGGCACGGTTGTTTCAATCCTTGGCGCGACTACTTGCCCGGTTTGGAGCAAGATATGCGCGAGGCGGAATACGCCGCCTCGGCGGTCGACGATCTCAACGATGCCTTGCGGTTGGTCGTGCGGATCGAGTCCTCGGAAATAAACCTGGTTTTTCGAGGCGCGTTGAACGCCGGCAGATCGGCCTTCACCCGGTGTTTGCGCCCCTTTCGCGAAGCCATAGAAACGCACATCAATTTCATCGTCACCGAAATATCCCGCTTGGCGCCCGATTTGACGATTGATCCTCGCGAGCTTCGAGCGCGGTTCTCATGCTCGGCGTGAGAGCGTGCTTTGCTAAGCGGCCGTTCAATAATTACTCCCCTCTCCCGCAAGCGGGAGAGGGGTCGGGGGTGAGGGCGGTTGGAGCATGAAAAACCGAAGTTGTTTTTGAACGGCGACTAATCTTCCTTCTCCCGAATGGAGAGAGGACCGTGTTATCGCGTCTGCGGACGATTCACTTTTTCATCGCTTTCAGCCGCGCGGCCGCTTCCCGTTTGCCGATGCGGCGGATCGCCGCCAGCGCGGCGAGTTGGGCCTTTTGGGGGCGCGACTTGCCCGACTCCCAGTTGTATATGGTCAGCGCCGAGACCCCCACCAGCTTGCCGTAGTTCGCGGCAGACAGACTCAAACGCCGCCGTTGGGCCTTCACCGAGCGGGCGGAAAAGCGAGCGTCGGACGGCGGCTCATCGGCTAGCGCCGCGCTTTTGCCGCCCTGGGAGGAAACCCGTTTATTTAGGTTCGAGACGTTTTTCTCTTGCTGGCGCAACTGGCGCTTCAAGGCGGCGATGTCGCGCCGATATTGAGCCACGGCCTTTTGCGTCGAGCCGACGATTGCCTTGATTTCCTTTCTCGCCAGTCGGCGGATTTCTTCCTTCAGGGCGGTCGCTATGTTGGGCATGGGAATCCTCCTTCGTGGTCGATTATTGTACCGCGCGACTTAATTGTCGTCTCGCGTTTTCCTCGTAATATACAACAATTATCTCCTGAACGCAACAACCGTCGACTAAAATGTTTTCTATAGAAACGTGGAAGGCCGCGAGAACCGCGAAACGCTAGGCAGCCCGTTTAAGAGGCTCGAGCTTATCCAACCGCAGCGTGACGATCCGCAAGCGGCCCTCGCGCTCGACGAGCAATTCGAGCGGCGCGTCGAGCGTGCCGATCAGCCCGACGAAGGCGTCCTCGTCGGCGAAATCTTTGCCGCCCACTCGATATACGCGGTCGCCGACAACCAGTCCGGCCCGCCATGCCGGCGAATTGGCCGCCACGCCGGCAATTACGACCATCCCCGGTTCGGCGTCGTCGATCCGCCAGGTAATTCCCCAACGCAAGGGACGGCCGCTCAACCGAACGGTCAGCTCCAAGGGTTTTTCCGCGCCGGGCCGTTGCACAACGACCGCGACCGGACTGGCGGCGGTCCTGACGGCGTCGTAGAAATCATCGTCGCTGCTAATTGTGCGGCCGGCAAACCTCACGATCAGATCGCCCGCGCGTAGCCCGGCCTTCCGGGCGGGAGAATTGGCCGCCACGGACGAGACCCGCACGCCCCCGGCGGAGGCCGCGCCCTCGATCCAGCCGACGCCCAAACGGTCGGGCAACTCGACCTCTTGGGCAGCAACCCGTTGGTGATAAGCGGTTTCGTGATGGGCGGCGGGGCGAAACTCGGGGACCGCCGCGGCGTTGTCGGCCAGTTCGTGGACCGCGGCGAACAGCAGGCGCGTTACCCGCGCCATGCCCTTCGAGTTGATCTTCCCGGCCACGTCGTACGGTCGATGATAATCTTCGTGAAGGCCGGTGTGGAACATCACCACCGGAAGGCCCCGGTCGAAAAACGGATAGTGGTCCGCATTCGCTTTAATTCCCCAGGGAAAAGCGAGTTTCAGACCGACGTCGCCATTGAGCAGACACAACAGCCGCCGCCAACCCCGGCCGCTGCGCGAGCCGTACACCATCATCCTCTCGCCGCGGAGCCGGCCGATCATGTCCAGATTGATTACGGCCGCCACGCGATCGAAGGGAATGGTCGGATTGGCGGCCCAATGTTTGGAGCCGAAGAGACCCTTTTCCTCCCCGTCCCAATTGGCGAAGACGATCGATCGTTTCGGCGGATCGGCGAAATACGTCATGGCCTCGGCCAACTCCAGCACGGCGGCCGTGCCGCTGGCGTTGTCGTCGGCGCCGGGGTGGACGTGCCCGGTCGGCCCGAGGCTGGCGAAATAACCGTAACCGACATGGTCGTAATGGGCGCAGACGACGATTGTTTGATTGCCCAATTTGGGATCGCTTCCCTCGACGACCGCCAGCACGTTTTGGAACCCCGAACGGAAGGGCTGCACGTACCCGCCGTCGAGGCCCGCGCCGCGGAGGCCGAGTCTCCGGTATTCTCGGACGATGTATTCCGCGGCCGCCCGGCCGCCCTTCGTCCCCGCCTCGCGGCCCTCCATGTCGTCGTCGGCAAGCCGGTCCACGTGTCGCTGGAGATCGGCTTTGTTGATCGACTCCAGCGCCGCTTGATACGCGGAGCTTCTTTCCGCCGCGCGGGCCGGACCCGCGTATGCCAAACAAATAATCGCCAGCGCGGCCGTTGCGGCAACAAAACGCTCGAAATAGCGCATTGGTGGACCTCCAAGGTAATATAACACTTGCCGCGCCGGAAAACGCGCTGTTTGATC
Source organism: Pirellulales bacterium (assembly GCA_016928165.1). Lineage (GTDB taxonomy): Bacteria > Planctomycetota > Planctomycetia > Pirellulales > Thermoguttaceae > JAHIKV01. The sequence goes on along the minus strand of JAFGLH010000045.1, from coordinate 9,770 downwards.
GCGTTCGCGGGGACTGTCCCCCTCGGCGGTGAAGGGGACAGGCTCATTTTTTCGCCCTTTCAAGGGCGAAAAAATGAGCCAGTCCCCGGCCCGTGAACGGTTACCTCGGAGGTGACGCGTCGCGCGCCGAACGACGGCAATCAGCGCGGCGATTGATATAGAGGAACTTGAATGTGCCCGATTCGACCGTCAAAACCGTTATACACCGATCCGCGGTTTGACTTGCGGGCGGATTGCCTTAGAGTATATAGTTCCACATCGCACATCTTTCGATTTCCCGCCCATGTCAGCCGATCTCGCCACTCTTCCACGAATCAGTTCGCGGCCGGTCGAAGTCCGCAAGAAGCATACGGTGTTGATAATCGACGACGACGACACCCTTTCGGAAGTCCTCTCGCACCGGCTGAAACAGCAGGGGTTTCGGACGGTGGCGGCCTACTCGGGCAAGACGGGCTTGAAACAGGCCAGGGCACAATTCCCCTCGGCGATCATCCTCGACCTCGCGCTTCCCGACGCCGACGGCTTGTCGATCTGCGTGCAACTGGCCGATTCGCCCGAGACTTGCACCACGCCGATCATCATCCTCAGCGGCAAGGAAGGGCCGGGGCTGGTGCGGAGCTGCCGCGAGGCCGGTTGTCACTACTTCCTCCGCAAGCCTTACGATCCCAGCGCTCTGCTGGTGCTGATCCGACAAGCCATCCGGGACGCCAACGGTTGGGTCGGCGACCCGGCCGGGCGCGAAGAGTAAGGAATAAATAGGCCCGGGAGGGATCGAACCTCCGACCAAGGGATTATGAGTCCCCTGCTCTGACCGCTGAGCTACGGGCCCGACTTGAAAAATACGATTTCGTCGAGTTCTTTGCCCGACCGATCTTTTATTGTATTCAATCCTGTCGCTAACGCCAGACCCGCTCGGCGGCCGCCCGCTAAAAAAGGGAAGTTTTCACGCGGCTTCGTCGCTCTCCACGATCGGTCCGGCGATGCGGACCACGTTGCGGCCGGCGCAGACGGCGGGCTTGGCCAAAAACTTCGGCCCGCCGGGAAAAGAAACCAACGCCGGACTGCCGGCGTCCACTTCCGTGGCGATTATGTCGCCGACCCGAAGAGTGGCCAACTCGGCGGAGGCGATCGGCGCGACGGCCAGAGTTACGCGCAGCTCGATGGTTGAATCATCCTTCCGGGCGGCGCCTTCCGGCGGTTGAGCGCCGGGCGTTCCGTCGCGCGGCGGGGCGGCGCAATTGCCCGCACTTAGCCGCGCGGCCGTTCGATAGGGGACGCAGAGCCGGGCCATGCCCCGCCGTTGGCCGACGGTCAACCGGAAGTCGATCGAAACCACGCTTTCATCCGAGGGCAGGGCGCGGAGCAGCCGCGGGTTGCTCTCCACTTCAGTCACTTCAAATTCCCAATCGCCGGCGCCGTTCCAGGCGCGGGAAAGCCGATCGAGGAAGAGGCGGACGAGGCGGGCTGCCAAGGGCAATTCAATTTCGCTGAGCGGCCGGCGCGGCGGCGGATCGTCGTCGCACCCGCCGCCCAACATCCGGTCGATCATCGGATACAGGATCGAGAGTTCGACGTCGAGCAGCAAGGGGCCGTCGGCCGGCGCCGCCCGCAAGAGGTTATAGCATGACGCGCGTGGGAGCTTGTTGAGGAAATCGCCGTAAGCGAGTTGGTCGATCGAGGCGATTTCCACCTCGACCGGACACCGCAAGCAGTCCGCGAGCGCCGCGCCGCATTCGTCGGCCGCCTTCTTGTTCGACTCGCGCAGCGCGCGGAGACATTCACAACCAAGAGTTTGCGATCGCGGCGAGTTGTCCGCAACGTCCGTGGTCATGCCCGATTCCTGAATAGCGTTTCCGCGCGGGAGGGCGAAGTATCGCCGAGGATCGACTTCAAGTCAACGCCGATTTGCCGCGTAAACGCCGCGTTTTCAAGAAGTCTTGTTATAAAAGTCCTCCCGTTGTCTGGAAGATGAGCAGCGCCCGGCGGACGGCGGCCACGTCGTGGACGCGAATGATTTGCACCCCCCGCCGCGCCAGCGAGAGCGCGGCGGCGATCGTGCCCGGCAGACGGTCGGGGGGCGGTTGTACAGTCGTCCCGGGTTCGGCGGCGCTACTGTCGCCCCAGCGTTCGATTAGTTCGGCGATGAATCGCTTTCGGGAATGGCCCACCAAGACGGGACAGCCTAGCGAGTGCAGCCGGTCGATGTTTGTCAGCAGTTGAAGGTTGTGTTGCAAAGTTTTTCCGAAGCCGATGCCGGGGTCCAGGGCGATGCGTTTTTGCATGACCCCGGCGGACATTGCGGCGTCGCGGCGATCGCGAAGGTACTCGATCACCTCGGCCACGACATCGTCGTAGACCGGCTCTTTTTGCATGGTGCGGGGGGTGCCTCGCATGTGCATCAGGCACACGCCGCAAGCGGATTCGGCCGCCAGGGGAAGCATGTCCGGGTCGCTCGTCATCGCGGTGACGTCGTTGATTATCTCCGCGCCGGCGTCGAGGGCGGCTCGGGCCACCGCGGCCTTCGACGTGTCGATCGAGACCGGCGCGTCGGTTTGCTTGCACAAGGCGTCCAGCACCGGCGCGACGCGGCGGAGTTCTTCCTCGGCGTCGATCGGCGCCGCTCCGGGACGGGTACTCTCGCCGCCGACGTCGAGCACGTCGGCCCCTTCGGCGGCCATTTGCAACGCATGGGCAATCGCCTTGTCGGCGTCAAAAAAGCGGCCGCCGTCGGAAAAGCTGTCCGGCGTGACGTTGACCACGCCCATCAACAGCGGAAGTCGGCCGAAGAGAAGCGTCCGCGTGCGGAGTCGCCAGCGGTCGGCGGGATGATAAGACGTTGTTGACACGGCAGAAAAGGTGCGAAATCGCAAACGGTTGTTCACTCCCCCCTCTTCCCTCTCCTCTTGCCCCTCTCCTCTCCACTCGTCACCACGGCTTCTCCATTAACCCGACGATCTGCTCGGCCATCCGACAGATGGCCTGTTGCTGGGCCGTGGCGATCGACTGGCCGACCTCGGGCACGACGTTGCTCGTGCCGGCGAGGGAAACCTCCTCGGGCAAGGGCACGTAAGCGGTGTCGCGGATCATGCGTCCGTGGCGGTCGATCCAACTGACTTGGACGCTCATTGCGACCTGGACTTCGCGGGCGTCGCCGCTGAGGCTGGGTACGAGCACGCTTTTTCGCTCCGAGACGATCGCGCCGGAAAGGACGCTGTCGGCGTTCGCATCGTCGACGATCTTATAGGGCGTTTTGGCCTCAATTTCCTTGACGACCGCCTCGGTTAGCCGCTCGCCCAGTCCGCGGCGAAAGCTGTTCGAGTCGAACATCGGCACATGCACGGTGCGGATACCCGCCGGATAGAGCGACTCGTTGCCGATCTGGTATGCGGCGCAGCCGCAGAGCAACAGCAACGCCGCCAAGGGCGTCGCGACGCGGATTCGCTTCTTGACGTTCATGGAGACGCCTATTATATAAACGCCGTATTATTTTTTCGACTCGAACAGACCGGTAAACCAGGCGAAGCGATCGGGCGGTTCGTCCGGTTCGCCGCCGATCGCCTCCAGCCGCGCTTTGGATTGTTCGGCCATCCGCGTGCGGGGAAACTCCTCGATGATGCTCCGATAATATAATCGCGCCGCGCCGAAGCGCTTTCGTTGTTCGTAATACTGGGCGATTTGGAAATCCCGGTTGGCCTTTTCCTCCTGGATTTGCGCGTGCGCTTGCGCCACGCGGCGGCGTTCCTCGCCCAACTTGTCGCCGAATTGCGTCAGTGCTTGCGCGGCGATTTTTTCACCTTCCACCAACGGCGCGTCGTCGTAGGGCGTGCCTTGATAGATGCGCATCTTCGCCTGCAATCCCAGCAGGTGCGCATTCATCTGGTGTTCGCTGTTGGGATACTCCTTGCGAAGCAGGTCGTACTGATGGGCGGCGTTCTCGAATTGACCGCGGCGGAAGTAAGCGTTTCCCAAGGCCAGCAAGGCGTCGTCGGCCAGCGGGCCGGTGGGGTCGTTCTGCCGCACCCGCTGGTAGGCCTGCACCGCGTAGCCGAACGTGTCGAACAACGGTCGCTCGCCGTCGGTCAGGTTCGGCTGGATCGGCAACGTCGGCTTGGCGCCGTACAACTGCTCCCAATAACGGCCGATGGCGAACTCGCGGGCCATCACCGTGTCGAGGTGGCGCGTGTTCGAGTATTTCTTCAACAATTCGCCGAACGTGTCGTGGGCCTCGGGATATTGATCGGAGAAGAACTCGCTTTCGCCCTTGAGAAACAGGGCGTCTTCCTCCAGCGGCGAGTCGGGCCATCGAGCGGCGGCCGCGGCGAACTTCTTCGCCGCCTCCTTGTATTTCTTCTCGCGGAACAACGCCTCGCCTTCCTGCTTCGCCGACCGGGCAATCTTCTCGTCGGGACCGTATCCGGCCGCCTCCTTGATGTTCTTGTAAATCCGCTCCGGGGCGAGATCGGCCAAATCGAGGCCCGATTTCTCACCGCTCTCGGACTGCATGTTCTTTATGCTGACCCCATCCTTAGGCGACGGGAGCGCGGCGGGGATCGACGGCGGCGGACCGGCCGACGCCTCCGGAGGAATGGGAGCCGCGTTCACGGTCGGGTCCGACGGCGACGCTTCATAAGACGCCGGATTAACGTCGCCGGCCGACGTTGTCCGGGGAGTCGGCGCGACGTTCGCCGCAACCTGCGAAGCGGACCCTTGCGGCGACGAGGCGTTCTGCCGGCCCGTCAAACGCTTAAACAGCCAGCCCTCGTATTCGTCCTCATTGCCGCCGCCGACGTTTTGCGCATGACTTGGGGCGGGCGGGATGCCCTTGCACCCGACGAACAGCCAGAAAAGGCATAATATCAAAATTAATTGTCGCGTTCCCTCGCTCGGCATGGATGGACTTCCTTGTCCGCGTGGGGCGATCACTTGCCCAATGTTCCCAAATACTTGTGCATCTTGGGCTTCCTGCCCAACAGATGAGTAATATAGTTGTTCAACAGGCCGCGCAGCTCGCCAAAACTTTGCGGGGTTATCTCCATTCTACGCCAGACGGTCGCATTCGGGTCGGCCAGTTGGGCCATCGTCTTCAGCACGCCCGCGCCAACCAACGCCACCTGCTTCTTTCCAGCCCGACATTTGCCGCACAACACTCCGCCGTCGATCAGCCCAAAGGCGACGCGACCGCTCCACGGCACATCCGCGCCGCACTCGGCGCATTTGTCCAGGGCAGGCGCGTGTCCCAGGAGCCGCAATGCCCCCAACTCGAAACGCGCCGTCCGCTTGGCCGACGACTCTCCGGCGGCGAGCGCCGCGAGGGTCTCGTCGGCCAAATCGAACAACTCGGGATGCGGGTCGTCCTCATGGGTCAAACCGTCGAGCAACTCGGCGACGTAATAACCGGCGTACAATGCGAGCAGATCCCGGCCGACCGGCCGAAACCGCCGCAGGAGCTTCGCCTCGGTCAATAAATCAAGGCTGTCCGACGATTTGTGGAGGAAGACTATTCGACAGAGGGCCAACAGGTCAATAGCAGACTCGAAAGGGCCTTTGAGTCGTCTTGCTCCCTTAGCCAAAGCCCCTATCTTCCCGAACTCGCGAGTAAATAATGTCGTCACGAGGCTTGTCTCGCTGAAATCGACGGTGCGTATGACGATGGCCGTGGCTTTTTCAGAAGACATGTTGATTATATTTCTTGTTCCCTCGCTCCGCGGGAAAGTGTGGAGAGTATTGCGTTTCTTCCTCCCGAGAGAGGTGAGTTGTAGGATGCCCTATTGGAGTTATGCGCCGGCGTAAAAAAACCGCATGTGGACTATTCATTACCTTCCGCATGGATTATCATAAAAGGAGGCTTGCCTCGTCTTTCTTTATTCATTTTCTTCCATCTCGGACGGCGAAGGGGAATGTTTTTCACGGGAGGTGGATTCTCTTTATAACATAACGGATTCCGCGGCACAGTACATCGACGGACATGCCTTTCGGGCCTTTTTGAGCGAGGCAAGCGGATGTCGATCAAATGCGTGTGTAAGAACGGGCACGTCTTGCACGTCAAGGATTGGCAGGCGGGCAAGGTGGGGCTATGCCCCATTTGCCGAACCAAAGTGCGAGTCCCTTGGCCGGCGAAGAAACACGTCGACATCTCGGAAGACGCGATTCTTCATTTGCTGGGGGACAACCCACCGCCCGACCGAAAGGATTCGATCCAGGACACCGTGGACGACTTCGATATGTTTTCGGATACCTCATTGTCGGGGATTCACCGTCAGACAACGCCGAAAAAGTGTTGCGACCGCTGCAATCAGGAGGTCCCGGCCGGGACCCACATCTGCCCTCACTGCCATACCTACATCGCCAGCCTGAAAGACTTCTAGTATACTTGCATGTAAGGTTTATCTTCGGGGGCTGTTTGTTTTGGCGCGATCGATTGCCATGATTTGTATTTTGGTGATACGCGAGGGGCTTTGCTCGTTGGGGCCACGGTTCAACCGCCGCCCCGGCCATTGGCGGCGACTCGACGACGGCGCGAATAAAGGATGATTGAATCAACCATATCGGTCGTCGATTCCCGGTCGCTGTTGGCGCTGTTCGGCGAGTGCGATCAACACCTGCGGAGAATCCGCGACTCGCTGGGCGTAAGCATCACCGTCGGCGACGGACGGATACACGTCTCCGGTCCCGAGCCGGCCGTACTACAGGCCACCGAGGTCCTCGAACAGCTCCAGCTCTGCGCGGAGTGCAACGGCGCCGTCTCGGGCGACGACGTCGGCCGAGTGTTGACAGGCGTGCGCAACGGCCAGGCGCCCGGCGGCGCGGAGGCGTTGAACGTCTTTCGCGCCGGCAAGCAGGTCCGTCCGCGGACCCCCGGACAAGCGACATACCTCGAGGCCGTGCGGAACAACGAAATCGTTTTTTGCTATGGACCGGCCGGCACGGGCAAGACCTACCTGGCCGTGGCCGCGGCCGTCGCCGCCTTGAAGCTGGAGCGGATTCGCAAAATCGTGCTGGTCCGGCCCGCCGTCGAGGCCGGCGAGAGCCTCGGGTTCCTGCCGGGCGACTTGCAGGCCAAGATCAATCCGTACCTCCGCCCGCTGAACGACGCGCTCAACGAAATGATGGATTACGACCTGATACGCAGCTACACGGAGGCCGACCTGATCGAGGTGATTCCGCTGGCCTACATGCGCGGCCGGACGCTCAACGAGGCGTTTATTATTCTCGACGAGGCCCAAAACACGACCGTCCCGCAGATGAAGATGTTTCTGACGCGGATGGGATTCGGCTCGAAGATCGTCGTATCCGGCGACGTGACGCAAATCGACCTGCCGCCGCGGGCCCGCAGCGGTTTGATCGACGCGCTGTCGCGATTTCGCGAGATCGAAGGCGTCGCCGCGGTGAAGCTCACCGCCGCCGACATCGTCCGCCATCGCCTGGTGCAGAAGATAGTTGACGCCTACGAGGAGCGTCGCAAAAAACGCCGCAAATAAAACTGAGTTTCCACAAGTCCCTTCTCCTTCCGGGAGAGGGGAGTTATTTAATATGCCGAACGGAACTCGAAAAAGCAAACGATCGGAGCGCGTGGCGTCGTTGGAGTTGCCGCCCGGGCAATGGGAGCGCGCCTGGAACAACTTGCGTCGCCGCGACGTGCTGGGGCGAATCGCTTTGGCGCTGTTGGCCGCGGCGGTGATCTGCGTGGTGATACGCGGTTGGGACCCGCCCGACCCGCGTCACCGCCTTCACGCCGGCTACGTGCCGCCGCGCGACATCGTGGCCGCGGTCCCCTTCACCAAGGCGGACCCCGTCGCAACGGCGGCCGCCCGCGAGCGGGCACGCAGCGAGGCACTCTACGTATACGAACAAGACGCCGAGCCGTTGATCCGGCTTCATGCGCAGTTGCGGAACACGCTGGCCGAGCTGACCGCCGCGGCCTCGTTGGACAAACTGGACCCGATAATCTGGCAACAGTTCCAGCCGCCCTCGGGTGAAGGGGCCAAGCCGCCCTCGGCCGAGGAGCGAAAAAAACAGTTCCTCGAATTTCGCGAAGCATTTACGCCGCAAGAAAAACTCGACAAAGTCGCAAACGCCGTGGCCGAGGTGTTCGCGCCGTTCGAGGAGCACGGATTGCTCGATAAACTCGAACAGGACCTCGGACCCGGAAACCAGAATGAAATCGTCGTTTACCCGAAAGGACGTCGCGATTTGCGGCAAGTGTTTCAGGTGGCCGACGTGCTGATCGGCGATGGCACGTCGATTCGCGACGCGCTGCGCCGCCGCGAAGAACTTGAAGGCACGGCCGACCGGCTGTTCGCCTGGTTGTCGCCGAAATTGAAACCTACGCTGCGGAGAGATGACCGGCTGACCAAGGAAAACATGGCCGAGGCCGAAGCGGAAGTGCCCGGCGTGTTGATCCGCTATTCGGTCGGCCAGACGTTAGCCAAGGGAGGGCAGGCGCTGAATAAAGACCAGATCGAGTTGCTCGGGCTTGAATACTGGGCGGCCTTGCAGTTGCGGCACGCCAAACACGTCGGAAAGATGATCGTCCGGTCCGTCGCCGTAACTGGGCTGATCTTCGCCGCCCTGGTGCTGTGCGGCATCTACATGCGTTATCGTCAGCGCGGGCCGCTGGTCGGCCTGACCCGGTTGCTTGTGTTGCTCTCGTTGGCGGTGGCGGCGGTTGCGCTCGCCCGTTGGCTCTCGGACGATCCGCTGCGCGGCGAGATCGCGCCGGTGTTGCTCTTCGGCATGACGATGGCCGTGGTTTATCGGCGGGCGCTCGCCTTGCTGCTTTCGAGCGTGGTGGCGCTGGCGGTCGTCTTGGCCGTGGGACAAGGGTTGCAAGAACTCTTTCTGCTGATGGGCGCCTTGGCCGCCGCCATTCTCAACCTGGAACACATCCGCACCAGCACTAAATTGATTTACGTCGGCATGTTCGCCGGCGCCGTGGCTTGCCTGCTGCAACTCGGCATGGGCATAATCGACAACCAGCCGGTGACTTTGTCGCTCTTGAAACACTCTTTCTATACCGGGCTTTGGGCCCTCGGCGCGAGCTTTTTTATGTTCGGATTGCTCCGTTTCGTCGAGCGCCTCTTCGGCGTGCTCACCGATCTGAGCCTGCTGCAGTTGGGCGACGTCGCCCATCCGCTGCTTCAGGAACTCGTCCGCCGCGCGCCGAGCACTTACAATCATTCGGTTACGGTCGGCTCGATAGCCGAGGCCGCCGCCGAGAGCATCCATGCCCGGGGACTGTTGGTCCGCGTAGGCGCCTATTTTCACGACATCGGCAAGATGCTCAAGCCGGACTATTTCGTCGAAAACCAGGAACCAGATCAAAGCCGTCACGAAAAATTGGCCCCGGCGATGAGCACGCTGGTGATTTTCGCCCACATCAAGGACGGCGCCGACTTGGCACGCCAACATCGCCTCCCCCAGCCGATCATCGACCTGATAGTGCAGCACCACGGCACGACGCGCGTGGAGTATTTCTACGACCGCGCCACCGAACGACAACAGTCGGACCCCAACGGCGGCGAGGTCGACGAGAGCACATACCGTTACCCCGGCCCGAAACCGCAAACCAAGGAAGCCGCCGTGCTGATGTTGGCCGACGCCGTGGAAAGCGCCAGCCGCACGCTGGTCGATCCCGCCCCGGCCCGGATCGAAGGACTAGTCCGCGATATCTCCGAGCAACGCCTGCGCGACGGACAATTCGACGAAAGCGGACTCACGCTGCGGGAACTGCGAACCATCGAAAAGAGCCTCGCCATGTCGCTCACCTCCAT
>JAFGLH010000044.1 GCA_016928165.1 Pirellulales bacterium | reverse complement strand
CGTGCTTGCACGCACCTTATTTCGCGGCAAAACCAAGCTGGTGCGTGCAAGCACGCACCCTACAATGGTTTTCCGCAACAGAAACTAATGAGGGCCGTTGACGGCCCTTGTCCGCCGCAGGCGGTTATAGGCCCGCGAGTCACATAAGCCGATTTTTAAAATACTCTCTTTGGCCGCAGGCGGCCCTCGCCGTCGTCGGACAATATCGCCACTAGGCGTCCCTCCGGGTCCAATGCGGCTATCTCTGCGACGCAATTTTCCTCGGTTGAGTTCCCGCCAGGTATTCCGGGCGTGACGGCGGGCAATTTATAATGCTCCCCCCCGCGATTTTCCAACGATTGCCCGTTTCGCACCCGTGCGGCTTCCCCCGGCGAGAGCCTGACGCGGGCAAGATTTTCCACGGCCGACAACGGCGGCAGCAGCCAGTCGGTCCAATTTCTATCATTCAGTACGCTCGGATCGACCGATTGTTCGATCCGAAACCCTCCGATGGCGGTGCGGGTAAGGGCCGACATTACCGCGGCCGTGCCCAACGACTCGGCCAAATCGCGGCCCAACGAGCGGATGTAAGTGCCCCCGCCACACTCAATTTCCAAGACCAACTCGGGGTATTCGTACCGCTTGACCTCGATCCCATAAATACTTACAGGTCTGGTCGGCAATTGCACGTCTTGTCCGCGGCGGGCAAGTTCATAAGCCCTGCGCCCGGCGACCTTTATCGCCGAGAAGGCGGGCGGGCGCTGGTCGATTCGGCCGATGAATTGCTTCTTCGCCGCAACGATTCGATTTAGCGTTGGTGCCGGCGGATCGGCCAGCTCGCTGACTTCTCCTTCTACGTCTTCGGTCGGGCTGCTGCGCCCCAACAAAAATGTGCCCGTGTATTGCTTTGGCATCCGCCCGACGTATTCGGTCAACCGCGTCGCCGCGCCGACGCAAACCACCAGCACGCCGTCGGCCAACGGATCGAGCGTGCCGGCGTGGCCCACCTTGGCCGGGCGGGCCAGCCGTTTTATCGGGTCTATCGCACGACGCGAGCTCACGCCGGCGGGCTTGTTCAAGTTGATCAGGCCGCGAGCGGGCATCGGTGCATTCATCTTGTTCAGAAATCAATTCGCCGATCGGCCGAAAAAATTGACCGCAATTTTTATTAAATTAGCACGGACCGGGGGACTGGCTCACTTTTTCGCCCCTTCAAGGGCGAAAAATGTGCCTGTCCCCTTCACCGCCGAGGGGGACAGTCCCATTTTCGCGGTAAACCGCGAAAATCGGGACAGTCCCCCTGTCCCCTTCTCCGCCATAAGTTAGCACGGCCGTCCTCAGTCGTGCAATCGTCGCGCGATCGGCGGTTCATTGTGCGGCCGGTCGAAAGGCAATCATAACGTGCCTCCGCATAATAACTTGCGCCGACGACGCGAGACAGTGCAAATCCAGACCACCGCAACTTTTCAATCCTATACTTCTTTAGGGGAGCACGGGAACATTAATGTTTTTTGGACTCCGCACTCGATGCGTCCTCGAATGATGGACTGGCAGTTCACCTGGCGACCCAACGACTGAAAAATCGACGGGCGATAGCAATAATGCACGAGACAAACAGCAACCCACGTCGTTTTCCGATGCCGCGGCTTTCGTCGAATTGGGACCGCTACTGGCCTGTGGTGTGGACGGTCTGCGTCGGCGCGATGTTTTCGCTCGTGGCGTTTGCCACGGTCCGATGGTGGGAATATCAAGACATCGCCAAGGAATTTCAGTTGGCCGCCGAAGATAGGGCCTTGGCCGTAAAAGGGACTTTCGAGACCGAGTCGGGCATGTTGGAGTTGGTCCGCTCGGCGGTAGAGACGGCCGCGCAATCGCGACGCAATGAGTTCAAGCGGCTGGTCGAGCCGTTTCGGTCGCGCTCGCGGAGCATCGAGGCCGTCGAGTGGGCGCCCCGCGTCGCCGAATCGCAGAGGGACGCCTTTGTCGCCGAAGCGCGCCGCGAGGGACTCGAAGGCTTTCAGATTACCGAACTGGGGCCCGACGGCCGAATGATGACGGCCCAGCGGCGAAACGAGTATTTTCCCGTATGCTTCATCGGGCCGAGGTCGGGTAATCCCGCCGTGTACGGGTACGACGTCGCCTCGGAGCCGACTCGCCGCAAGGCGCTGTTGCTGGCGTGCGACTCGGGCGACACAGTGGCCAGCGGACGAATCGAGTTTGTGCAGGACGAAGCGCGAACGGCCGGATTTCTCCTCGCCTTGCCCGTCTATGAAAGAGGCAAACCGGCGCTCAGCGTCGGCGACCGCCGCGAAAATCTCCGCGGGTTTGTTCTGGGGGTTTTTCGACCCGAAGACATGATCGGCGCCGCGCTGGCGAATCTCCAGCCGGCGGGCATCGACGTTTGCCTCCACGACCCGGCGGCGTCGGACGACTGCCGCCTCTTTCCGTTTCATGCCTCGCGGAGACGAAAAAACGTCTGGCGGCCGACCGGCGCGAAAGACCTCAACGATCCGGATCGACTGCATTACGTCGTTCCGCTGGGCGTGTCGGGCAGCCCCTGGACGGTCGTCTGTTTGGCCGCGCCCGATTTCGTCGCCGCCCGGCGAACGTTGTGGCCGTGGGGCGTATTGGCGGTTGGATTGACGCTCACCGCGCTGTTGGGCGCGTATGTATCCTCGAGCATAGATCGGAAAACGTACGTCGAACGAATGCTGACCGAAAAGCGACTCCACGCCGACCAACTCCAGGAAAAAGTTTATCGCCAGACGGCCGACATCCGCCGCGCGCAGGAAGAGGTCATCTTTCGGCTGCTCACGGCCGCCGAGTGCCGCGACGAGGAGACCGGGGCACACGTCCGCCGCGTCGGATTGATGAGCGAAGCGCTCGCCCGGGCCGCCGGCTGGCCGGACGCGGAGGTGGATTGCATCCGCCAGGCGGCGCCAATGCACGACATCGGCAAGATCGGTATCCCCGACGCCATCCTGCGAAAGCCCGGCAAATTGTCGCGCGACGAGTTCGAAATCATGAAAACCCATACCACGCTCGGGGCCGACATGCTCGCCGACTCGAAGGTGCCGATGTTGCAAATGGCCGAGCGGATCGCGCTGGCCCATCACGAACGTTGGGACGGCCAGGGCTATCCGAACGGGTTGGCCGGGCAAGACATCCCCGAAGCCGCCCGGATCGTCTCGATCGCCGACGTATTCGACGCCTTGACCCACGCTCGCGTCTACAAGCCGGCGATGTCCGAGGAAGACGCCTTGGCGATCATGCGTTCGGAAGCCGGACGGCAGTTCGACCCCCTCTTATTGGCGCACTTCTTCCTCCAGTTGCCCGAAATCCATCGCATCGTCGAGGCCCACCCCGACGAGGAACCTGTCGTCGCTTTCGCCGCCGGCGGTAAAGGGGCAGCGGTAAAGGGGACAGGCACATTTTTCACCCTCGAAGGGGCGAAAAAATGAGCCGGTCCCCGGCCCGTGAACGATTACGATTTGACAGTTGCCGGAAAACGCCGATGTGGCGCAAGAAAAGCCCGACGCAACTCTTTGCCACGTCGGGCTTTATGAGTGCCTCCTGAAGGACTCGAACCTTCAACCCTCTGATTAAGAGTCAGATGCTCTGACCAATTGAGCTAAGGAGGCGATGTATTGCAAGTGTCTGTAAATTATCGACTTATATCTTAAGGGCAATTAGGCCGGCAAGTGTAATTATTGCGAGCGACGGCTGTTTTGACGCCCGGCAGGACGACGCGGCGCTTCCGTGACCAACCGTTACAGGAAGCGTTACAAAGTACATGTCGGTTGATTCTACCACATCCGCTCGCATCGCCAAGCCCTATCCCGATTTTCCGCTTTTCGCCCATACGAAAAACCCCGGCGCGATCCGGCGAAGGGGCGGTTTTGGCGAGAGACCGTCATAGTCCGGGCGCGAAGCGGGCACTCGATCCGAGAGTAGCGCCGACAGCGACAATCCGCCGAGTCGGCGTTTTATTTCCGGCGACGAGAGCCATGCCGACGGGGTGCGACGCAGCCCGTGCCTCCAGTCCTTCTATCCCCTTATTAGTATCTGTTGCGGAAAGGTCATTTTGGAATAGTATTTCGGGGTGATGGGGCGGCGGTTATCGAATTGCCGAAGTTTGCTGCTACCG
>JAFGLH010000043.1 GCA_016928165.1 Pirellulales bacterium | reverse complement strand
TCACCGCGAAAATGGGACTGTCCCCCTCGGCGGCGAAGGGGACAGGCACATTTTTCGCCCTTGAAAGGGCGAAAAAATGAGCCAGTCACCGGTCCGTGAACGGTTACAATTAGTCTCCTCTCCCTTTGGGAGAGGGTTAAGGTGAGGGCCAATCGGCCGAAAAACATCGGAAGTTGACGATGCAATCCAAGCAACTCTCGCCTCAGGCCCCTCTCACAAAGGGAGAGGGGGGATTTTCAAAACACGTTCTAATACAATTTGTCCGCGATATATTCAACCGGCGTCTTTATCACAACTATACCTTCGACCAGTGCTCCATTTGTGTGAATTCGATTCGGGGGCAGTGACGGGGGATTGGCACATTTTTCGCCCTTTAAAGGGCAAAAATAAGGAAAGCGTTTTTTCCCAAAAGCCCTTCCCCCAACCCTCTCTTGGAGGGAGAGGGGGCTTTCATTTTTAAATTTGCAAAAGTCCAGATGTTTCTTGATGCAATCCAATTTGCCTATTGCAATCTCCGATCGAGCGGCTAAAATGTCGGTGTTACGAATAATACAAACGTATTATTGCCCCGCGCGATTCGATTCGCCCTGATATGCAAGCCGGTTGGCGCGGGCAACAAACACCAACGCGTTTTTACGGAGGCAGCGTCATGAAGTCGATTCTTGGATCAGTTTGCGTACTCTCGGTGTGTTTTTTTCTTTTCTCTTCGCGGGCCGCCGTCGCCGACGACACATACTCGTACATCTACCACTCCTACTATCAATCCGTTTTTGACGACGGCGCCGCCGCTTGGCCCGACGACAACGGCGACGGGTCTTTGGAAACGCCATACCCCATCACGTTAATCGGCGTGGTAATCAACAATCCGGAAGACATGCTGGATTACGTTTACGACGGCGAAACCAATCCCGCTCCAAAGTGGCAAACATTCATTCAGGCCTTGCCCGGCGATGAGTATTACGATTCCACGACCGGCGTGACCTATACGCTGACGGGCGACTACGGCGGCACGGCCCTTTACATGATGAAAAATAATTACGGCAGTTCGGCGGAGCATTATACGCCGTCCGAATGGCTCGCTGAATTGGCGCGGATCGGCGGCGCGACGCTGAAATGCGGCGACATTGTTCGCGTCGACGCGCTGGCGCCGGGGATGTCTTACCGCGGGAAATACAACATCAACGAGAAGCACAAAAAATCGGACGACTACAATTTTTCCATCACCGTGATCGGCTCCACGACGCCGACTGCCGCGGACATCGACCTGACGTATCTGAAAAACCCGGACGACGGCTTCATCTTCGACGATTCGCGGCAGACAGGCTGCGAGTATTACCAGGGCAGCCTGGTGCATCTCGAAGGTTTGGAATGGATCGGCGGTGACTGGACCAAACTCGGATCGGACGACGCGGTCGTCGCGGTGCGGCAGTTGATCGACGTTGAAGAGGGAGAAGACTATTACTTGACCTTCGACCTCGTGGTCGGATTGGACGACGATTTATACGACGCGTCGATTGTCTCCGCCATCGAAAGCGGCGCCAAGTTCGACGTCACCGCAATCCTCGATCAAGAAGACAGCGTAGGCGACGACGGCCTCAAGCAAGGCTACCGCCTCTGGCTGACCAACGCCTCGAATCTGACGGTCGTGCCCGAGCCGGGAACCTTGGCCTTGTTGGCCGCGGGCCTGGTCGCATTGCTGGCCCATGTTTGGAGGAAGAGGTGAAGGGGACAGTCCCATTTTCGCGGTGAACCGCGAAAATCGGGACAGTCCCCTGTGAACGGTTACGAGTAAGCTGCGCTTGCCCATGACACACAATTATCCGGCGACATTATCTATATCGGAATCAATAAACGGCATTTTCCGCGAGCGCCGGCGCGGGGCGTTTCCCTCTTCCCTCTCCCCTTTCCCCTCGCTCCGCGCTTTCACGCTGATCGAGTTGCTTGTGGTGATAACGATCATCGGCGTGCTCGTCGCTTTGATCTTGCCGGCGGTGCAGGCCGCCCGCGAGGCCGCCCGAAGGGCCAACTGCTCGAACAACCTCAAGCAGATCGGACTGGCGTTGCACGCGTACCACGACGCGCGCGGCTCGTTTCCTCCCGGCAACATCCAACGCACCGCCGGCAACTGCCCCGGCATGGAGGAGCCGGGCTTGTCTTATTCGACCCGCTTCGGCAACTGGATGATCGCCATCCTCCCCTACATAGAGAAGAACGCCCTCTACGACGGCTACGACTTTTCCCACAACAACGAGTCGGCCGAGAACGAATCGTTCCGGGAAGCGACGGTTTCGACGTACCTGTGCCCATCCGATTACACGGCCGACGGGCCGATCGTGCCCGCCAGCGGACCGGCGTTCGTGGCCGGCGCGAAATACGCCCCCGGCTCGTATCGCGCCGTCACCGGAAAGAGCGTGGACGGGCTGAACTACCTCGACTCGGAGATGATGTACGAATACGAACGACGGCTGCGCGGTCCGATCCACGTCGCCGGCGTTTGGGGATACGGCTGCGAGACCCTGGCCCACGTCCGCGACGGCGCGTCGAACACGCTGCTGGTCGGCGAACACGCCACCGCGACCAACCCCGGCCGGCGCACGTTTTGGGCCTATTCGTTCGCCTACTACGCGCAGTCCGGCGTGGCGGCGCAAGAGCGCATACTTTGGGCCGATTACGACCGTTGCGCGGAGGCCGGCGGGCCGGGGCTGGAACACCCCTGCAAGCGCGGCTGGGGCAGCTTCCATCCAGGCGGTTTGCATTTCCTGCTCTGCGACGGAACGGTGCATTTTATCAGCACGAGCGTCAATATGGAGCTGCTCGCCGATCTGGCGACCATCGCGGGCGGAGAAATCGCTGCCCTGCCGTAAGCGTTGTCGGGGCGGATGTTCAACTGCCGCCCCAACTATATCGCCTTGCCCGTCCTAATGCCGCGCCGCGCAAGCAGGAAAAAGCCGTCCCCGCCGTCGCTTATCTCGGGCGGATCGAAACCGGCCTCGGCAAGCCACTCCCGCCAGAGGTCGTCGTCGGGCAAGAGGTCGTCGCCGATCGCTCCGCCCACGCCGCGGTGAAATTCGTTGATCTCGTCGCGGCGGTCAAGATGCATCACCATCAGCCGGCCCCGTGGTTTGAGCGCTCGGGCGAGGTTCCGCAGCGCGGCGGGTTTGTCGCGGAAGTGCGGAAAGCTGTGGAAACACAAGGCAACGTCGAACTCGGCGCGGCCCAGCTCGTCGCCGCAGACGTCGATTAGGCGAAACTCGGCGCCGATCCCTTTCTCGGATGCTTTGCGAAGCATTTCGGGCGAGAAATCGACGGCGGTCACCCGGCCCGGGGCGACCCGCTCGACGAGCCATCCGGTCAACTGACCCGTGCCGCAGCCCACCTCCAGCAGCCGCTCGCCGCCGCGCAGCTCCAGCCGAGCGGCGCGGCGCTCCACTTGGACGACGGTCTCGACGGGGTCCTGCTCGGATCCGTCCCAATCATGGGCGAGACGGTCGAAAAAGCCGATCCGCGCGTCCGCGCGGGTATGTCGTTCTTTCGAGTGCATGGCGTTTCCCAATAATACGATTTAGTGTATCATAATATCGTGGAGGACCAAGTGAACGTCAAGGATTATTTGTCATGCATTCGACGCGAACCGTATTGATTTTCGCGGCGGCCGTGCCGATTTTCGCCGGTTGTCGTCCCATGGCCGAGCCGGCCGCGCCGGCGGAGGCGCCGCTGGCCGTTTCCAGTTCCTATCTCGACGCCGCCGTGCGCGACTTGCTGGGAGAACGGACGCCGCTGTTTCAACTCGCCGGTCCAGGATCGTGTCCGGGGCATTTCGACGTTCGACCCAGCCAACTCGAAAAACTCGCCAACTGCCGACTGCTGGTGCGGTTTGATTTTCAGCAGGGACTCGACAAAAAGCTCGTCGGACGCAACGGCGGCAAACCGGCGATCGTGGCGGTCGCGCCGCCGGGAGGACTGTGCGTGCCGGACACATACCTCGCCGTCTGCCGGCGCTTGGCCGAGTATTTCGTCGGCGACGGGACGTTGAGCAAGACTGAAGCCGATGAAAGAATGGCCGAAATCGAACGACGCGCCGCGGACCTGCGAAAGGAGGCCGCCGACGCGATCGACGCCGCCGGGCTGCGCGACGCTCCGGTGATGAGCGGCAAACACCAGGCCGATTTCTGCCGTTGGCTGGGGCTGCGGGTGGCGGCCGAATTTCCCGCCGCCGATGGAGCGTCGACCGGCGGAATCGACCTGGCCATAAACGACGCCGACGCCGCCGGCGTGCGGTTGATCGTCGCCAACCGGCCGGAGGGTCGCCGCGCGGCCGACGCGCTGGCGGACCGGCTGGGCGCGCAAGTCGTCGTCTTCGCCAACTTCCCCGATTCGGAAAAACCCCGCGCCTTCGACGCCATGGTGCGCGCTAATCTCGCGGCATTAACGGCCGACGCCGAGAAACAACCATGAATCAACCCGTCGTCGAAATCCGCTCATTGCTTGTTCGACGAGGGGGACAAAACATCCTGCAAGTCGAGCGGCTGAACGTCGGCCGCGGCGACGTGGCCGCGGTGCTTGGCCCCAACGGGGCCGGCAAGAGCACGCTGCTGAACTCGTTGTTGGGGTTCATCCGGCCGAATGTCGGCGAAATCCGCGTGCTGGGTCGCCGGGTCCATCCGCCGGCGGCCCCGTTGTACTTGCTCCGCCGCCGCGTAGGATTCGTGCCGCAGGCGCTGGCCGCCCACGGCGAGACGCCGCTGACGGTCCGCGAAGTGGCCGCGATCGGGAGAACGGGAATCGCCGGTCTCTTTCGACGCCTGAAAAGCAGCGACTGGCGGCTCGTCGACAGTTGGCTTGAGCGGCTTGGGCTGGGCGAGTTGGCCGAACGCGCCTACGCCGGACTCTCCGGCGGCGAGCAACGAAAAACGCTGATCGCCAAGGCGATGGTCCAAGAGCCGGAGTTGCTCCTGCTGGACGAGCCGACCGCCAATCTCGACCTGTTTTGGCGCGAACAAATCGTGGAGGCGCTCGAACGATTGTATGAGCAGACGAGGCTGACGGTCCTTTTGGTCTGTCACCAATTGGAGGCGATACCGCCTTGCTGCCGCCGGCTGGTGGTGTTGCGCGGGGGTCGGCCGGTCGCCGACGGCCCGCCCGAGCAAGTCCTTGGCGAGCGGATGGTCGAGGAACTTTACGGATCAAGGCTGCGGTTGTTTGCTTCCCGGCGTCGTTACGCCGCCGTGCCGGCCGGAGAATAAGGGGCTCCAACAATACTCCCCTCTCCCGCCGTGCAGGAGAGGGATCGGAGGCGAGTGTGGTATGATTTTTGTGAAAGTCCCTAAATAGTTTCTGTTGCGGAAAACCATTGTAGGGTGCGTGCTTGCACGCACCAGCTTGGTTTTGCCGCGAAATAAGGTGCGTGCAAGCACG
>JAFGLH010000042.1 GCA_016928165.1 Pirellulales bacterium | reverse complement strand
TTTCATAGATGCGTGCTTGCACGCACCTTATTTCGCGGCAAAACCAAGCTGGTGCGTGCAAGCACGCACCCTACAGTGGTTTTCCGCGGCTGGTGATGTCGAAGAAGATAAACCTATCTTTCATCCAGCCTCCCGCCTCTCAGCCGAACAACCGCGCGGCCAGACGCGCCAGTTCGTCCAAGATCGACGTCGAATAGGGGCGAACGCCAAAGGGAATGGATATGTGCCCGTATCCGCCGGCACTTGCGTACCGCTGCCCTTCCCGTTGCCGCTGGCCCATTCTGGCGATTTCGTCGAGGCGTTTTTTGTGCTGGGCGTCGGCTGCCGCGCGGCGGTCCGACTTGGACTTGCCGCCGTCGCGGACCCAGGCCAGGATCCGCGGCAGCTCGTTCGCGTCGAACCATACGCCGTGGCTCCGGCAAATGTCGATAATCACCCCGCTGCTGCGGCCGAAGTTGCGGCGGTTCATCAGCTTGCCGCAGACCGGACACTTTCGGTACATCGGTCCGCGGGCGGCGGAAATGTCCAGCGGCGATGCGCGGCGGGCGGGCGCTTTGATCTGAAAATCGCCGATCGAGAAGTCTGTGATCGCCTTCTGCACCAAGTGATCCAGCACGTTGGCCCCCAGCCAAAACCCCGCGCATCGCCCGCACTCCATCAAGGCCACCTCCCCGACGTTGCGGCTGCTCAGCCGCGACGCCTTGCCGCAGACCGGGCAGGTCAGGTCGGTCTTCTCGCCGGCCAGCGCCTCGGGCCGCAGCGCCAGCCCGCAATGGTGGCAGTACTTCGCCTGATTGCTGATCCGCGCGAAACACCCCGGACAGATCGTGTCCAGATCGCGTTCGTGGAGGGTGAAGTCGGAGCCGCAATGCGCGCAGGTCATACTTCCCTCTTGACGCGGCGCGCCGCACGACGAGCAGCGGACCACCGCCGCGTCGTGTCCGCGCGGCCGGCGGACCGTCACCACCGCCCCGCAATGGCAGCGGAACCGGCTGCCTATCGGCCGATCGCCGACATCGAACTGGCGGTGACATTCGGGACAGGCGATTAGCAGACGCATTATAGGCTGGAGGATTTAGGCTGGAGGATACTTGGAAAAACAGTCCCCTCTCCCTCCGGGAGAGGGGACAAATTTGCAAAAGTCCAGTTACAAATCTTTATACGACTTATCGCGGTTCCTGCGACGGGCCAACTCGCTGGCGTATCTTCGACCCAGCTCCTCGGCGTGCTCGCGGCACCAATCGGTCAGTTTCGTCCAGCCGGTCGGCTCCGAGTCGCAGCAGAGCAATCCTTGCATCAATCCGGCGATCTCCTCGCGAGTGATGAACACGTCGCCCATCACTTTGCCGAGCATCCAAGTCGCATAATAACCTATTCGGGGCGGGACGGGCACTATTGGCCGCCGCCGGCCGATAATCGAGCCGATCGTCTTTACCAGTTCGCGAAACGTGAACGTTTCCGGACCGACGGCGTTGACGATCTCGTTTTCGTTCCCCGCCGCGTGTTCGACGGCCAGCGCGGCCAGGTCGTCTACGTAGACCGGCTGAATCCTGTATTTTCCGTTGCCGAAGACGCCGAAGACCGGCAACCGCCGCAGGGTCCAGGCAATGTTGTTTATCAGGATGTCCTCCTTGCCGAACAGCACCGTCGGCCGGAGGATGCAATGGGACAGGCCCGATTCGACGAGCGCCCGCTCCAGCCGGGCCTTGCCGCGAAAGTAATCCAGCTCGCTCCGCTCGGACGGGTTGGCGATGCTGACGTGAACGACGCGCCGCACGTCCGCTTTTTTTGCCGCGTCGAAAAGTTTTATGGTATTGTCAACGGCCGCCGCGTGCTTGAAATCTTTATGAGTGAAGCGGACCCAGTATGTATTGTACAGCACGTCCGCGCCGCGCAACGAATCGGCCAATCGCTCCGGCTTGTCGAAGCACAGCGGCGACGCGCGGACCTTTCCGCCGAAGGGGTTTTCGCGGTTGAGCGAATTGGTCAGCGTGTGGACTTCATGTCCGGCGTCGAGCAGTCTTGTGGCGATGTATTTGCCCGAGTATCCGAAAGCGCCGGTGACGACGTGTTTGGACATGGCGTTATCTCATCTGCCCTGCTGTAACTGCGAGAGACGTTCGAGGATATGCGGCGACTCTTTGAGTTCAACGAGCGGTTGAAGTTGTGAGTTGATGTAACCCCAATCCAAAATCTGTTGTCGTATGACGATTCCCGCAACGTCCTCCCAATCGCGGGGGCGGTCGGCGAACGCCTTGAGCACGATCAGGTCCTCGGCGGAACAGGTCAGCAGCGATATTTCCGGCAGGAACTCGAACGGCGTCGCTCGATCAACCACTTGTTCTTCAAATGGAATTCCGCCCAGCGAGACGTCAATGCCGATCCCTTCATCCGTTTCCAGCAGCAATACGCGATTGGCTAACGCGAACTCCTTGGCGTCGGACAAACGCGGCTTAAAATGCCGTAGTAGCTCGTCTATGAAAAGTTCTTCGTTTTTGAATCCGGTCAGCAACGTCAAGT
Organism: Pirellulales bacterium; assembly: GCA_016928165.1. Taxonomy (GTDB): domain Bacteria; phylum Planctomycetota; class Planctomycetia; order Pirellulales; family Thermoguttaceae; genus JAHIKV01. The sequence continues at coordinate 9,648 of JAFGLH010000042.1, read as the reverse complement.
CTACGTCTTCCGTAATGCGCGGCTCTCCCCAGCGTTGCAATGCCACACCGCCGACAAAACAGAATCGCCAACAATTTTCAATACAAATCGTTTGAATCGCTTGGCCGACTCTATACAAGCTGATCACTTTTTTAGTCTCCTGAACCAACGTTGTTGTTCGACGAATCCGGAAGACGGGAGAGGTCTGTGATGGAGTCGGCAGGATTCGTAGGCGTCGGCCAGATTCATCAGCGATTGTTGGGTGTCGGTGTTGCGTAGTTTCTCGCGGCGCAGCTCCTCCATCCGCTCGCCGGCGCGCTGCCAGCAGCCGATCCAGCGGCGTATCAATTCGGTTTCCGTTGGATCGCTCATGCTTATGTCCGCGCTTTCATCGGAGAACGGTTCCAATATATGACACCTGACGCTATCAGTATTATAGGTTTGCAACAGACTTTCAGCAATAAACACCGTTTACACGGGGGGCGGCGAGAAATCCCGGCAACGCACTGATTACTTCGTTTAGCCCGGCCGCTCGTAGCCGGTGGTAGACGAAGCACGCTCCCCTGGTCACGAGCGACCGGGATAAACTACTGTTATGAACATGTCATTTAACGTCACACAATCGGCTCGAACTTCGCCGTGAAGTGGCGCAGCAGCGGCGGCTCCTCGATGATCCGATAGCCGGGCAGCTTGTCGCGGTTCCGGTAGACCTCGATGATCGCCTCAACCACGTAGTCGATGTGGCTCTGGGTGTAAACGCGCCGCGGAATCGCCAGCCGAACCAACTCCATCGCGGCGGGGATGAACTTGCCTTCCTTGTCGCGACGGCCGAACATCACGCTGCCGATCTCGCAGCCGCGTATGCCGCCGTGGCGATACAATTCCACCGTCACCGATTGGCCGGGGAACCGCTCCGGCGGGACATGAGGAACGAACTTCTTGGCGTTGATGTAAATTGCGTGTCCGCCGGGCGGCTGAAGGATCGGCACGCCGGCGGCCACGATCTTCTCGCCCAGATAGGCCGTCGAGCGGATGCGATATTGAAGATAATGTTCGTCGAGCACCTCTTCCAGGCCGATGGCGATGGCCTCCAGGTCGCGGCCGGCCAGTCCGCCGTAGGTCGGGAAACCTTCGGTGATGATGAGCATGTTGCGGGCCTTCAGGGCCAACTCGTCGTCGTTGATGGCGATAAAGCCGCCGATGTTGACGATCGCGTCCTTCTTCGCGCTCATCGTCGCGCCGTCGACGTGGGAGAACATCTCCCGCACGATGCTCTTTACCGAGCGGTCGGCGTAGCCCGGCTCGCGGAGCTTGATGAAGTAGGCGTTTTCGGCGAAGCGGCAGGCGTCGAAGAACAGCGGGATGCCGTGCTCCTTGCAGACCTCTTTCGCCTCGCGGATGTTTTGCATCGAGACCGGCTGACCGCCGCCCGAGTTGTTCGTAATCGTAATCATGCAGAGCGGAATGTTCTCGGCGCCGGTCTTCTCGATGAACTCTCGCAGGGCGGGTATGTTGATGTTCCCCTTGAAGTCGTCCATCGCGTCGGGATCGACGCCGACGGCCGTGGGCAGATCGACCGCCTGGGCGCCGGAGAATTCGATGTTCGCCCGGGTGGTGTCGAAGTGGGCGTTGTTCGGCACGACCTTTCCCGGCCCGCCGGCGATGGCGAAAAGGATCCGCTCGGCGGCGCGGCCTTGGTGGACGGGAATAATGTGCTTCAATCCGGTCAGCTCGCGGACCTTATCCTGGAAGCGGTAGAAGCTGCGCGCCCCGGCGTAGGACTCGTCGCCGCGCATAATACCCGCCCACTGATCGGCGCTCATGGCCGAGGTGCCGCTGTCGGTCAGCAGGTCGATCACCACGTCCTCGGCGGGGACCATGAAGATGTTGTATCCGCCTTGGCGGAGAATTTCCTCCCGCTCGGCGACGGTGGTGAACTTGATCGGCTCGACCGACTTGATCTTGAACGGCTCGATGATGGTTTTCATGGGCGGGATTTGGGTAAACAAGGAAGAACGTGTAGCTTTGATGCCTCAGGGGCAAAAATCGAAACAATGAGAATAACGCAGAAAACGCGGGAATGCAATCGGCCAGCTATTCCGCATTTCTCACGTAGGGTGGGTCGAGGTCGCACAAACTCTTGGTGGGGCTGCGCAAACCAATCAACCGTTGTACAACGCATTGTGGTTTGACGGACCGATTTGCCGCGACCGAAGCCCCACCAGAATCAAGGTTTGCTTGACCCACCCTACGTTTTGGTGAGAAATGCCCACTATACCATTCGCGCTGCCGATTTCTCTTGACGCCGACCGGCGAGTTTGCCTATCCTACGCCCCCTTATGGAACGGCATCGAGCTACATGGATGATTCCGCGCGCGGGTCGCGTCCGACGGTCGCGGCTTTATAATCGGTTTTGGATTGCGCTGCTCGTTCTCGCGCTGGCGGCGGCCGGCGGCTGCGCGTCGAAAAAAATCACGCTCCGTTCCACGCCAGACAGCCCGCTGATCGATCTGCTCGATCTGAACTCGTTCGGCGGGCCGAAACCGAGCGGGCGGACCGCGCAACTGCTCCGCGTGCTCAACCTCGGCGAAAAAGACCTCGGCGGCGACCTCCGCCCACTGCTGGCCGAGCTGCAAACGATCAACAACCAAAGCCCCTCGGCCGAGATCGTCCACGCCATGTCCGAATTGGCCTTCATCGGCGGCAAGAAGGCCGAACGCTACGACAAGCGAATCGCGCTCGATCTCTACGGCGCGTCGGTCCTGTACGCCTACGATTACCTGTTCGACCGGCGCTACTATCCGACCCGCAACCCTTACGACCCGCAGTATCGCGGCGCTTGCGATCTCTACAACGGCGCCTTGGAGTCGGCGTTGCGGATCGTCTGCGCCGACAAGTCGCTGCGGCCGGGCGCGACCGCCACGATCAACACCGCCTCGGGCGCGTGGGACGTCACCTGCGTGGTCGCCGGCGGGAACAAGACCTGGCGGAACGAGGACTTCGAGCGGTTCGAGTTCGTCTCCGACTATGAAGTGACCGGGCTGAAGAATCAATATCTGAAGCACGGCCTCGGCGTGCCGCTGATCGCCATCCATCGCAGCGGCGCGGACGAGTCGCCGGCCGAGAAATACTATCCGCCCAACCTCAGCGTACCGATGACGGCCTTCTTCCGCCCGATCGGATTCGTCGATCCGACGACCGGAAAAGCGGGCGAGCGGAACCATTGCGTGTTGGAGTTATACGACACGGTGGCGGTCGATGAAACGGTGGTCGCCGGACGGCGCGTGCCGTTGGAGAGCGATCTGACCACGCCGCTGGCCTATTTTCTCTCTCGGCCGGAACTGGAGAGCCTGGCCACCGTCGGCCTGTTGCGGCCCGAGAAGCTGCTGGAATATCGCCCCGACCGGCCGCGGGCGATCATGGGCCTCTACATGGCCCAACCCTACGAGCCAAACAAGATTCCCGTGGTGATGGTTCACGGCCTCTGGTCCAGCCCGATGACCTGGATGGAGATGTTCAACGACCTGCGGAGCCAGCCCGAGTTGCGCCGCCGCTATCAGTTTTGGTTTTATCTATATCCGACGGGGCAGCCGTTTTGGCTGATCGCCGCCCAGATGCGCCACGACCTTGCCCGGGTCCGCGAGGAACTCGATCCGCAACGCCGCCGGCCGGAAATGGACCGGATGGTGCTGGTCGGCCACAGCATGGGCGGGCTGGTCTCGCGGCTGCAAACGCTCCAAGGCGGCGACGATTTCTGGCGGCTGGCGAGCAGCAAGCCGTTAAGCGAACTCGAGGCCGACGACCAACTGCGCCGGCAACTGGCCGAGACTTTTTACTTCGAGCCGAATCCGTCCATCCGCCGGGTAATCAGCATCGCCACCCCCTATCGCGGCAGCACCTTCTCGAACCAGACCACGCAATGGCTGCTGGGCAAATTGATCCATCTGCCCAAAGCGCTGTTGAACAGCCAGCAAAAACTCTTCCGCGACAACGGCGACGCAATCGCCGGCGGCTCGCTCTTGCGGATCGACACCAGCGTCGATTCGCTCTCGCCGGCGACGCCGATCTTTCCGGTCATGCTCGCCGGCCGGCGGTTGCCTTGGGTGAAGTATCACAACATCGTCGGCGTGATGCCCGACCAGCCGTGGTGGCTGTTGAACTTTCTCGGCGAGGGCGACGGCGTGGTGGCTCGAACCAGCGCCCAGTTGGACGACGCCGAATCGCAGATCGCCGTCCCGGCCGACCACGGCACGATCCATTCCCATCCGGCGGCCGTGTTGGAAGTCCGCCGCGTTCTGTTAAAGCATCTTGCCGAGTTGGACGGGCGGGCGACGAGCATCGCGCGCCTCGCCCCATAACCTTGCGCCGTGCTCCCGCGTTGCGCGCGGGGACGCCGCCGGGACGCTCCGCGAAACAATCACCACTTCAGTCCGAAGCGGTCGCCGGTCGCGCGGCCGAGGCCGCCCAGCAGCGGGCCAGCCGGCTTGGCGCGCTTCTTCGACTTTACGGCCGGTTCGCCCGGCCCGGCGTCTTCCTTCTTGGCCGGCTCGGGCGGGGCGGCCAATTCCTTCATCGAAAGACTCATCCGCTGCGCCTCGGCATCGACCGAGAGGACCATCACCTCTACTTGCTGACCCGGCTTCACCACGTCGGAGCAGCGCCAGATGTGTTTGTGCGAGAGCTCGGAGATGTGGACCAGCCCCTCGATGCCCGGCTCCACTTCGACGAAGGCGCCAAAATCCATCAGCTTGGTGACCGTGCCGGCAGCGACGGAGTTGGGGGGAAATTTTTGCGCGGCCGTCTCCCAGGGGTTTTCCAACAGGTCGCGATAGGCCAGACTGATCTTGCCGGTGGTCGGATCGACCTTGTCCACTCGCACCTTTACCTGCTGGCCTTCCTTGAGCACGTCGGCGGGATGAGCCACCCGACCCCAGGCGACCTGGCTGACGTGTACCAGGCCGTCCACGCCGCCGAGATCGACGAAGGCGCCGAAGTCCATCAGCTTGCGGACCACGCCCTCGCGGATTTGTCCCGGCCGGAGCGAATCGAGCAGTTCCCGTTTGGCCCGCTCCCGCTCGCGTTCGAGCACCGCGCGGCGGCTGAGCACGAGGTTTCGCCGGTCGGGATTGGCTTCGGTAATGATGCAGGTCCACTTCTGATCGACGAACTGGGCCATGTCCTCGACGCGGTAGAGGTCGATCTGGCTGACGGGTATGAAGCCGCGGATGCGGTTCACCTCGCACTCCAGCCCGCCGGCGTTGTGCCCGGTGACGCGGACCTCGACCATCGCACCCTCGATCAGATCGGACCAGTCGTCCACCTGGACCGCCTTGTTGGGCAGCGAGAGATCGTACAAGCCGTCTTCCGCGTTGAAACGATCGACGACCACTTGCACCTCCGCGCCGAGGCGCGGCGGCACATCGAACAACCGCAAAGGAGCTATTCCCTGTTGGTGTCCGGCAAACTCGACGAAGACGTCGTCGCGGCGGACGGCAACCACCCGGCCGCTTTGCAACTGGCCGGCCTCCAAGGTTTGCCCGACGGCGGCGGCGGGATCGAGAAAATCGTCCATCGAGGCGTCGCCCATCGCGCTGCGCAGCTCGTCTTCCATCTCGGGGGTCAATCGGTCGCGGACGCTCGGCTTGGCGGCCGGCGCGGCTGCCAAGGCGTCGGCCAACTGAGAGATCAACTCGGTGGTTTGCCGGCTCGGCTCCATCGGTTGGCGGGGAAGTTCAGCCGCCGCGTCTTCAGTAAATTCACCGTCCGCCGAGGCGACCGGCCCTCTGGGCGAATCGCCGTCCGCTGTAGCGGCCGGTCCGCGCCCCTCGCCTCTCGCCTCTCGCCCCTTTCTCTTGAGTGGCTTGACTTCGTGGCGCGGCTTGGGTCGATATGCGGCCGGATCGCGCTGCGAGCCGATCAGTATCCGCTGGCGAGGAGACCCCGCGGCGGTTTCGCTTGTGAAAGAATCGGTTTCCGGCTGGATTGCGTCCGCCTCAACGGCGGCCTCGACCGGATCGGCCTGGTCGTTCGGATCGGTGAGCGTCAACGTTCGTCCCCTCGATACTCACGGAATCAAGATGTGTGCAAAATCACGTGCCTTCCATATTCTAACAAATCATTCGCGGCTATTCCAGCGGCAAACGGCTCAAGGCCCGATCCGCCAATTCGCGCCCCAGCAGGCGACATTCATCGAGCGTCTCGGGCGTGGGTCGCCAGTTGGCCCGCAGCGGCTTGCGGACGACGTCCCATTGCATCTCCCGGAGGGCCTTGTCGATGTCCTCGGGGCCTCCTCGACCCCATCCGTAGGAACCGAAGGCGGCCGCCGCCTTGCCCAGCGGACGCAGACCGTCGAGGTAGCAAAGCGTCGCGGCGACCATGGGCATCATCCGGCGGTTGAGCGTCGGCGAGCCGACCGCCACGGCGGCCGCGTCGAGCACCTCGGTGGCGATTTTCGTCAGGTTCGAGCGGCGGACGTGGATCATCGAGGCCTCGACGCCCGGCCGGGCGGCCCCCTCGAATATCGCCCGGGCCATCGCCTCGGTGCTCTCCCACATCGTATCGTAGATCACCAGCACCTTCGGCCGGGCGCGGTGCGCGGCCCAATCTTTATAGGCGGACATGATCTCGGCTAGGTGGCTTCGCCAGATCACGCCGTGGCTCGGGGCGATCATCTCCACCTCCACCCCCGAGAGCTTTTCAATGCACTGCATAACCGGCTTGGCATAAGGCATGCCGATGTTGGCGTAGTAGGTCTTCGCCTCCTGCATCACCACGGCCATGTCCGTCTCGTCGTCAAACCGTAATCCACAGGCGTAGTGCTGCCCGAAAGCGTCCATCGAGAACAACAGCTTTTCCTCCGGCACGTAGGTGAACATCGACTCGGGCCAGTGGACCATCGGCGAGGTGAAGAACCGCAGCGTCCGCCGGCCCAGCGAAAGCGAATCGCCGTCCGCGACCTCTTGGATCTTCCAGCCGGACGTGTCGAAGTGGGCGGCCAGCTCGTTGGCGCATTTCTTGTCGCAGACGAGCGTCGCGTTGGGCATCGCCTCGAGGACCTCGGGCAGCGCCCCGGCGTGGTCCAGCTCGGCGTGGTTGCAGACGACGTAGTCAACCTTGTCGAGATCGCAAAGGGCGGCCGCCTTGGCCAGCAGTTCTTTGGCGAAGGGGGCTTTTACGGCGTCGATCAGGGCCGTCTTTTCGTCGCGGATCAAATATGCGTTGTAGCTGGTGCCGCGTTCGGTGTTGTAGCTGTGGAAGTCGCGGATGTTCCAGTCGACCGCGCCGACCCAATCGATGTTTTCGCGGAGCGTGATGTTCATGGTTGTTGAGTATTCCTTAAGGAAAAACATTCATTTACCGCCGGGACAATGGTTTGGCCGACCTTCGTCGGGGACGACTTCGACCCGGAAATGCTTTTTAGCGGCCAACTCTGCAAGCAGATCAACCAAGCCGCGAAACGGCTCTTCGCCGCTGGTCTCGAAATGGCGATGTCCTTTCATGATAACGGCGTCGGCAAACGGACCACGGGTGCGGATGCATACCGGGTCGATGCGGACCGTAGCGCCGTCATCAAGCGATTCCAGCCGTTGCAGCGCGGCCAGGAAGCCCGACGTTCCGGCACCGATCTTTTCGCCATTGTACAAATACGTTGCTTTGGAAATGGGGTTGCGCCACTTGTCGCGATCTTGCTTCCAGGAAATAACCACGTCAGCCTTGGATGGCTCGGCCCCGCCGCGAACGATGACGGCGAATCGCAGCAGAGATTCGAGGAACCAGTCGCCTTCCCGTTCTTCGTCAAAACGACTTATGGATCGGAATTTCGTTTTGGGCCAATAGAGAATCCCATCGCGGTCAACGACAAAGCCCCTATCTCTGATAACGTTCATAAACTCCACTTCCCGGTGTTTGAACGGCACTGGGTTTTTGGCCTCGAACGCCTCTCGTTCTTCCATGCCATACGCTTGAGCGTGCAAGAAATAACAGGGATATTCAAGCAGCGACCCGGGGGGTAATTTGCGAAGTTCTTCGAGAACATTATCGAAACCTTCATCTCCCCTGCCCATGACTTTGCCGTTTACCAGGTAGACCACCTCTTTATGCGGTGTTTCAAGCGAACGGAAGTTTCGCCACGTAAAACGGCAACGCGCTGTACAGTTGGCCTCTTTTGGACATTGGCCTTTCGGGCACTCGATTACCAGCCGATGTTTTTTCACTGCAATCAGTTCTCTAAGTTCGATATTGAACATTCCGATCCCCGGGGGATCGTAGTATCTTTCAGTAATGTCTCGATAAACGATGCGCAATCGAGAGCCGGCGGGGTAATCGCGGAGCTTTTTCAATGTGGCAAGGAAACCATCTGGTCCGCGGCCCGACTCCTTGCCGTCGAGGTAATAAACCGGCCATGCCTGAACGTTCCAGTAGTCGAATATCTCCGTGTATTTCCCTTTTTCCGGCTTCCATTTGAGTATGATTTCGCCCTTTTTCGCAGGAGTGCCCGGTTCTATGTATTCGGCGTCCGGCAATTCCGGCGGCTCATCGACCTCGGCCGAAACTGGCCATCTATTGCTGGAAAGAATGATTCCCCGCTCTTTGGCGATTTGCTTGAAATCCTTCCACAGATCTGGATACAATTCTTCCGCGAGGACGGAATCGTCAGCACTGCTCGACATCTTGCCGCAATCGGGGCCCCATACAACGGACGTTCCACCGGGTAACTTTTTGAACTTTTCAATAGCGGCCTTGAAACCTTTTTCACCGAAGCCGACAAAGCGCCCGCCAACGTAAAACGGCATGTTTTGTTTGAGACTCTCAGGGAGACCATAATACGGCCGCCATGTGAATGTAGTGTCGAAAATCTTTCGCTGAGGATCGCTTTCATCGCCGCATGAAGTTGTGGACACCGCCGGGGCAAGAAAAGCGGCCGCGAGTGAGAGAAGGACGATATGGATAAAGTTGGATTCGGAAAGCAAATTGCGGGACATGTTAATTCCTTGCCAGCGCCCCCGTAAGGTGAGGGATTTCTTTACCCGTGACTTGCGAGCAGAGTACGTCGGGATCAAGATCGGCTTCGTTCGGCCAGTAAACAGTGCCGATTTCCGGATTGACCCGGACGCGCAGAAAATAGTCGCGTTCCGCGAGTGGAGCGAAAACCCCCTCGAATCGGATCATTTCGGCGACGTCCACTTCGCCCTCGATCCCATCCTCGAACTTCAAAAAAAGCCGACGGCCGTCGAGAGAGCGCGCTTCGACAACGTCCTTTAACATGCTATTACTCCAAAGGGGCGATTTTATTCAGCACGGCCTGTTGCCGCGCAAGTTCCCAATCAACCATCAATTCATTCCGATGCAAGGAAGCCCATTCCACCGCCAAGCCCAATATTCGTGGAAAGAGTCGTCCGCACAAAACGCTCAGACTCTCAATTCCAATTAGTGCCTTCTGGCTTCCATAACGAACGTAAAAGTGCGGCGGCGCATGATCGTTGTAGTTCATGGTTATTACCATTCCAAAAAACGGCTGATTTCAGGCATAGTGAATCACCGGCCCCGCATTTGCGGCAAAAAAGCATTTCGTTTAATACTACTTGGTTTCTGTTGCGGAAAACCACTGTAGGGTGCGTGCTTGCACGCACCAGCTTGGTTTTGCCGCGAAATAAGGTGCGTGCAAGCACG
>JAFGLH010000041.1 GCA_016928165.1 Pirellulales bacterium | reverse complement strand
CGTCGTGACATCGAGAGTCCTCCTCGCCCCTCCCAGGGGCTTCTGGACTCTCATAACACATGGATCAGTTTTTGGGGAGCAGGCCAGCACGGTGACGGTTTCCGGCGTCGGCGCGACGTGGAATAACAGAGGCGGCACTCTGAGTGGCGGCATCTACAGCAGCGTTCTGTGCGTTGGCTACTACGGCAGCGGAACCCTGAACATCACAGATGGCGGAGCGGTAACGAACGGTTATTACAGCGGCTGCGGCTATATCGGTTACGCATCTGGATCAACGGGCACGGTTACGGTATCCGACACCGGCTCGACGTGGCATAACAGTGAGAGCCTCTATATTGGACGCTCTGGCGAAGGAACGCTAAGCATCACCGCTGGTGGAGAGGTAACGAGTGTCTTCTCCAGCTATATTGGCTACAATTCCGGCTCAACGGGCACTGCAACAGTTGACGGGACAGGCTCTACTTGGAATAACAATAGCACAATCGGGAAACTCTATGTCGGCTATTCTGGCAACGGAACGCTCCACATAAGCGGCGGCGGTAGCGTTTCGGCCGCATCTGCTTCGATCAATGAACAATCGATATTTTCGATCGATGTAGGTTATAGCAGTCTGCTTGATGTAGGCGGCCGCAGTGGAACCATTACAAACAACGGCGTTGTACGCATTCTTGCCGGAGCGGGAGTTGCCCCTAATAACGTCTATTCGCCAATTTCCGCTACAACTTGGTCAGGCAGCGGCGTCTATCAGGCTGTCGGTGGGACGTGGGATGAGGTCGAACATGAATTCACCGCCTCGGCGGTTGTATCGAGCGATGAGAGCGAGCAGTTCTCGATTTTCTTAAACACCAACCAACGGGCGTTGATCGCCGATGACGGCGCGGGCGGGACCGGATGGTCGCTCGGAGCCAGCTTCCTGCATAAAACAGGAGTCGATACAGAACTGCTCGTTACAGCGACCGCCGTCGATGGCGACTCGCTCGCCGATCTGCAAGCACTGATCGGTTCCAATGAGACTGTCCTGGGTGCGTGGGAAATGGAGCTATCAGGCGAGGGATACGCGGAAGACGATCCGGTCTATCTGTCGTTCGCCGTGGGCGAGGGCTACAAACGGGGCGATCTGTTGGTTTGGCATTGCGACGAGGGCGTTTGGAGCAGCTTCGACGCGATGGACCTGACCGTAAACGACGGCTGGGCCAGCTTCACCGCCACCGAGTTCAGCGGCTACGCCGTCTCGACCGTGCCAGAGCCGGGCACGCTGATCCTGTTGCTGGCCGCCGGGCTGGGGCTGTTGGTTTTCCGTAGGGTGGGTCGAGGTCGCATGAATTATGGTGGGGCCGCGCAAACCAATCAACCGTAGCGCAACGGAATCCGGTTTGACAAACCAATTTGCCGCGACCGAAGCCCCACCAAGTCTGAGGTTTGCTTGACCCACCCTACATTGCTGTTGCTGGCCGCCGGGCTGGGACTGCTGGTTTTCCGTAGGGTGGGTCGAGGTCGCATGAATTATGGTGGGGCTGCGCAAACCTATCAACCGTAGCGCGATGGAATGTGGTTTGACAACCCTGTTTGCCGCGACCGAAGCCCCACCAAGTTTAAGGTTTGCTTGACCCACCCTACATTGCTACCGCCGCCCCAACGTCGATCAGAACGGATTGAAATCCGTTTTATGTTTGAGGACCAAATGGTGCGTGCAAGCACGCACCCTACATTTTGCCGTCGGGCGGGGCAGTTCTCGCGTTATGGTCGGCTGCGGCCGTCGCGCTTGTATTTCTCCAGTAGGGCTTTGAGCTTGCGAACTATCTCCGGCCGATCGCCGTAGAGATTCGTCTTCTGCGAGGGATCCTCATCGAGATTGTACAACTCGCCGGGAAAATCATCGGCGGTGTATCCGCGCTCTTCATTGAACCAATCCGGGACGCGATTGTCGCCGCCGGCCGGGGCGTCGATCAATACCCACGGCCCTTGTCGAATGGCGAACCGCCCGTTGCAGCTATGCATCACGGTCGCCTCGCGGATCGGCGCGGCCGATTTTTCACCCAACAGAGCGGGCAGGATGTTGTAGCTGTCCTCGCCGGCCCCCTCGGGCAACTCGACGCCGAGCAGCGCCGCGCAGGTCGCCATCAGATCGACGTTGCTGATGATTTCGTCGTTGGTCGTGCCCGGCTCGATCTTGCCGGGCCATCGAACGATATACGGTACGCGATGTCCGCCTTCCCACCGGTCGCGTTTGACGCCCCGCCACTTGCCCATGCTATAGTGTCCGTAGCGGCGGATGCGTTCGTAGGCGAACCGTTCCGGTCCGTTGTCGCTGGTGACGATGACCAGCGTGTCGTCGGCCATTCCGGCGCGGTCCAACGCCTTGATCACCCGGCCGATTGTCGCGTCGTGCTGGCGGACCCAGTCGCCGTAAGGACCAACCTGCGTAGTGCCCTGGAACTGTTTGTCGGGGACGATGGGCGTGTGCGGTCCGGTCAGGGCGAAATAGATGAAAAACGGCTGCCGCGGCGAACGCTCGCCCAAATGCTCGATATGAGCGACGACCTTGTCGGTGAGGGCGGGCAGAATTTTCGCCAGGTTCCAGCCGGAAATCATTGGGCCGGGGCGGCACTCGATCGGACCGAAAGCGGGATCGTTATCGTACTCCTTTTGTGACAGTGGAACTGTCGGCATGCCCACCGTACGATCGTTTTCGATGAAACAATACGGCGGATAATTCGGACAGTCGACGCCGAAGAAGTAGTCGAACCCTTGGGTCGTCGGTCCTTGCTCGATCGGACGGGTAAAATCGACGTTGCCGCCGTCCTTTTCAGGCGGTTTGCCGTCGACGGTCGGCCACTGGAAGCCCAAGTGCCACTTGCCGAAGGCCGCCGTTTCGTAGCCGCGGGCCTTGAGCAACTCGGGCAAAGTCAATCTTTCCGGTTCGATTAGCGGGGGATCGAACGGGCCAAGGACGCCGCGTTTCAACCGGCCCCGCCAGCAGTATCGACCGGTAAGGATCGAGTATCGCGTCGGGGTGCAGACCGCCGAAGGGTCGTGGGCGTCGGTGAAGCGGACGCCTTGCGACGCGAGCCGATCCAGGCAGGGCGCGGGAATTTTCGAGTTGGGGTTGTAACAACCGACGTCGCCGTAGCCCAAATCGTCGGCGAGAATGAAGACGATGTTCGGCTTCTCGATTCTTTCCTTGGCGATCGCCTCGGATCGGTCCGCGGCTGTTGACGCCGGCGCGATTAGAATTGCCAACCAACCAATCGCCGTTGCGAACGCGCCATTGACGTGCGTTGTCCGGGTAGACTTACAATTCATTCTGGAGACTTCTCGGTTTTCTCCGGAGTTTTTTCCGCGGGCATCTTTGGCTCTTCCTCCTCCTGAATGCGGAGTTTGGGATCGACTATTTCCGAAGGCGGCGTGCCCGGAGTACTATTTTTCTTCGGCGTCAGAACAAGCGTCACCGGCGTGCCCAGCGGGGGAATCCGTTCGGTGAAGGCGCGAAAGGCCAGTTCGTTGTTCTCCTTGCTGCTTTTAACCGGCAGATCGAGCATTGCGCTGGAGAAGTTCGACACGCAGATGAAGTCGCCGCTTTCCGCTTCGTAGTAACGCTTGCCCGTTTCCCCATCGGTCCAAAACCCGCTGCCGGCGAAGACCCAGGGATGTTGCATGGCCTTGCCGGTCTTGATGTCGCGGATCCAATCTTGCGCTCGGGCCTGGCGGACTTCCCCCTTTTCGTCCTTCCAGCGGACGGCGATTTCGATTTCCGCGCCGCTGGCGGGCACGTACTCGGGATCGTATTGGACCGTTTTTCCCGGCTTGGCCCCCACGGCCAGCAAGGCGGCATGGACCGCGAACGCCTGGCAGGGGATTGATACTATGGACTCGTGCTCCTTGGTGTTTGCCAGACAGGCGAACATCTCCAACAGGGCGTCCCGCTGACAGACTTGCCCTTGCAGGACCACGCGTTTTTCGACCGGATCAACCCAGACGGTCGCCTCGGGATTGACCTGTTTCAGCCGATCGGGGTGATCGACCAGGGGTTTTTCGGACTGTTTTGCCTCCTCGACGGTCGCTTTATCCGCCTCTTCGTTCGGCTGCGGAGCTTTTTGAGAGTCGTTTTCGGACGGCGGCGGCGTTTGCTCATGAACTACGCCTTCCACTTGCCCTTTCAATTCCATTCCTTCCGGGGCCGGCGGTTGCTCGGCCGTCTCTTGCTTCGACGGCTCCTCCGTCGTCGCGCCCGTTTTAGGCGGTTCAATCACGGGGCAGCCGGCCAGCAGCGTCACCGCCGCCAACGCGGCGACGACCGAGGGGAGACCTGAAAATCGCTTGTTGAGAATCATGTTACGGCTCTATTTGATAGTAAGACGGCATACGGGTAATTGTCCGACTTCATCAGTGAAAATGGTAGCATTTTCATCCCATTAAGTAAAACACATGCAACCGTTAACGAGCCGGGAACAGGCCCATTTATCGCCTCTGAAAGGCAAAAATTCGCCTATCCCCTCTGCCATGCCGGGGGTGGACTTGTCGAATTATCGAACTAGAATATAAGTAGCTGTCTCTCTCCCCCCCGAGAACAACACTTTTTTGATAAAGAACTCGGGGCGAGACATGCCGGGCCGCGACCGGCCGTCTAACGGCGCCGCGATCGCGGCCCTTTTTGTTTGTAACCGTTCACGGACCGGGGACTGGCTCATTTTTTCGCCCTTTCAAGGGCGAAAAATGTGCCTGTCCCCTTCACCGCCGAGGG
>JAFGLH010000040.1 GCA_016928165.1 Pirellulales bacterium | reverse complement strand
TTGCACGCACCAGCTTGGTTTTGCCGCGAAATAAGGTGCGTGCAAGCACGCACCCTACGGATTTGGAGCTTTCCGCAACAGTAACTGCTTAGAAGGCCATCTTTCCCGCCGTCACTTATCCAACTTCAGCACCCGGAAATCGTCGAACCGAATCCAATGCGCGGCGGTTGGCGGACCGTGGTATCCTTGGAGGCTGATTTGTTCTATTCCACCGGCGGGTTGCTTGCCTTTGGCGGCGGTCTGGAACTCGCCCTTGGCGTTGGGGCGAAACTGGGCCGTCCAGCCGGCGGCGTCCACGATCAAACGAAGCTGCACGGTCTTGCAATCCACGGGTACCTTCCCGGGAAAGACGTAAGTTTTTCCGTCGATCCGCTCCTTGACGAACTTGAAGAGCGGTTTCCCATCGCGGTACCAGGTCATGCCCGCCTGTTCGTATTGAACGCTCGGCGGCGTCAGGCTTGTGACGGTTACGTCGAAGACGCACGTTCCTTTGCCGCGGTCGGGCGCGCTGCGCAGAAGCGCGTTTTTGACCGTTCCGGCGTCGCCCGGCTCAAGCCGTATCTCCAAGGCGCCGTCGCGGATCCGCCACGTCTTCGGGTTTTCGCGCAACCAGTTCCAGCCCTCGCCCAGCTTGCCTTCGAACTTGTCCTCGAAAACGACTTGCGGTTCCGCCGCGAGAAGCAGGGTGTTGACGAGAGAGACTGCAACCGCGGCCAGAATGAGACGTTTCATTGGCGTTGCTCCCAGAATAAACGGTTTATTCCACAGCGACATCTTGCCGCATTTCTACGCGAACCGCAGCAGGGCGTATTTCTTCTTGCCGGCGCGGAGGATCATCGTCGTCTCGCCGGCGAGATGGCTTTTGTCGAGCACGGCCTCGATCCCTTCGATGCGGCGATTGTTCACATACGCGCCCCCCTGGGTGATGATTCGCCGTGCGTCGCTCTTATTCTTGCACAGGCCGGATTTGACCATCGCCTCGATGATCGGCAGCCCGCCGTCGAGCGTCGCGCGGGGCAACTCCTTGCTCGGCACGTCGGCGAAGATGCCGGCCAGTTGGGCGTCGTCCAAATCGTGTATTTCCGCGCCGAAAAGGACTTCGGTCGCCTGCTGGGCCGATCGCAGTCCTTCCTCGCCGTGGACCAGCCGGGTCAGCTCGACGGCCAGGCGGCGCTGGGGCGCGCGACGGCCGGGGTCCGATTCGTGATCGGCCATCACCGCGTCGATCTCTTCCTTGCCCAGGTCGGTGAAGAAGCGGAGGCAGCGGCCCACGTCGGCGTCGTCGAGGTTGATCCAATACTGATGGAACTGATAGGGGCTGGTCCGCTCGGCCGACAGCCAAATGGCCCCCGATTCGGTTTTGCCCATCTTGACCCCGTCGCTGCGCGTCAGCAGCGGACAGGTGCAGCCGTAGAGCTGAACGCCGCAGAGACGCCGGGCAAGGTCGATGCCGGCGGTGATGTTCCCCCATTGGTCGCTCCCGCCCACCTGCAATTCGCAGCCGAATCGCTCATAAAGATGGACGAAATCGTAGGCCTGAAGCAACATGTAGCTGAACTCGGTGTAGCTCATGCCCACGTCGTCGCGTTCCAACCGGCTGCGGACCGAGTCCTTAGCCAGCATCACTCCGACCGGAACGTGCTTGCCGATGTCGCGGAGGAACTCGAGATAGCCGAACCGGCCGAGCCACTGGTAATTGTTCGCCAACACCGCCGAGTTCGGCCCGCAATCAAAGTCGAGGAACCGCTGCAACTGGGGCATCATCCCGTCGATGTTCGCTTGCAGGTCTTCGATCGACAGCAGGTTTCGCTCCTCGTTTTTTCCGCTGGGGTCGCCGATCATGCCCGTGGCCCCGCCGACCACCGCGATCGGCCGATGTCCGGCCTGTTGGAAGCGGCGGAGGTTCATCAACGCCATCAGGTGTCCGACGTGGAGGCTGTCGGCCGTCGGGTCGAAGCCGGCGTAGACGGTCCACGATTTCTCCCGCAGCAAACGCGGCAGGTTTTCGTCGTCGGTCGTTTGGTTGATTAGTCCGCGCCAGGATAGTTCGGCGATGATGTCGGAGAGGGGAGAGGGGAGAGAGGAGAGGGGAGAGGGATTATTTTTGGTTGTCATTGTTAGGTCTTTCTGTTCAAGGAGTTTACCAGGCCGCTGATGAGCCGCGCTATTTCCGTCGTCATTTCCACTAATTTGTCGCTTTGGTGGAATTTATATAACGAAGTCGTTCGGCAATCAGGATTTGTGTTTCAACTTCCTTTACGGAACCATAAGCCATGCCGAGGAAATGCACGTAGTTGCGGGTTGTTGGTCGCCCGTTGCCCTCGGCGATATTCGATGGAATGGAAATCGCCGCGCGGCGAAGCTGGCTTGTCAGGCCGTATATTTCTTCTCTCGGAAATGTCTTTGTTGCGCGATAAATCCCTTCCACCAGATTCATTTCGAGTTGGATAAGCGGCATGTTTTCCCTCGAAAGCGTATACAACATTACCGAGCGAATACAGTGGCGATTCCCTGTATTTCTTAACGAACTCCTCATATTCTCGACCCATTGGGATCGAGTGCCACTGGAGTTCAACAACGCCAACCTGTTCAACAATCGAAAATCTGCTATCCACCATAACAATTCCTCCCTCTCCCCTTTCCCCTCTCCTCTCTCCTCTCTCCTCTCTCCCCTACCTCCATAAATCTCCATCCGCGAACGGATGCGCCGGGCGATCGAGCTTCGGCTTCGGCAACGCCTTCAAAGAATGCTCGGCCAAACGCTG
>JAFGLH010000039.1 GCA_016928165.1 Pirellulales bacterium | reverse complement strand
CAGCGTTTGGCCGAGCATTCTTTGAAGGCGTTGCCGAAGCCGAAGCTCGATCGCCCGGCGCATCCGTTCGCGGATGGAGATTTATGGCGATAAGGCGAACTGTACTATGAACAACAAGATGCCGTTTTAACAAGTATTCCATTAAATTGGGAGTATTTGTATGTCCACAAATGATACCTCTCTTGGAAAAATTGTTGAGAGCGTTCAAAAGCCCGAATTGTCATTGAATGAAATAGAAATGCTTGCCACGGAGGTGTTGGGCCAAAGGTCCAAGGAAGCGGCCTCGCTCTTGTTCGATATGCTTGTTCACCAACCGGCGGAAAACCTAACGACAAATCTTCTGGCTTTGTTTGGCGAGTTGTCAGTTCGAAGCCCTGAGTGGGTGCGAATACTGAATAAAAGTATCGCCAAAAAAGGAAGGTGTCCCAAGCCTCTTGTTCCACGTATCAAACAGATATTGACAACTGAACCGGGAAAGCTGGCGGAAAGAGTTGGTTCTATCAGGGATTTGCTGGCGGACCTTGAAAGAGTCATAGATGAACCAATCATAGAGCAACGAGATCGCCGAGTTGTTGCTGGAGTGAAAATAGAGCGCAAAACGCAGTGGTTTCGCTCAGGAAAAATCCGCGCGACAATACCGATGAGCACGGAACTTTCCGACATTCGACACATGGAAGCTTTGAGTTCACTGCTGGGAGATATTACATCAAAGCCCGATGAATTGCGTTTCGATTTTTCCGGCGTTGAACATATATATGTAATTGGGTTGGTTGCCTTAAAGGCATGGTGTAATAATATTTAAGCCCAAGCAAGGCCGGCAGTCCATGGCAGAGATCGCCCCGGACAGGACCTGCGTTTTGACGACCTCCGGGCCGGGCGGCGGGGCATTGCTCGGACGACACCGCGTGACGATCGAGGCTCGGCGAATCATCCACACTATCTCCGGCAACGAGTCTGGCAGCGAGGACTTTGGGGGGTCTGGACCGCCGCTGGTCACATGGTTCGTGCCCGAAGAATACTCCCGCTCGGACACCTTGCCTCTGACGGCTGAAGTAAACAAAGGCGATAATAAAATCGATTTCGATCTGCCAATAAATGGCGGGTGACGCGGCTCGCCTTATCGCTCAGCGGGTGTAGTAGCCACTACTTGATCTGACGGAAGTTCTCCAAATTACGCTACTGCCCGTAAGGCATGATCCAGCATTTTGCCCCCGTCTTGGTCGGTCAATCCTCTCAGAGGTAATGCTACTAACCGGAGAGCCGGATGCGGGAAATCCGCCAGTCCGGTTTGGAGGGAGGGGGAACCGAACTCAATCGGTCTTCCCTACCCCTAGCCATATACTATCGGCCTCTACTATCGGCCTCCAAAACAGCGGATTTTGGGCATCCGGGGTTGTTTCATCCCAAACCCATGCTATTATCGTAAGGACATTCGACTATTAGGGGGCTGAAATGAAGGATGTGCTGGCGGTAATTCTGGCAGGGGGGAAAGGGGCAAGACTGGAGCCGCTTACCCGGGATCGGGCGAAACCGGCCGTACCCTTCGGCGGCGCCTATCGAATCATCGACTTCACCCTTTCGAACTGCCTGAACAGCGGCATTCGAAAGAACCTCGTGCTCACCCAGTACAAGGCGATGAGCCTCGATAGGCACATCCACCTCGGCTGGCAGTCGTATCTCTGCCGCGAGCTGGGCGAGTTCATCGAAGTCGTCCCCCCCCAGCAACGCATCGACGAGCATTGGTATCAGGGGACCGCCGACGCCGTTTACCAGAACATCTACACCATCGAACGGGAACGGCCGAAATACGTGGTGATCCTCGCCGGCGACCACATCTACAAGATGAACTACGCCAAGCTGGTCGAGCATCACATAGAAAGCGGCGCCGACCTGACCGTCGGCACGCTGCCGGTCGCCGTGCCCGACGCCGCGCGGCAGTTCGGTATTGTGGAGATCGACACGGACAACCGGGTAATCGGTTTCGAGGAGAAGCCGGAGTGTCCCAAACCCATTCCCGGCGATCCGCAGCGGACGCTGGCCTCGATGGGCATCTACGTTGCCAGCACCCGCTTCCTCTTCGAGCAGCTTTGTCTCGACGCCACCCGGCAGGGGAGCCGCCACGACTTCGGCCACGACCTAATCCCGTCGTTGATCGATTCGCACAAGGTGTACGCCTATCCGTTCATGGACGAGAACCGCAAGAGCGAGGCTTATTGGCGCGACGTGGGGACGCTGGACGCATATTTCGACGCCAACATGGACCTGGTGGCGGTTGATCCGGACCTTAATCTTTACGACGCCGAATGGCCGATCCGCACCTACCAGCCAAACCTGCCGGCGCCGAAATTTGTTTTTGCCGAACAGGGCGAGGGCGCCCGGCGCGGCCAGGCCCTGGACAGCATCGTATGCCAAGGGACGATCGTCTCGGGCGGGCAGTTGGAACGGACGATCGTCGGCCCCGACTCGCGCATCAACAGTTATGCCCAGGTGGTCGATTCGATTCTCTTCGAGGGCGTGAACGTCGGCCGCCACGCGAAAATCCGCCGGGCGATCATCGACAAGGGCGTTCACATCCCCGCCAAAACCGAGATCGGCTACGACGCCGAACTGGACCGCAGCCGCGGTTTCACGGTCACGAAATCGGGTTTGACCGTGATTGCCAAGACCCACGGCGTGGATCAATTTTTCGGCAAGACCGCCTAGATTCGTTGGGGTGGCGGTGCAACCGGCACCCCAACCGTCGAAGCGCGCAAAAAAAGCTCCCGAAAAAGCCAAGTCCCAGGGGGGCGAAGGACGCGACTCATTTTCGGGAGCGATTGGACGCTCCACGATCGGCGCAACCTTTTAGCATCGCGTCCGATCGAGCGTGCTGTATATCCGAAGCGCACCGCCGGCCTCCATGCTAGCAGTTCGGCGCTTCGCGGTCCGCAGGGGATTTTCACTCGATAATAAAATCCCCCCATGCAGACCCATCCACATGGATTAAGGGGCGAGAATAGGGAATTAGCCGAATCGCGTCAAGGCCGATTTTTTCCGGCGATTATCCCGGAAAAACAGAAACCCGTGGTCTAGGTCCATTCGCCATCGAGCGGATGGCGGTCCTTTCATCATCGCTCGAATTCATTGTTCAGCCGGCGGGACCTGGTGGACAACCGTGAAAAAATACCCTTTTCAAATCACGCTATTGGACGAAACGGCGGAATATGTTACAAGTTCCGCCGACGGCCTAGTTTTGAGCAACAGATTCCCGACCGAAGCAAACCGATCCAAACCGTCCCCAGGAACAGCCGGCCATGAATTTCGGGCGTGTTATACGGATGGCCCTCCGCTACAAGTTCACCTTCGCGGCCTCGATCTTCTCGGCACTCATGGTCGCCGTATTCTGGGTGGCCAATATCGGCGCAATCTATCCGGTCGTGGAAGTGATCTTCGAGGACAAGTCGATGCAGGAGTGGATCGACCAGAAGATCGCCGAAAATCAAGCACTGATTGCCGAACAATCGGCCGAAGCGGCCGCCCTTCGCTCCCAAATGGAATTGCTCGGGGCCGGCGGCAAGCCGGAACAACTCCGCTACTTGCAAAGCGAGATCGCCGATCGGGAGACGGCGGCCGCCTCGGCGGACTGGACCTTGTGGGCCTGCCGAACCGCAAAACCGTATATTGATGAATATCTACCGCAAAGTCCCTTCCGAGCACTGGTGGCGATAACCGGTTTGCTCTTGGTGGGAACGTTTATTAAAGACGTGTTCATCGTGCTTAACGGCGTGTTGGCGGCGCGGATGGCGCAATTGGCCGCTTTCGACCTGCGAAAGCTCTTTTACCGCCGCACGTTGAAAATGGACCTGGCCGCGTTCACAGAAGACGGCACGGCCGACTTGATGAGCCGTTTCACCAACGACATGAACCAGGTGGCCGCGGGCTTGGAGTCGCTCTTCGGCCGGCTGATCCGCGAGCCGCTGAAGATGTTCGCCTGCCTGGCCGCCGCGGCCTTCGTCTGCTGGCGGTTGCTGCTGCTGACGATGATTATCACGCCGATCGCGGTCTTCTCGATTCGCTGGCTGGCAAAGATGCTCAAGCGGGCCAATCGCCGTGCAATGGAGGAAATGGCGCTGATCTACGCCACCCTGGAAGAAACCTTCCGCAGCATCAAGATCGTCAAGGCCTTCACCAACGAACGCCGCGAACGCACCCGCTTCCACGACGACAACAAACGTTACTATCACAAGGCGATGAAAATCGCCCGCTACAATTCGCTCAGCCATCCGCTTACTGAAATGTTGGGCATCGCCACCATCTCGGTGGCGATGACCGCCGGGGCCTGGTTGATCCTTTCCCGCGAAACGCATCTGTTCGGCATCCGCATGTGCGATGCCCCGCTCGGCCGCGGCGCGATGCTTACCTTTTTCGTCTTGATGGCCGGCATGGCCGATCCCTTGCGGAAGATGTCCAGCATTTTCAGCAATCTCCAAGCCGGCAGCGCGGCGGCCGACCGCATCTTCTCCCGACTAGACCGCAAGTCTAAAGTCTGCGATCCGCTCCAGCCCGTCTCCGTCGGACGGCACCGCCGCGACCTGACGTTCGAGAACGTCCGCTTCGCCTATTACCCCGACAAACCGGTCCTCGAAGATGTCAACCTGAACATTGCTTTCGGTGAAACGATTGCCGTCGTCGGTCCCAACGGCTGCGGAAAGAGCACGCTGGCCAACCTGGTCCCGCGCTTCGCCGACCCGACCTCGGGCACGGTCAAACTCGACGGCGTGCCGCTGACGGATATACGGCTCCGCGACTTGCGCGGCCAAATCGGACTGGTCACCCAGGAGACCATGCTCTTCGACGACACGATCCTCAACAACATCCGCTACGGCACGCCCGACGCCACGCCCGAGCAGGTCGTCGAGGCGGCCAAGCAGGCCCACGCCCACCGCTTCATCGAAAACGAGTTGCCCGACGGCTACGAGACCTCGGCCGGGGCGTTGGGCAACCGGCTCTCCGGCGGCCAACGACAACGGATCGCCCTGGCCAGGGCCATCCTCCGGAACCCGGCCATCCTCATCCTCGACGAGGCCACCAGCCAGATCGATCTGGAGAGCGAGCAAGCGATCCAGCAAGTCTTGGAGCAATTCACTCGCGGACGGACCACCTTCATCATCACACACCGCCTGGCCGTTCTTTCACTGGCCAACCGGATCGTGGTGATGGAGGGTGGGCGGATCCTCGACGTCGGCCGTCACGACGAGCTGGTCGCCCGCTGCGACCTCTACCGCCGCTTGTATCAGATCCATTTTGACGACTTGAAGCAGACGGCCTGATTCGCGAGCCGTCGGTCTCTATTGTAGTTGGTCGGTGTTATGCGAATCTCGCATGTGTTGTCGTTGTGATTCGCAATGTGTATCATATTTACATTCAACATCTACCGCCGGGGTTTGCCACGGTCCCCCCATGCCACCAAAATCGCGACGATCGACGACATCCGCCAAGGCTAACGACACCCTGCTGACCGCGGCCGTGGAACTCTGCCGGCTGGCCGCCGAATGTGAGGGCCGCGACGAACTGGTTCGCGGCTTATCGGACGCCCTGCCGAAAAACATCGACGCCGACTACGTCGCCTTGGCCGCCGCCGTCGCCGGGCGATGGTCGGTCGCGGCCGCCTCGGGCAGGGCCAGGCCGCTGCCGCTCGAACTGTTGGCCGACGCGCTCGATCGGGATTGCACGGTGGCCGCCGCCGCATGGGTCGCCGTGCCGCTGAACGAACGTCCTCGGCAGAGCGAGGCGTTGGTTCTCCATCTTGCCGGCGACGAAGACGCGGAGGAAGTTCGCACGGCGATCGAACCGCTCGCGCCGATTATCCGCCGCGTCGCCGCCGTCGTCGGCCGTCGCGCGGCCGATCACCGTCGCCTGCGCCGCCTGGAGGCGGTGTTGGAAATCGCCACGGAGTGGAACCGGCTTGGCGAGGTCGAGCCGCTGCTGGTGCGGATGGCCGAAGCGGCCACGCGGCTGCTCGGCGCCGATCGGGCAAGCATCTTTCTTTGGGACCGCGCCAACCATACGCTGGTCGGACGGCCCGCGCTCGGCGCGCCCGACGGAGAGTTGCGAATACCCGACGATCGCGGCGTCGTCGGCGAAGTGATCGGCGCCGGGCAACCGCGTCGGGTCGACGCCGGCGCGGAGCCGGAGGCCGTCGACCGCCACGTCGACGAACAGCTAGGCTACAAGACCCGGACGCTGCTGTGCGTTCCCTTGCGGGGCCGCTCGGGCGAATTGTTCGGGGCCTTCGAGTTGATAAACAAGAAGGACGGCCCTTTCACCAAGGAGGACGAGGACGCGCTGGTAGAGTTGGCCGCGCACGCCGCCGTGGCCTTGGAAAACGCTCAGGACCGCCAGCGGTTGATTTCGGCCAACCGTCAGATCGCCGACGAGGCGGCGGGGAAGGTGCGGTTGATCGGCAAAAGCCCCGCCATCGAGGCGCTCCGCTCGATCATCCGCCGCGTGGCCGACACCGAACTGGCCGTCTTGATTCTCGGCGAGAACGGCACGGGCAAGGAGGTCGCGGCCCAATCGATCCATTACCTTAGCGGCCGCCGCGACCGGCCCTTCGTGGCCGTCAACTGCGCGGCCATTCCCGAAACGCTCGCCGAGAGCGAGTTGTTCGGCCACGAGAAGGGGGCATTTACCGATGCCCGCGAAGCACGCGCGGGAAAGTTCGAACTGGCCGCCGGCGGGACGCTCTTTCTCGACGAAATCGGCGATCTGAGCCTCGCCTGCCAGGCCAAGCTGCTGCGGGTGATCGAGGAGCGGGTGTTGGTCCGCGTCGGCGGATCGAATCCTATCGGCACCGACGTCCGGCTGCTGGCCGCCACCAACCAGAACCTGGCCGAGATGGTCCGCCAGAAGCGGTTCCGCGAGGACCTTTATTTCCGGCTCAACGTGGTGACGGTCGAGTTGCCGCCGCTGCGCGGCCGGGGCGAAGACATCCTCCTGCTGGTCGATCATTTCCTCGACGATTTCTGCCGCCGCGCCCGGCGGAATAGGCCGGCGATCTCGCCCGAGGCGAAGAAGCGGCTGGTCGAACATTTCTGGCCGGGCAACGTCCGCGAGCTGCGGAACCTGATGGAGCGGCTGGCCTATCTATCGACCGACGACCGGATCGAGGCCGACGAACTGGCCTTCATTCTCTCGCCCCGGGGCGAGCCGCCGGCGCTCGACTCGGACAGCTCGCTAGCCGAGGCCACCACGCGCTTCCAAACCGAATACATCCGGCGGCAGATTGCCCGCTGCGGCGGCAACATGAGCCAGGCCGCCGAGCGACTCGGCCTGCACCGCTCGAACCTGTACCGAAAAATGCGGCAGTTGGGGATGGATACCGACTTATGACAAAAGCGTGTTTTGAAAATCTCCCCTCGCCCGCTTGCGGGAGAGGGGCCGGGGGTGAGGGTAGTTGGAACATCGAGCGAACATATAGCCCTCACCCTAACCCTCTCCCAAAGGGAGAGGGGACTATCTGTCTTGTTTCAATACTCGTTCTAACATTCCTTCTCTTTTCATCGTCCTCCGCCGCCGACCTTACCGTCAAGCTGCTCAACGCCCAAGCGGTTAAATCGGTCGGAGCGGTGCGGCGCTGGGACGCCGACGGGAACCACCGCCGGCAGCCAGACGCGAAGGCGAAGATCGACCGGCCCGCCCTCGACGCCGCCGCGCAAGACCTCGGCGAGGGGCGCTGGGAGTTCAAGAATCTTGAAGCGGGCAAATACGATCTTGTCATTCTGGCCGAGGACCGTCTGCGCATCGAAGGCTTTTCTTATCCGCCGGTCCGCGAGTTCGATCCGCTGATCAGCGCCGACGCGAAGGTCGATGCCGAGACGCAAAAGACGATCTTCGAGATGGTCGAAAAGTCGCGGCATTACGAAAACCGGGTCGAGCCGTTGTACCTGGCCGGCCACGAGAAGGCGATTCGCGTGTTGGTGATGCTCGTCCGCGACAAGCCGACCAGTTACGAATCCCAATCGCCCGGCGCGGCCACGATCCGTCACGAAATCTGGCAATTCACCTGGCGTTACGGCGGCTGGGCGAAAGAGAAGCGGACCAAGGTGCTCGACCGTCTGCTGCTCCATCGCGACGAGTTGCACAAATGGACCTGGCTGTGGACGCCGCAACTCGGTGGAATCGAGGTCGGCGCGGAGCCGAAGTCGTTGGAGTTCAAATTGCCCGACCTCGTGAAGAAACAGCTAAAAGGGCTTTATCCGCATTAACCTCGTAGGTCAGGTACCCCGTACCTGACAGACATTTCGTCATTGGCTCGATTTGTCAGGTACGGGGTACCTGACCTACAATGCTTTCAGCTTTGTGGGCCGGAGGCGGGAAGCCAGTTGTTGGAACGGCAGTTGTACTGCCACCTCCTCTGAAACCAATAGCCACTTCTCCAGTTGGTCATCAACTTTTCGTTTTTCCATTCTTAACATCCCCCGCATGGAGGCGTTCGGCTATCAGCGGTCAGCCATCAGCTTTCTGAAAACTACTAACTGAAAACCCATTTCTGGCCACTGACCACCGACCTTTGGCCACTAATTGTCAAAGAACGCCGGCCGGTATTTCCGGCAAGTCGCAATCTATCGGTCGCGGCGTGGAGATTCAAGTTCAAAAATTGGGCCACTTTGATAAGTCGCGGGTTTGTCAGGCACAGCCTGACCTACGCGGCTGGCACAACACATTGGTGCGTGCAAGCACGCACCCTACCATATTATAATTCCTCGCCTTCCAACTCCTTCGCCCGGGCGAGGTCGGCGGCGGCCTTTGCGTCCGAGCCGAGTTGCTTGTGGAGTTGGCCGCGGGCGCGGTAGGAGGCGGGATCGGTGGGATCGAGTTTTATCGCGCGGTCGTAGGCCTTCAGCGCGTCGGCCGGCTTGTCGAGTTTTTCCAGGCAATGGCCGATCCAGAAGAAGACCTCGGCCAGTTCATCGTCGTAGCCGTCCTCGACGCGCATGGATTTCAGCAGTTTCAACGCCTCGGCGAACTTATCGGCGTGCCAGAGGCGGTGGACCGTGGCCCAATCGTACTCGCGGGCGTAGGGTCTCCAGGGATATTCAGACTTGTCGTCGAAACTGTCGAGGACCGTCGCGGGCGAATCCCACCACTCGCAGAACCAGAGCGTCGGATCGGTGGGCAGCTTCTTTTTCGCCGCCCAAGGAAGGAACTGCGTGAGGTAGAAAGCCCTGGTCCGCTGGGCGGCGAGCAACTCGAAGCGGAGTATTCCGCCGACGAACTGCTCCTTGGAGAGCTTGCCTTCATCCGCCTCCTCATGCAGGCGGATGAACTCGCGGGCGAAAGCGACGTTGTGCAGCTCGAAGACCGCGCCGGCCCACAGCTCCTCGAAGGAGCGCGGCTCGCCCCGTTGCGGTCCTTGCAAGTATTTTTCCTCGATCAGGACGGCGGCGTTTGCGTCCTCTTCGGGTGCGATGTGTTCGGCGTCGGAGTGCAGCGGCGGGGTCGGGTCCCAGTCGATCGGGTCGCCGAAATCCTCGCCGGCGTACTTTCGTTCCGCCCAACGGACGAGGAACCGCGCCTCGTCGCCGTATTGGTTCATCGCCGGTCGGTCGCGCAGCATCCGCTCGACCTGACGGCGGCCGTGTTTTAGTTGGGCGTCGGAGAGCTTGGCGTCGGTCGAGGGTCGATAGTCGGCGCCGGCGTCGCCGGGATTGAGTTCGACGGCCGCCTTCAGGTCGGCCTCGCCCTTGGCATATTCGCCTTTGCAGAGCCGGGCCGCGCCGCGCAAGCCGCGATACTTGGCCTCGTTCGGCGCGCGGGCGATCGCCTTGTCCATCAGCGCCAGGGCGACGTCGTACTCGCCGTCCTCGATGGCCTGTTTGGCCTGCTCGAAGTCCAGATCGATCGGCTCCTCGGCCGGCGCGGTCTTTCCGGCCCACAATGCCGCCGCGACGATCAACACCGCCGGTGGTTGCGTCAGACGCATAAAAGGCCCCGTGTCTGTTGAGGTTTCCCGATGTTGGTGCGGCAGTTAGCAGTTATTGAAAAACAACTTCGGTTTTTTCATGCCGACCGCCCTCACCCCCTGCCCCTCTCCCGCTTGCGGGAGAAGAGAGTAATTATTGAACGGTCCCTGAGCCTGCCGCCCCAACAAATATTCCCGAATCGGTCGCCAAGTAATTATCCCTCACATTCATCTTCGGGGCAATTCCATTCCGGGTTGCCACGCGGGGGGCAAGGGCCTATGATGGCCGTCTCGGATCGCCTGCTTTCGAGGGGTGAAAAAATTGCTCAATCCCGGATCATTTCGCGATTTGGTCGGCGGCCGTCGCCGCGGCCCGGGGGCGTCGCTGCTGCGCGGCGCGCTGCGGACGGCGGAACCTTGCTACGCCGCCGCCGCGAGGCTGCGCAATTGGATGTACGACGCGGGTGTGAAGAAAGTTCATAAAGTAGACGCGCCGGTCGTCAGCGTCGGCAATATCACGCTCGGCGGCACGGGCAAGACGCCGATGGTCCGCCGGCTGGCTCGATGGTTCATCGCTCGGGGCGTCCGCGCGGCGGTGGTCAGCCGCGGCTACGGCTCGGCCGCCGGCCAGATGAACGACGAGGCGCTGGAGATGCGGATGCTGTTGCCGGAGGTGCCCCACTTGCAGAATCCCGACCGCGTGGCCGCCGCCCGAGAGGCAATCGAAAAACTCGACGCTCAATTAATAATACTCGACGACGGATTTCAGCACCGCCGCATCGCCCGCGATTTGGACATCGTGCTGCTGGATGCGTTGAATCCGTTCGGCTTCGACCGCGTGTTTCCGCGAGGGCTGCTGCGCGAGCCGCTTTCGGGATTGCGGCGGGCCGACGCGGTGGTGCTCTCCCATGCCGACCTGATTGAGCCGTCCGAGCGCGAGTCGATTTGGCGGGTTGTCCGCCGCCGCGCCCCCGAGGCGGTTTTCGCCGAGGCCGCCCATGTGCCTCGGATGCTGATCTCCAGAGTTGGGAAAGGGGACAGTCCCCATTTGTGCGAAGCACCCGAAGGGCCGTTCCGGCAAATGGGGACTGT
>JAFGLH010000038.1 GCA_016928165.1 Pirellulales bacterium | reverse complement strand
GCGTCGTTTGGATGGACCTGGACCGAGAGGGTCGCGGCGGCATCGAGAAACTTGGCCAGCAAAGGGAAACCGGGCAGCGGATAATGGCGGCCGAGCAACTCTTTGCCCCGCTCGCGGATGAGTTGGCCCAAAGACGCGTCCGCTAGAGGTCCGAACTGCACGATGCTTTGCTCGGGTCCGCGATCGACGACCTCCCAGCTTTCGGCGCCCGTTTCGTCGGGCGGCAAGCGTTTGCCGAGCGAGGTCGCCAGCCGGCGCCCCCCCCAAATGTATTGCCGCAGGATCGGCCGAAAGCGAAGCGGATAGAGCGGGAACATTGGCGTCGTTTATTTCTAGTTTACATGCTCTGCACGGGAACCAGCGGGCCGTGAAGGGGACAGGCACATTTTTTGCCCTTGAAAGGGCGAAAAATGTGCCAGTCCCCAGTCTGTGAACGGTTACACCAGCGGCCTCGATGCTCAGTGTCGCCGTAGGAACATGAACGAACGGGGCGTTTGGACGGTGCGTTCCCGCGCGGAGCGCGGGAACGAGGTTTATTATGACAGTCCGTCTTTCTGGGACAAGATGCGGGGGGGGCGCCTTTTATTGCGGCTCCTCGCTCGGGGTGTTACACTTGATAGATTGCCGCGAGCGCGACTATGCCCCAACCTATTGAAGACGATCTGTTTCGAGAGAGCACGATGACCTTCGGGGAACACCTCGAAGAGTTGAGGGCGTGCTTGTTCAAGTCGGTCGTCGGACTGATGATCGGCTTAATCTTCGGGCTTTATCCGCTGGGAAAATACGTCGTTCAATACATCCAAACGCCGCTCTCCGACGCCCTGACCGCCTACTATCAAAAGGAATCGGTCGAACGGGTAAATCGCGAGATGGAGGAGATGGAGTCTCGCGGGCAGCCTTTGCCGTGGACCGACGAGGAATTGAAACGCCGCGTCGAGCAGGAGAGTTTCTTGGCCGAAGAGGTTTTCATCGATCCGGTCGACCTGCTTCGGCAACTAAAGATCGCCTTTCCGAAACAGTTCGGCGATGCCGATCCGCCGAAAAAGTTCATTCCAGCCGAGCAAAACGCCGAGCGCGCGAAAGCGAAGCAGCGCGGCGACGATCTCATCCGATTGTTTCTCTGGCGTCCCAGCGAGGACGACCCGCGGTTGAGGACGAAAAGCCTCAGCGCGCAAGAGGCGTTCATGGTCTACATCAAGGCGTCGCTGCTGGTCGGCGTATTGTTGGCCAGCCCGTGGATTTTTTACCAGATATGGCACTTCGTGGCGGCGGGCCTATATCCCCACGAGCGTCGATACGTCCACCTCTACTTGCCGATCAGCCTGGGGCTGTTCCTGCTGGGGGCGGCTTTGGCGTTCAACCTCGTTTTCGAACCTGTGTTGAGCTTCCTGTTGAGCTTCAACAAAAGCCTGGGGATCGACCCCGACCCGAGAATCAACGAGTGGCTCGGGTTCGTTATGATGCTGCCCATCGGTTTCGGGATCGGTTTTCAGTTGCCGCTGGTGATGTTGTTTCTCAATCGGATCGGCGTGTTCACGGTGCATGGTTATCTTTCGCAGTGGAAGATTGCTATCTTCGTGATTTTCGTCTTGTCGGCATTTCTCACCCCGCCCGATCCATCCAGCATGATGCTGTTGGCAGCTCCCTTGACGATGTTGTATTTCGGCGGCGTACTATTGTGCAAGTTGTTGCCGCGAAAGGCCGGTCCCTACGGAGACGGCGGCGAATGACGATTCGTTGGCGCGGCGGTTTAACCGCCATTCCATCCCGAAAATCCGCTATTACACGGAGGCTACGAAGATGATTTGCGTGTTGGCCACGATAGAGGTCGCCGCCGGACGACGCGACGAACTGCTGGAACTGTTAAGAGACATCGTGCCCAAGGTGAGGGCCGAGCAGGGCTGCATCGAGTACGGACCGATGATCGACGTTCCCAGCGGCCTGGAGGCACAGAATCCGCCCCAGGAAAACTCGTTGGTCATCGTGGAAAAGTGGGAAAGTCTCGACGCCTTGAAGGCACACCTGAAAACGATCCACATGGCCGAGTATTTCCGCCGGGCCGAGGATTTGAGGCTCAGCATGAGTCTGCGAATTTTACAGCCGGCATGACCGATAAGCCGCCGTTCAACAATTTCTACCCTCTCCCGTAAGCGGGAGAGGGGCAGGGGGTGAGGGCGGTTGGCGTGTGAAAAACCGACGTTGTTTTTGAACGACTGCTAATGTCGGGGCGGCAGTTCAACTGCCGCCCCAGCCGCCGGATGAGCGGATGATTGAAATCATCGACTTCACCAAACGCTATGGCGGCCTGCTGGCCGTCGACCGCCTGACGCTAAAGATAGCCGCGGGCGAGGTCTTCGGTTTCATCGGCCCCAATGGCGCGGGAAAGAGCACCACCATCCGCTTTCTCGCCACGCTGCTCCGCGCAAGCGAAGGAGACGCGATCGTCTGCGGCCATCGCCTCGGCCGCGATCCGCTGGCCGTCCGCCGCTCGATCGGATACATGCCCGACAGCTTCGGATTCTATAACGCCATGAAAGTCCGCGAGTTTCTCGATTTTTTCGCCCTTGCGCACCGGATGCCGATCGCCCGACGCCGCAAGGCGGTGGACGAGGCATTGGAAGATTCGGGCTTGTCCGAGAAAAGCAACGCGCCGGTCGGCGGATTGTCTCGCGGCATGAAGCAGCGGCTTTGCCTGGCGAAGACGCTCGTACACGATCCACCCGTGTTGATCCTCGACGAGCCGGCCAACGGGCTGGACCCTAGGGCAAGGGTCGAATTGAAGCGGCTCTTGGACCGCCTCCGCCGCGCGGGCAAAACCATCCTTATCTCCAGCCACGTGTTGGCCGAGTTGGCCGACTGTTGCACTTCGATCGGCATTATCGACCGCGGCCGCTTGCTGGTCCACGGGCCGATCGAGGAAGTCCTGGGCGGGATCCGCCATGTTCGCCTGTTGCGAGTCGAGTTTCTGGAAAACGCCGCGGCGGGGGAAAAAGTGTTGCGCGACTTGGACGGTTTGCGCGATTTGCGAATCGACGGCGATCAAGCCGCCGTCGAACTTGCCGCCGACGACCGCCGCCTGGCGGAGATTCTGGAACTGCTCCTGGCCTCCGGCGCTCGAGTGACTTCCTACTCCGTCGAGGAGCCGACGTTGGAGGGCATCTTCATGTCGATCACCGAGAACGATGGATAGTTCCACATCAGCCCGAAGAGCAAGCGAGGGCAAAATGGAAATGGAATCGGATTTATCTCGGTAATGTTCCTTGCTTGCGCTTCGGGCTAGTATTCGGCCGGCGAGTCGGACTTCGCGTCCTTCCCTTTTAGATACTCGCGGTATTGCTTGTCCAACTCGGTGTAATTCACGCCGGTCAATTGGGAGAGCGTGCCGCGGTCGGCGCGCCCGCTGTAAACGGCCGACAGATAAGAGACGACCGCGTCGCGGTATCGTCCGCCGTCGTAGAAAATCAGGAAGTTGGTCAGTCCCGCCGATTGGCTGTAGAATTTCGAGATCAGCTCGCCCTGCTGGAATTCATCCATGCCCAATTCGACCATCTCGCTCAAGGGAACGTAGAAACCATCGTTCAGCAGACGTTTGGCGGCGTGGATGCGCTCGTCGTCCAATCCGCCCAGCACGTGGTAGCCGCCCTCTTGACGCAGCGACTCCATGAACATGGCGATCCCCTCGATGATCCAGAAGTTGGAATACAATCCGGCGTGCGGCGAGACGCGGCGCGACTCATAGAACAATTGGTGGGTGGCCTCGTGATACATGGTGCGTTCGTCGCATTCCGGGCCGACGAAGAAGTACGCCCGCCGCTTTTTTCCGAAATATACGCCCGTGGAGATGCCGATGTTCGGCGTGCTTGCCCGGAAGTAGCGGTTGTAGTCCTCGCGGTCGCGGAAGAGCACGACGTTCAGCCGTGGCGCGTCGGCGGCGCCCGGCCGAGAGCGGCCATCGAACAGCGCCGCCACGTCGGCCTGCGAGGAGTAGTAGCGGAGGAACAACTGCTGCCAGATGTGATGGAGCCGTTCGAGCTTGACGCCCAGCGTCACGGCCGCCTCGATGCTGTGGTTCGTGCGGATCGAGAAGTGTTCGGTCGTCACGTTCCAACCGGAGCGGATGTCGGCGTGCCGTTCGGCGTCCTCGGCGGCGGAGATCCATTTGCCCGTGAGGTAACGCTGCCCCGATTCATACTTGCACAGTCTCGATTTAGGAATCCAGCCGAACTTGTCGCTCCAAACGGCCCCGGACCGCAACTTTCCGATTTCATAAATCGTCCGCCACCGATCGCCGTACTTTTGGTATCCGAACAGACGCCGGACCGGCTCGTAATCGGGATTTGCCCCGATTGATGCCAGGGCCAACTCGAAAGCCAATCCCCCCCGGCCGGCGCGCACCGCTCGCCGGGCAAGGTTGAAGCACGATACGGCATAGGTCCGCCGCAGTTGCCGGAGTTTGGCGTCCCATTCGACGACGTTCTCCGGAGAGTCGGCCGGCAACCGCGGCGGTCCGATTTCCTCGGGCAACACCGGCACGTAGAGCTTCAGCGGGTCGTTGGGTCCGAGTATGCGCCGCGTCTTCCGCGCCTCCTCGGCCAAACCGCGCTCGTCGCACCAAGCGGACAACCGCTCGATTTCGGCGGCGTATTTCGCCCTCAGATCGAGCGACTCTTGCAGCAGCTCGTCGCCCCGAGCGAAATGCGGGAAAACTGCCGCTAAAAAGACCGCGGCGGCGAGGAAAAACCGATATCTGTTCCGTTCCCGGTGCATCCTTCCATTGTACCATGCCGGAAAGGAACTTGCTTTGGAAATACGACGCCGGCGTGCCGCTGCCGGTTTGCCCAGCGCTGTTTTTCGGGAAAATTCGCGTTGCGCCGCCAAGCGGTTGTCCACGCATTGCTCCCTTCTCACTCTTGCGGGAACGGGGCCGGAGGCGAGAGCGGTATGGTTTTGTTTGAGTACCCGAGAAGACGCGCCGCCACCCGCTAAGAGTAGGTTATCGTCGCCTGTGTTCCAGACGCGTCGAGTCTTCCATGTTGTCGATATAGCGACGGAGCCGTTCCAGCTCGTCGGTTACGTGGCGGAGCTTGAGCATGTTTTCCACCCGCTTGATCAATTCGAGCTTGTTGACCGGCTTGCTGAGAAAGTCGTCGCATCCAGCGGCCACCGCCCGTTCGATGTCGCCCAATTCGTTCAGAGCGGTGACCATCAAGATCATCACCTGCCTGGTGTCGGGGGCCTGCTTCAACTTTTTGCAGACCTCGAAGCCGCTGAGCTTCGGCATCATGATGTCCAGCATAATCAGGTCGGGCCGGAACTCGGCCGTCTTGGCCAGCGTCTCTGCGCCGTCGTAGGCCACGGCGATCTCGCAATCGACGCCGTCCAGATACGCCTCCAACAACTCTACGTTGGTGCGGTTGTCGTCGGCGATGAGGATTTTGCTTTTCGGCATGGACGGTAGGTCAAGCTGTAGATCGGGCATACCGTGCCCGACGGTCATTTTGCTTTACATCTTTGCCGTAGCCGTTCACAGGGGACTGTCCCCCTCGCGGTGAAGGAGACAGGCACATTTTTCGCTTTTGAAAGGGCGAAAAAATGAGCCAGTCCCCGGCCCGTGAACGGTTATTCCTTGTCAGGCACGGGGTACCTGACCTACGAAGCTACGAAGCAAGTACCGGAGGTGGGACTTGAACCCACACAGCCCGAAGGCCACTGGATTTTGAATCCAGCGCGTCTGCCATTCCGCCACTCCGGCGTCGAGGAAGGAAAGTCGCGTTCCTCCAAGCTCAGTTATTTTACCGAAAGCGGGTTTCTCGGACAATACCCGCTCGCGGCTCGATTTCGCATTGGTCAAGGAGGAGCTATGCCAGCGCCCACTGTTGACGGAGAAACTCCAAGGACTTGGGAATTTCCGTGTCGTGGTTCCCGCTGACGCCGCACTCGAAGCTGCAATAATCGCGGTAGCCGATCCATTTCAGTCCACGAAAGCCGTCGACGAACTGTCGTTCGTCCTGGCCGGGCAGGACGCGCTTGCGCGAGGCGAGATGGACGTGGCGGACTAGCGGGCCGCCGCTGATGAACGCCCCCATATCGCTCGGTTCCTCGATAAACATGTGATAGAAATCGCCCATTACCGCGATGCCCGGACTCTTGCAATCGCGTGCGATTGACGCCGCGTCGGCCACCTGACGAAGGAAAAACGCCTCGTTGCGGTTGAGCGGCTCCATTATTACGTGCGTATTGTGTTTCACGGCGTGTTCGCCGATCGCCGGAAGCGCATCGACCAGTATTTTGCGGATTTCTCGGTTGTCCAGTTCCATTTCCTTATTGAAGGCGGGCACGAATACGACGCCGATAGCGCCCAATTCGCCGGCCGCCTCCAACGCCCGACGCAGCGCCTCGGCGCCGGCGTTCCGCCTCGAGGGGTCTTTGGAAACCAGGTCGCCTTTGTGCGATCCCCAGCATATTGCGCTGACCGGCAGCTTGAAGTTCTTCAGCGCGTCTATATATTTTTTTACGTCACCCACGGCGTCGCCGTGTACCTCGACGGCGTCGAATCCCCAGTTTTCCATCTTGGCGAGTTTCTCTTTCAGGTCTCGGCCGGGAATGACGTTCAACTGGCTGCACAGCTTCAACTCGGCCTTTGATTTTACCTTGGGTTCGTCGGCCAAGGAGATATTTTGCGCCGCCGCCGATCCGGCGGCCGCGACGGCCCCGGCGGCGAGAAATCCGCGTCTGCTGAAGTTCATGGGTATGCTCCCGAAAAAGGTCAAGGTGCCGCAGATATAACAGGTATTTATCGTATAGCGCCGCAGCGGAAAACACAAGCACCACGATTCGCCGGAACCTCCCTCCTCGCATATGCTCGACAAATTGTATAGAATAATAATCCATGCTCCGCAGTTTCTTCATCCAGACGGTCGGCTGCCAGATGAACGCGCTCGACAGCGAGTTGCTCGACGCTGAGTTGCGCCGGGCCGGTTACCAGCCGGCCGAAAGCCCGCGCCGCGCCGACATTGTGTTGTTCAATACGTGCAGCGTCCGCGCCCACGCCGAAGAGAAAATCTACAGCGCGTTGGGGCGATTAAAAAACGCCAAGCAATTCAACCCGCGAAAAATCATCGGCGTCATCGGCTGCATGGCGCAGAAGGACCGGCAGTTGATATTCCGCCGCGCGCCGCAGGTCGATTTGGTCGTCGGCCCCGGCCGCTTGCACCGTCTGCCGCTGTTGTTGCGGCGGATCGCCGACGGCGGCGGGCCGTGTCTGGACGTGAGCGCCGACCGATCGGCCGAAAAAACGGAGTCGCTTCTCGGGAGTTTCGTCCCCTTCACGCCCCTGAGGGTTGCGGAACATCGTCCCGTTCCTCACCAGGCGATGGTGCGAATCATGTCCGGCTGCGACAAGTTTTGCTCATATTGCGTGGTGCCCTTTGTGCGCGGGCCCGAGCAGAGCCGCCCGGCCGCGGCGATCGTGGACGAAGTCAAACGTCTGGCCGACGCCGGCTGCCTCGAGGCGACGCTGTTGGGGCAAACGGTCAACGGCTACAAATACCGCGCCGGGGGTCGGACCGTCGCCTTGGCCGATCTACTGGCGATGCTCGAGCCGATCGAGGGACTCCGCCGCGTCAAGTTCGTCACCAATCATCCCCGCCACATGACCGACGGATTGTTGCAGGCGGTGCGAGACCTGAAGAAGGCGTCTCCCTATTTGCACGTGCCCGCCCAGAGCGGCTCCGACGCGGTATTGAAGCGGATGAAACGCGGCTACGACGCGGCGGCGTATCGGGAAATGCTGGTCCGCATCCGCGAGACGGTACCCGGCGCGGCGGTCACCAGCGACTTCATCGTCGGCTTTCCCGGCGAGACGGAAGAAGATTTCAGGCGAACCGTCGAACTGGTCCGCCAGGCCCGCTTCAAGAACAGCTATATTTTCAAATACAGCCCCCGCCCGAAAACGAAGGCGGCCGAACTGTTCGACGACGATGTGCCCGAGGCGGTCAAGCGGCGGCGGAACAACGAACTGTTGGCCGTCCAGAATACAATCAGCCTGGAAGACAACCGATCCTTGCTGCACCGGACGGTCGAAATCCTGGTCGAGGGGCCAAGCAAAGTCGCCCTCAAAAGGACCGACGCCGGAGAGTCGATTCAACTGGTCGGCCGGACGGTTTGCGACCGGATCGTGGTCTTCGACGGACCGCGGAAACTAATCGGGCAAATCGTGACGGTGCGGATCGAGCGGGTGGAAGCCTTCACGCTGTTCGGTTCGACGCTGGAACTCACGGAATGAACAGCGCGGTGATCTCGCCGTTTTCCGCCAGGCCGCGGGCCAAGGCCAACGCCCCGTGGACGACCACCTCCTCGCCCAGCGCGGCGGGCACGATCGAACACGTTCCCCGCAACGGCGGAAATACGTAACGATCGACCGCCTCGCGCAACGGGGCGAAAAACAACTCCTCGCCGGCCAGCGGAACGCCGCCGCCGACCGCCACCACGTCGGGCGCAAGGAGCGTAATCATCTGCGCGACGGCCCAGCCGTATGTCCGTACCGCCCGGCGGAATATCTCCCCGGCCGCTTCGTCTCCTTTGTTTGCCGCCTCGGCGACCATCTTGGCGGTCACGCGCTCCGGCGGGCAATCGAACCGCGCTGCCAGTTTTTCGTTTCTCCGCGCGGCGGCGGCGATGGACCAGCCGCTGGCCGTCGATTCGACGCACTGCTCGGGCGAATCGGCCTCCGGGCCGGGGCGTAGGTGTCCAAGTTCCGAGGCGACGCCGACCCCGCCGACGTATA
The DNA here is from genome assembly GCA_016928165.1 of Pirellulales bacterium. Lineage (GTDB taxonomy): Bacteria > Planctomycetota > Planctomycetia > Pirellulales > Thermoguttaceae > JAHIKV01. Next base: position 578 of record JAFGLH010000038.1, on the reverse strand, counting down.
TCCGCCGGTCGATCACAAGCGCGCCGCCGATGCCGCTGCCGACGTTCGTATAAAAGACGACCCGTTTTCCCCGACCGGCGCCGAAGCGGGCCTCGCCTAGCCCCGCCGCATCGGCGTCGTTGGCCACTGCCGCCGGCCGGTCGAACGTCTTTCGGCACCACTCGGCTAAGGGAAAATCGTCCCAGCCAGCGACGTGATGGCTCTTGAGCGTTTTTCCCGCGGTCGCTTCGACCGGCCCGCCGAAGCCGACGCCGATCGTCCGCGCGTCGAATTGCTCGACCAACGGCTTGCCGATTCGCTCGATCTGTCGCCGGATGCCTTCCGCCCCGTCGGCCGGTCGGACTTCGACCCTTTCCAAGGCGACGAGAGTTCCATTTTCGGCAGCGCCGACGCCGAGTTGGAGTTTCGTGCCCCCTATTTCGATGCCGAGGTGCATATAACGTCGCTGTGAGGAAGTGAGGTTGTCGGGACTCGAACCCGAGACCTACGGATTAAAAGTCCGTTGCTCTACCAACTGAGCTACAACCCCTAAACCTTTGCTTAACAATAATTTACAGTGAATATTCTTTCCTTTAGCG
>JAFGLH010000007.1 GCA_016928165.1 Pirellulales bacterium | reverse complement strand
GCACCAGCTTGGTTTTGCCGCGAAATAAGGTGCGTGCAAGCACGCACCCTACGGATTTGGAGCTTTCCGCAACAGTAACTAATTATCTACCTCCCCCGGCGCAGGCGCAGGCGCAAGCGCAACCCGCGCAGGCACAGGCGCATCCTCCTCCGCCCCCTCCTCCGCCCCCGCCGGATTTAGCCAGCGCGGAAAAGAACTCTCCGGCCACGTGGTCCACGCCGCTGAGGTTGAGGAACCCGCCGCCGCTGTCCGGCAGGCTCAACGAGCCGGGGGCGATGGCGTCGGCCATCCCGCCGAAGGTGTTTTCGGCCCAACCGGAGAAGCTGGCGGCCACGTCGCCGAACGAGGTGTCCGCTCCGCCGCCGGCGCTTGGCGCGGCCGATGGTCCGATCGGACCCGAGAATCCGCCGCCGCGTCCCCACCAGATGGGCCGATATGGCCGGCCGTAGTCGAACGCCCGGCCGTAGTCGTCGTCCATCAATATCCACTCGAAGTTACGATTGAGCGCCTTTTCCCGCTGAGGGATGTCGCCGATCGAGGCGGCCTGCTCGGTCGCGCGGCGGATGATCGATCGGTAGTAGTCCCGCGTGTCGGACAGATCGAAGCCCTTCATGCGTGCGGCCGCGCTTTGGATGAGCATTTTCATCGGCACGGCGAACTGGATGTCTCGGACCGGCTTGCCCGGATTGCTTTGCAGCAGGAAGAGGAATGGATGTTCGTAGTGGTGGACGACGACGCCGCGTTTTACGGCCGCCGCCGCATAGGCCTTTTGCCGTTTCGGACCGTTTTCCGCGAGCGTCTTATCGTCGAGCCGGAATGCCTCGTCCACCTCGACGGTCAGCGGATCGGCGTTGACCTGGCGAAGGAGGCCTTTTTTCAGCATCCCGAAGATGACGAGCGAGAGGACTTTTGCGATGGGCAACTCGAGCAGCACGGCGGCCTCGGGCGCGGTCAGCCCGCGCTTGATCCCGCCCCCTTCCACTTCGGCGATCGGCGGCATGTAGTGCGATTTCCGCCTGGCCAGCAGCCATTCGTTCAGCCCCAGCAGCACGACGACCGCCGGCATCGCCAGCAGGTGTATGCCGGGGCGATAATAGAAAACGAATCCCGATACGGCGGCCAGAACGACGAAAACCGAAAAGCCCGTCCCGCCGCTGAAGCGGAAGAACACAATCGCCAACAGCACCAGGTAGATAATGCCCAGCGCCACCCGCGCGCGAGGCGACTCCTTGAACCATATTACCAGCAGGTCGATGGCCGACTGTTCGATTACCCGCCGCATGTCGCGCTTGGGAAAGGAAACGGCGACCATGTGTTTGTCGGTGAGCCTTGTGGCGGGAAAGTTCCATCCGACCAAAGCGCCGCGGTCGGTGGCCGCTTTTTGAGAAAAGTTCAGACCCTGGTGTTTCACCTCGTTTGGCTCCACGCTCTCGGGCAGTTGTATAGCCACCATCAGGTGCGTATTGCCGAGTACGAACCTTTCGCCGAAGTAAGTGGGCGTAATCCGCATCGAGGCGCAAGCGCCGTCGGTCGTGTCCTGGTAGACCATGTCCGGCATGGTGAACTCGACGTGCAGCGTGCCCGTGCCGCCGGGTTGGATCGCGTAACGTCCCAGGTGGACCTCGAAGCCCTGGACGTAACTCGAATTGCGGACTTCGCGGAGCGGATGGCCGTCGATCGAGGCGGCGACGTTGCCCAGGTCGTAGCCCGAGTGCGGCGTGCCGATGTCCACGATGTCGATTGCGTGGCCGCCGGGGCTATTGCGGAAGGTGATGTCGTAGACAATCTTCGCTGAGGCGTCGGGGTTCACCGACACCAGCATTTCCGCCTTCGGCACGCCGAACAGGTAGTCGGCGGCGTCGGCCGTTGAAATCGCCGAAGGAAAAAAGTTTGTTGCGATAAGAATGGCGAGTAATCGAAATGTTCTCGACATATCAATAATTCCTTATTGCGAAGCCGCAAGCGGTTTTTTCCCATGCCCGCGCGACTGCGGCCGCGGGGCGTTTTTACCGGCCGCCGACCTCCGGCCGCCGACCACTGATTCCATTCGCCCATCCGGCCGGCTCGCGGGGACAATCGGCCGCGCAGATCGCCAAGCCCGGACACGTGTCGCAGCGGGTGTCGCTTCGCAGCCGCCGGCGGTATTTCGAGAACGGTTCGCTCCGTTCGATGGTTTCCCAATCGTCTTCGAGGATGTTGCCGGCCGGCGCGGCCGGTCCTCGTGGCGCGAAGACGGCGCCGTCCGGCTCGACGCGGATGGCCCAATCGCCGCCGGTCCGCGGCCCGCGACAAAGCTGCTCGCCCAACGACGTGGACGGGTCGAACCGCACGGTCGGTTGCCACATGAGGCGGATGCCCAGCCGTTCGGCCGACTCCTCCACGATAGCGGCCGCCGGCGGCAGTTCGTCGGCCGCCATCGCCTGCTGCGGATCCGACTCGGCGGCAACGGCGAAGATCGAGGCGTTTTCGATCCCGTGGCCGACGATCGCCTCCAACGTCTGGTCGATCGTCTCCAAGGTGGCCCTCGTGAGGGCGAGTTGGGCCACCGCGCAGATTTCGTATTTCCGCGCCGCGGCCAGCGCCCGAACGGCCAGGGCGTGGTCTCCCTCGCCGGCCAGCGAGTCGTGAATTTTCTCGTCGGCCGAAAAACAATAAACGTCGAGGTGGTCCAGCCCGGCAGCGGCCGCGTCGTTGATGCGATTGCCGGCGGCCAGTTCGCTGCCGCGTCCCCGCACGCCGGTAATCAGCCCCAAGTCGCTTCCCCGCTCGACCGCCCGGACAAGGTGCGACTCGTCGCAGTTCCGTCCCGCGATGAACGTGACGTGGGGGATGCCCAGTTGCCGGAGTCGTTCCATGATTTTTGTCGAGTGAAACGGCGCGCAGAGCGGCACGTCGGCCGCCAGCGGACGTTCCAGGGGGAGCGTCTTGGGGGCCAACGCCGGATCGGCCAGGTTGAGGATCGGATACCCGCCTTGGGGCCTTTCCATCCGTTCGACGAGGGCGGCGACGGCCGCCACGTCGGAGGCGAGCCGCTCGGCCGACGCGCCGCGGAAAAGCTTTTTCAAGCGGCGGACGATCGCGGCTGAATCGTCGCCGTCGAGCAGGCCCTTGGCGATTACGACCCCCGATGGCGTCAATCGCGCCATTGCCGCCGCGTTGGCCACCAGCATCCCGTCGCCGCCCGAATCGACGCGGAGATGGAAGCGGGCGATTGCCCCGTCCGACTCGCGCAGGAAGTGGTGCAGCCCCGGACGGACATTGCCTGGCGACTCGCCTGTGAAGGTTTTTACAAATTTACTGATGTTCATGTTCGCACCTTGTTGTGTTCCCTCTCCAACGGACAGCCGCCGCCGCAGGCCGGCAGGTCGGGGCAGTCCCAGCACCGCTCGGGCAGGCCGGCGGCGCGGGGATCGGCAGTCCGCCGCCTGAAACGCCGAAACAGTTCGCTTTCCCAGATGTCCTCCCAGCGGTCGCGCAAGATGTTGCCGGCCGGGACGTAGTAGGATTGGCACGGTATCACGTTTCCGTTCGGCTCGATGCAGATCGAATACTCGCCGGCGTTGCACCGTCTCGGACCCAACTCCAACTCCAGCGGCGAGAGGCGGCAATACTCGGTCGGCGTGTACCAGAGGAAGCGCATGCGAAGCTCGGCCGCGCGGTCGCGGACCTCGACCAACACGGGCGCCAACTCCTCGGGTGCGATCTCCTCGCCGCAGGTCCGCCCGCCGCCGGCGAATATCATTCCGTTCATGGCGAAGGTGCGCAGCCCCAGTCCGTGCAGAAACTCGACCATTCGTCCGGCCCCGGCGACGTTCCGCCTGGTGAGCGTGGTGTTGGTGATCGTATGCAGGCCGGCGGCCAGCGAGTTTTTCAGTCCGTTTATGGTTTCCTCGAACGCGGCGGCGCCGCTGATCTCGTCGTGCAACGCCGGGTCGTGCGATTGCAGGGTGATTTGCACGTGGTCCAACCCGGCCTCGGCGAGCGAACGGACCAGCGCCGGATCGCTCAACCGCCGTCCGTTGGTGTTCAGCCCGGAGACCAATCCCAACTCGGTCGCGCGGCGGACCAGTTCCGGCAGGCCGTCGTAGAGTGTCGGCTCGCCGCCGGTGAAAACGACGTGAGGGACGCCGATTTCCGCCATCCGCCGAAGGATTTTCCGCCAATGCTTGACCGACAAAAACGCCGCGTCGTTGTTGAAACGCCCCGGTACCGCGGCTCCGGGGGCGGCGGTCCGCGAACACTGATTGTAGCAATGCGCGCAGCGATTGTTGCAGCCGTAGGTCAACGCCAGATCGGCTTTGTACGGCGCGGAAACCGGCACGCTGAACGGCGGCGACCATTTTATATTGTCTTCAACAAGTCCGCAGGCGGGACACGCCCCGCTTAGGTCCGTCAACCGCTCGATCAGCGCGTAGACCCGCTGGGCGGCGGCCCGGGCTTCTTTCCCGTCGAGGCCGCGAAAGCGGCGGCGCAAAACGCCCGCCGCCCGCTTGACCGACACGCCTTCCAGGGCCAACCGGGCCAGCAGCGAGGCGCTCGGATTCAGGTGGATCGCGTCCGTGACGTCGATCATCAGCACGGCGCCGCCGTCGGCGTCGGCGCGGAGATGGAATCGCCGCCGTCCGCCGGCGCGGCGGACGTCGTAAACCTTTAATCCATGGCGCGACTTCAACGATGGTCTCGGCGGGGCCGCGCTGCGCTTGACCCACCTTGCAAGGGCGGTCACCACTTCGGGGCCTCCTCGATCTGATAGGTCGCGCCGCAGTATTGGCAATTGACGAATACGGCGCCGGCGCGGACGGCGATAGATTCCTTGCCGAGCGTCCCGCCGCAGGAGCGGCACTTGAGGTCTTGCAGACTGACGTCGCCCGAAAGGTCGATCTTCTGGACCACGGTGGTTTTCGACTCGGGCGGCTTATGCAGGGCGAGCCAGATCAAAAAACCGGCCGCCGCCAGGAGGATCGCGCCGACGACGATCCGCAAGATCATCCCCTGCGAACCGACGACGAAAAACAGTCCGAGCAATCCCAGCAGCGCGGCCAGCGGATAAGCGACGAGTTTCATTGTCGGCTCCCATGGTGCGAATGTACTTCCAAATTTACCTGTTTATGGCGTCAATGTTTAGCGGCCGTCGTACCGACGGCCGCTAAGAACGTGTTTTGAAATTGAAAAATTAGTCCCCTCTCCCTTTGGGAGAGGGTTAGGGTGAGGGCCGATCGGCTGAAAAACATCG
>JAFGLH010000006.1 GCA_016928165.1 Pirellulales bacterium | reverse complement strand
TGCCTGTCCCCTTCACCGCCGAGGGGGACAGTCCCATTTTCGCGGTGAACCGCGAAAATCGGGACAGTCCCCTGTGAACGGTTACGCCGGAGGCTGTTGTCCCGGCTATTTTCCATATTTTTCAATGCTGAACTCGGGTTGGCAGAATCGTCGTGTATATTATCGTTCATCTATTTTTCTTATCCTTTCAATACCGCCCAAATTGCCGGATAATTGGGACGGCAAATCCGACCTGGACATTCGGCCCGATTTTGGGTACTTTTCGCCCCCTTGTCACCGGAGGCATGGATGTCTTCTCTGTTCGTCACGCGTTCGGGTCCGCCGGGCGCTTGGACTCGCATCAAAGACCTGGTTCTGCCGCTAGCGTTGATCGCCAGCCTGCTGGTGATCGTCGTGCCGTTGCCGGCTGGAATCATGGATTTGCTGTTGGCCGCGAACATCACCATCGCGGTGATAGTGCTGCTGACCACCCTCTACGTGCGGACGCCGCTGGAGTTCAACATCTTTCCGTCCCTGTTGTTGGCCACGACGTTGTTTCGATTGGTGCTGAACGTGGCCACCACCCGGCTGATCCTCACCCGGGCCGACAGCGACGGCCTGTACGCGGCCGGGGGCGTGGTGCGGTCCTTCGGCGAGTTCGTCACCGGCGGGGGCAACGAGGGCCTTGTCGTCGGGCTGGTTATCTTCGCCATCATCGTGCTGATCCAGTTCGTCGTGATTACCAAGGGGGCGACGCGGATCAGCGAGGTCGCCGCCCGATTCACTCTCGACGGGATGCCGGGCAAGCAGATGGCCGTCGACGCCGACCTGGCCGCCGGGTCCATCGACGAGCAAGAGGCCCAACGCCGCCGCCGCGAAATCACCCAACAGGCCGATTTCTTCGGCGCGATGGACGGGGCCGGCAAGTTCGTCCGCGGCGACGCCATCGCCGGGCTGGTCATCGTGCTGGTAAATATCATCGGCGGATTGTTTATCGGCATTGTCCAAAACGGGATGGGACTGGCCCAGGCGAGCGAGCTGTTCACCAAGCTGACGATCGGCGACGGGTTGGTCACGCAAATCCCCGCTTTTCTGATCTCGCTGGCCGCCGGGATGTTGGTTACCCGCAGCAGCCAGGAAACAAACCTGCCGGGCGAGTTTCTTCGCCAGCTCTTTTCGCGGCCCTTGCCGCTGGCCGTCGCGGGCGGGTTCCTCTGCATACTGATCTTCACCAGCCTGCCGACCGTGCCGCTGCTGCTGATCGGCGCCGGCTGCTTCGGTTTGGCCTTGGTTCTCGCCCGACGCGAAAAAAAGGTCAAAGCCGCCGAGGCGCAAAAGCAGTCGAGCGCCACCCGCCGCGCGGAGCAGCGGGTGGAGGATTATCTGGCGGTCGATCCGATGGAGTTGGAGCTTGGCGTGGGCCTGATCCGGCTGGCCGACACGGCCCGGGGCGGAGACCTGCTGGAGCGGATCGGCCGAGTCCGCCGGGCCGTGGCCGCGGAGGCGGGCATAATCGTGCCCAAGGTGCGAGTGCGCGACAACATGCGGCTCGGCCCGCGACAGTACCGCATAAAAATCGCCGATTCGGCCGTCGCTCTGGGAGAGATCGACGTTGCCGACGGGGATCCGGCCGGCGCGATCGCCGCGCGCCTGAGCGAGACTGCCCGCCGCCACGCCGACGAACTGCTCGACCGCGACGCGGTAAAACACTTGATCGACGAGTTGAAAAAGACCTCTCCGGCGGTGGTCGATGAACTGATCCCCGGCGCGATGAAACTGGGCGAGGTGCAGCAGGTGTTGCAGGTGTTGCTGCGCGAAGGGGTCTCGATCCGGCAGTTGGGGCCGATCTTGGAAACGCTCGCCGATTGGGCGCAGCGGACGAAGGATCCAGTCCTGCTGGCCGAGCGGGTCCGCCGCCGGTTGGCCCGGGCACTAAGCGGACAATACCGAGACGGGGACAGCCGGCTGCACGTGGTCACGCTCGATCCGGCCCTCGAGCAACGAATAATCGACGGCGTCGAGCACGGCGGCGAAGGATTATCGCTCCGGCTGCCGCCGCAAACGGCCGAGCGAATATGCAGGGCGATCGAGTTCGAGGTCTCGCGTTTGAGCGAAGACGGACATCGGCCGGTCGTGTTGGTCGGCTCGCGGGCGCGGCCGGCCGTTAAGCGGATAACCGCCGCCCGGCTGCCGCGGCTGGTCGTCCTCGGCTACGACGAGATTACCTCCGATACGCGGGTCGAATCGGTTGCCGCGGTGCCGGACCCGGATTTTAACGACGACGGAGAAACAAGTTTGACGGCCGCCGGCGCGGCGGCGTGATGGATGGCGAAACAGCGATGAAAATTACCCCCGCGGCCGCCGGCCGCTAAAAAGACATATATTTTTCGACACCCGAACCCCAGATGCCACGAACCCCCCGTAATTTCCATGGAACTACGCACATACCGAGCGGCGACGATGCACGAGGCGTTGGCCCAGGTGCGTCGAGACTTAGGTCCCGAGGCGGCGGTCTTGCACACGCGCGAGGTCCGCGACCGCTGGCTGGGCGTGTTGCCCGGCAGGCGGCGGATCGAAGTGACCGCATCTCGTGAGGTGAACGTTCCGAGCCGCCTGCGACAACGAACGCCCGCCGAACCTGCCCTCCGTCCGCAACCGACCGCCCAAGCGGCCGACGAAACGAAACTCTCCCGACAGGTGCAGGGACAGTTGAGCACCTTGCAGGCAATGATGAAAGACCTCTGCCGGCGCTCGAAAGATCGGGGACGCGGCGATTGGCCCGAGGAGTATTTCAGGCTTTTCACGGATTTGCTCGACGTTGACGTCGGCGAAGACGTCGCCCGGGAACTGGTCGAGCGGGTCCGCATCGACCCCAGCAACGAAGGGCTTTGCGACCCGATGATGCTGAAGGCCCGCGTGGCCGGACTGATCGAAGACGACGTGCCGATCGCCGGTCCGATCCGCATAACCCCAGGCCGCTGCCGGCTGGCGGCGCTGGTCGGACCGACCGGCGTGGGCAAGACGACGACCATCGCCAAACTGGCCGCCAACTTCCGCTTGAAAGAGAAACGCCGCGTGGGCCTGATAACGGTCGACACCTACCGCATCGCCGCAGTGGAGCAGTTGCGGACCTACGCCGACATAATCGACCTGCCGATGCACGTCGTCTCCACTCAGCGGGAAATGCGCGAAACGGTCAAACGCATGGACCACCTGGACCTGATCCTGCTGGACACAGCCGGCCGCAGCCCGAAGGATGAAATCCGCATCCAGGAACTGAAAATGTTTCTCAACGATGCCCGCGCGGACGAGGTCCACCTGGTTCTCAGCAGCGGGTCCGGGGCGCGTACGCTCGAACAAGCGGCCGAGCAGTTCGCCGTCGTCGGGCCCACGTCGCTGATCTTGACCAAGTTGGACGAGTCCGGCGGCCTGGGCAACGTCCTGCCGCTGCTGCGCAACCGCGGACTGCCGCTGAGCTATCTGACCGACGGGCAAAACGTCCCCGACGACATACAAACGGCCGACGCCCATCGCCTGGCGCGGATGATTTTGCAGTTTGATTGAAACAATCCGTGAGGCGAGTGGAACGCACCGCGTGTAAAATGTAGTAATGAACCGATGGCGGCGCGTTTCGCGCACCCTGATCCCTAACCCCCAACACCTGATCCCTTTCAATGTTCGACCAGGCACACGATCTGCGACGATTGGCGGTCCGCCGCCGCTGCGATTCGCGCCATTCCATTGCGCGTCCGTCGTTGTTGGTCGTTGCCGGAGGCAAAGGAGGCGTGGGCACGACCACTGTCGCGTCGAACCTGGCCGCCGCGATTTCCCGCGCCGGCCGGCGAACGGTGCTGGTCGCCGCCGACGCCGGATTGATGGGCGACGCGCGGCGGCGATTCTCCATGGCCGACGTGCTGGCGGAAAGATGCGGTTGGGAAGAGGCGGCGCAAATCGCCCCGAACGGAGTGGCACTGGTCATCGGTGATCGGTGGAACGAACCGGCCGATCGCCTGATCAATTCGTTATCGAACGTTCGGCGCGCCGCCGATGTGGTGATAATCGACGTCGGCAATCCGAGCCGCGGCGCCGCGGGCCGGATTTGCGGCTTGGCCGACGCCGTGTTGATGGTCACCGCGCCGAGCGCGGCGGCGGTGGTGAACACCTTCGTCGCCCTGGAATCGTTGGCCGGCTCTGTTTCCGGTATTTATCTGCTGGTCAACATGGCGCCGGACCGAGAGACGGCCGAAGGGGTTTACCGGCGGCTGGCCTGGACGGCGCGTCGGTTGGCGGGGTTGGAGCTCCGCTCGGCGGGCTACCATAAACTTGTCGAAGGAACCGGCATAAACGAAAAAGACCACCGATTTTTCCTAAACGTTAGAGATTTATCAGTCGATAATGTAGGACAACTTTTGTTATCCGACCGGCTGTTAAAATGGCAAAGAAGCGTTGAGTTTAACGGCCGCCCAAAAGGGGCTTTCGCCAAAACCGTGGAAATGGATTTCTAACCGCCGCTTCCCGGCGGACATTCATGGAGGATCGTATGGCACTGACCACCGTCGCTCCCGAAGACGTTGAGCAACTGTGGGTGGAATACAAGCGGGACATGTCCAACCAGGAGCTTCGCAACCGCCTGGTGGAGATATATTTGCCGCTGGTGAAATACAACGGCGAGCGGATTTGGGCCAGACTGCCCGAGGGCGTCGAGTTGGACGACCTGATCTCGGCCGGCGTGTTCGGCTTGATGGACGCGATCGACCTGTTCGATCTGTCGCGCGGGGTGAAGTTCGAGACGTACTGCGTGCCGCGCATCCGCGGGGCGATGCTCGACGAGTTGCGGACGATGGACTGGGTTCCCCGGCTGGTGCGCTCGAAGGCCAGCAAGCTCAACGAGGCCGTCAAGACGCTCGAAGCCCGGCTGGGACGCCAGCCGAACGAAAACGAGCTGGCCGCGGAGATGAACATCTCCGTTCCCGAACTGGAAAAATTGATGCTCGACGCCAACGCCGTGAACCTCATCAGCCTGAACAAGAAATGGTACGAGACGGACAGCTACAAAGACGTCCGCGAGATCGACATCCTCGAAGACAAGAAGGGAGAGGATCCCACCCGCCGGATCCAAAAAAACGACCTGATGCGGCTGGTGACCAAGGGCCTCAACCGCAACGAGCGGCTGATCGTCATTCTCTACTACTATGAAGAGTTCACGATGAAGGAGATCGGCGCGACGTTGAATCTTTCCGAGAGCCGCGTGAGCCAGATGCACAGCTCGATCGTGCAGCGCTTGCAGGGCCAACTCGGCCGCCGAAGGCCGGAGTTCGGCACGTGATCGGCTGACTGATGGTAGAAAACGTCGCCCGCGCCTCGCGGCAATTATCGCGAGGCGTATTTTTTTCCTGCCGTTGTTGCGCGGCGCGCCGCTTGTTTTCGCCCCCGCCGCGCCGCCGCCGGCTCCAGTCTATACGACCTCGGCGGCGTCGAAGATCCGCGCAAAACGGCGGCGGACCTCGCCGCTGACCGACTCGAAGTCGCGCATCAACGCCTCGCCGCCGGAGTAGCAGAGCAAGCCGGCAAGTTTGGTCAACTCGACCGGATCGCGGGGCAAACGGTCGCGGGCGGTGGAGCTAATCAGCCGCAGCCGGCCTTCGATCGTCCGCAGCAGCCGATAACTCTTGGCAAAATAATCGTAGTCTTCGTCGGCGAGCAGCTTCGCCCGATGAAGTTCCTCCAACGCCGAGAGCGTGTTGGCGGCGCGGAGGCGGGGATTGTCGCCGGCGTGTTTCAATTGCAGCATCTGCGCGAGGAACTCGATGTCCACGATGCCGCCGGGGCCGCGTTTCAGGTCGCCGTCGCGGGCAGCGGTCTCTTCGAGTCTGGCACGCATCCGCCGGATTTCCGCCGCGTCGGCCGGACGCCAGGGGTGGTCGAACGCGGCCCGGGCCACGACCGCGCCCGCCGTCTCGGCCGCGCTGGACGAGCCGAACGCCACCCGCGACTTGCACAGCGCCAGCCGTTCCCAAAGTTGTCCCCCGCCGGCGGAGAAATATCGGGTGAACTCGTCGAAGGAGACGGCCAACGCGCCGCTCCGTCCGGTGGGGCGCAGGCGGACGTCCACCTCGTAGAGCCGGCCGTAGCCGTTCGTGCTGCCGGCGGATTTGATGATCCGCTGGCCGTACTCGCTGAAAAAGTGTCGGTTGGAGGTCTGTTCGGCGTTCCGGCCGTCCGCGTCGGTCCGTCCGTCGGCCTCGTAGAGGAAGATCAAGTCCAGGTCGCTGTGGTAGTTCATTTCCCGGCCGCCGAGCTTGCCCAGCGCCAAGACGACCAATTCGCAAGTCGCTCCCGCGCGCGGCCCGGCGGCGATCGTCGGCCGGCCGTAGCGCGCGGCCAAACGCTCTCCCTCGCGGGCGACGATCCGCCCCAGGCACGTCTCGGCGATGTCCGACAGCGCGCCGGTCGTGGATTCCACGCCTTCCTTGCCCAGTATGTCGCGAACGCCCACGCAGAGTTGCAGATCGTTCTTGAAGCTCCGCAGGATCGGGTCGATGTCCACGGCGCCGCGGCAGAGTTCGGCCAGCTTCGCTTCCATCTCCTCGCGGTGGGGCAGTTTGTCGAGCACCAGACTATCCATCAGTCCGTCGATCATGCCGGGGTTGCCCGTCAGCAGATCGGATAAATATGGGCTGTATGCGCACAGTTCGACATACAGCCGCAGGCTGGGCTGGTTGAAGCTGAACAGCTCCCAGAGAACCCCCTTGCCGCCCAGCGAATCGCTCACCTTGTCCAGGTTGACCAAGGTCGAATCGGGATCGGCCGTCTCCGCGATTGCTTCCAGCAGAGCGGGAGCGATGGCCGCCAAAAAATGGCGACAGCGGCGGGTGGAAAGAAAATCGCTCCGCTCCTCGGCCAGCGACATCAAGTGGCGGTATGCCCGCGGCGGGTCGGCGAAACGGTATTTGCCCAACACCTCTTCGATCCGCCGCGGCGGCGGGTCGGGGTCGAGGACCAGGTCCACCTCGGCCCGCGTCTGCCGGTCGTCGCTGAAGGCGTCGTGCAAGAGATGGTCGAGAATGCGGCGGTTCAGTTCGGTCTTGCGGCGATAATCGTCGAGGAATTCTTCCAATGCACCGAGCGGCTTGGAGCGAAGTGCGCCGCGATTGGCTTGTTCAACCGCGTCGTCGGCGCCGTTGGACGGTCCGGCAGCGGCGCCCGCGTCGCTGTAGCCCATCCGCAACGCTAGTTTGTGGAGGTCGTTGCGGACGCCGGGCAGTCGATGGGTTTGCAGATCGAGCATGATTTGCAGCCGGTGCTCGATCCGCCGGAGGAAGGTGTAGTTTTCTTCGAGAATCGACCGCTCCGGATTGGTCAGACAGCCGACCTGCTCCAAGCGGGCGATGGCCTCGAGCGTGTTGCCGGTCCGCAGCGCGGGCAGGTCGCCGCCGTTGAGCAGTTGCAGGAACTGGATGACGAACTCGATGTCGCGGATTCCGCCCCGTCCGGTTTTTACGTCGCGGGCCGCTTCGCCGCGGGAGATTTGCTCGATCCGCCGTTTCAGCGCCTTCACGCCGCTGATGTCGTCGTAGCCGAGATAGCGGCGGTATATCCAGGGAGTCAACGATTCGAGGAACTCGCGGCCCAACTCCAGGTCGCCGGCGGCCGGCCGGGCCTTGATGTACGCCTGACGCTCCCAGGTCCGGCCGCGGGAATCGTAGTAGTTCAACGCGCCGCGGGCGTCCATCGCCATCGGCCCGCGGCTCCCTTCCGGCCGCAGCCGCATGTCCACGCGATATACGCTTCCCAACTCGGTCTTTTCGGTCAGCATCCGCACCAACTCGCGGGCCAGCAAGGCGAAATACTCGACGTTCGGCGTCGCTCGTCGGCCGTCGGTCTCCCCTTCGCCGTCGCAGAGAAAGACCAAGTCGATGTCGCTCGAATAGTTCAGTTCCAGCCCGCCGAGCTTACCCAACGCCAGAACGACGAAACGCGCCGGGCGGCCGTCGGGACGACGCGGCTCGCCGCGCTGGGCGCTCAGTTTTCGCCGGGCGGCCTGCAGCGCCGCCTCCAGCAGCGCGTCGGCCAGGAACGATATCTGCATCGTCACCGCGCGCAGGCTTTGACCTCGGATAATGTCGCCGTAGGCGATCCGCAGCGTCTCGCGGCGCTTGAACCGCCGCAACGCCCGCATGACGACCGGCTCGTGTTCCAGGGCGTGAATCTCGGCGGTCAGCTCGTCGACCAGCGATTGACGCGTCGATTCTTGGCCTTCGCTGAGGCGGAGCAGGTCGAGGCTTTCCGGATCGGTCGCCAGCAAGTCGCTGAGGTATTGGCTGGCGGCGAAGATTTGCAGCAACTGCGGCAGCGTCCGCCGGTCGCGATCAAGCAGCGCGGCCAGGCCGAGCGGGTTCCGCGCCGCGCGGATGAACCGCTCCAGGTTGTTCAGGGCCATGTCGGCGTCGGCGCAGCCGGGCAAATCGCTTTCGAGTTGTCCAAACAGGTCGGCCAACAGATCGAACGTCACGCCCGCCCGGGCCATGCCGAGCAGATTTCCACGTCCGCGTTGCGCATCGACCACGCCCAGCCGCGCGAGCCATTCGGCCGAGGCTTTCGGATCGTCGATCAAACGTCGGGCGGATGTGTGGTTCATGCGATATGTTGATAGCAAAAAATAGTCCCCTCTCCCAAAGGGAGAGAGGAGATTTTCTTAAAACAACGTTCTTATGATTTCATCCACGCCCTCGATCAATTCCTTAACTTCCCGCCCGCGAGGCTCGCGGTGCTTCTGGTGGCCGCAAAGATTGCGAATGTCGGCCAACCGTTGGATCCGCCGCCAGGCGGGCACGTCCAACACGCCGGCCTTTTTCAATTGGTCGTTGTATTCATTCAAGGTCGGCTCCGAATTGCGGATCGCGATATCATGGCCGGCTGCCACCTGTTGCAGGTGCTTTTCCAACACCACGCCGGCGACCGTGCCCGCCGCGCGGAGAAAACCGCACTCGGCCAACGCCCGGCAGGCGTCCAACTGCGAGTCGAACAGGTCGGCCTGGACGATCCGGCGGACGTCAAACAGGCTGCTTTCCAGCCGGTCCTCGGCCGCGCGGAGTATTTCCAACTGCATCTTCAACCGCATGGCCGCGGCCAGCAGGTCGTTGTGCGGCGTGCGTCGTCCGGCCAGCCAGTCTTGAATATTATACGTTTCAGCGTCGATCGAGCGGCGTTTTCCCTCGCCCTGGTAGAGCCGTTGGAACTCGTCGATCCGGGCGGGGATAAGCTGTTCGACGACGGCCGCCGCCTCGGTATACCAGCGTTGGTAGTTCCGCTCGAAGCTCCCTTTCACCCGTTCGGCGGCGGTTTGTTGTTCCGGCTCGACCGACGCTTCCCGGAGCGAGAGATCGACGAGCATTTCCTCGCCCGTTTCGGCAAGTCGGTTCAAGCTGCGGCGGTAGCGGTCAAGGTTGGATGGCATGGAAAGACTCTCATAATTTTTCCGGCATTCTCAACCAAGCCATTCTTTCAGGAGATATTGTCGAGAGTTGTGTAGGGAGCGGTTGAACGGGGCGGCGTACTTTGGGTGAATGATTGTTGCCTCATACACGAGGAGTACGCCGCCTTGGCAGAGAGTACCACACAACCGTAGACAATTCCAGAGTACACCGCAAAAAACGCGATGACGGAGATCATCCGCCAGGGAACCCAGCGGATGTCGGCCTGGGCAATTCAGCAAGAAGTGAACGCGTGGCTCGAGCAGAGGGCCGAACTGCGTGACGCGGCCGGCCGCCAACAAGTCATCCGCAACGAACATCTGTCCGGGCGAACCATCACCACGGGCGTCGGGGTGGTGGAGATACGTCAGCCGCGGGTCCGCAATCGCCGATCGGCCGACGGCGATGAACAGATCGTCCGACTCGGCGATTTGTGTAATCTTTGCGGCCTCGTGACTCGCCTTCCGGCAGGTGGTCTTCTTATGCACCACTATCTTTATCCGCCATCGAGCCTTAAAATTACGAGTTAATTGCATGCAGGAACAAAGCGTGCCCTATAGAGGGGAATGCAAAACGTGCCGACGTTGTTCGTCATCCGCGGCGCCGACCAGGGCTGCCGCTTTGAACTGACCGAACCGATCGAACGATTGGGGCGCGACCCGTCCAGTACGATCCAAATCCACGACACCGAAGTCTCCCGCCACCACGCCGAAATCCGCCTGCACGAAAACGAATATGCCATCTCGGACCTGAACAGCTCAAACGGCACCTTCGTCAACGGCCAGCGGATTCGCAACCACGCGCTCGCCAGCGGCGACCAACTCCAGGTCGGCCGCACGCTGCTGCTCTATACCGGCCCGGCCGAGGAGAGCGCGGAAGACCTTTCCGACGTGGTGAGCATCGGCCCGCCCAGCGAGCCGGGCAACCGCTCGCGGATCGTCCGCTCGGTGACGCAGCAGGAAGGGAGCCGCATCTTCGATCTCCGCTCCGAGTTGCCGCAAAACTCCTGGCTCGCCCGGGCAAGGAGCAACCTCCAGGTGATGTACCGCACCGCCTTGGCCGTCAGCCACACGCTGGACATCGACCAGTTGTTGCAGCGGATCATGGAGCTGATCTTCGAGTGGGTCGAGGCCGACCGGGGCTGCATCATGCTGATGGACCCGGCCACGAAGGCCCTGCGGCCCAAGGTCCGCCGCACCCGCAAGGGCGTATCGGGCGACGAGCGAATCAACATCAGCAAGACGATCCTCGATTACGTGATCGAGCGAAACGAAGGCGTGCTGACCAGCGACGCCGGCGAGGACGAGCGCTGGGATCCCGGCGGGAGCATCGTGCAGATGGGCGTCCGCGAGGCGATCTGCGTGCCCATGCAGGGCCGATACGACGTGGTCGGCGCGATCTACATCGATACGTCAAGCACCGCCCAACAGTTGATCCAGCGCGGCCACGCCGACCGTTTTACCGAAGACCACCTGAAATTGATGATCGCCATCGGCCATCAGGCGGCCTTGGCCGTCGAGGACACCCGCTACTACTCCGCAATGGTCCAGGCCGAGCGGCTGGCGGCCGTGGGTCAGACCATCGCCACCCTCTCGCACCACATCAAAAATATCCTCCAAGGCATCCGCGGCGGCAGCTACCTGATCGAGATGGGCCTGAAGGAACACGACGAGGAAGTCACCCAAAAGGGTTGGAAAATCGTCGAGCGGAACCAGAACCGCATCTCCGCCCTGGTCATGGACATGCTCACCTTCAGCAAGGAGCGCGAGCCGGACCTCTGCCCCGCTAACCTCAACGAGGTAGTCTCGGATGTGATCGAGTTGATGCGCGTCCGGGCGGAAGAGACGCAGGTCGAGCTTATCTGGCGGCCCGGCGAGCCGATGCCTCAAATGGTCTTTGATCCCGAGGGGATACATCGCGCCGTGCTGAACGTGGTGACCAACGCCTTGGACGCGGTCGGCGACGGCGAGACGCCCGGCCGGGTCGAGGTCGCCACGCAATTCCTGCCCGAGGAAGAGCTATTGCGGATCACCGTCGAGGACAACGGCCCCGGCATCCCCGCCGACCAGATGGAACACCTTTTCAGTCCCTTCATTTCCTCGAAGAAGAGTCGCGGCACGGGCCTTGGGTTGCCGGTCAGCAAAAAAATCCTCGGCGAGCACGACGGTCGGATCGACGTGCAAAGCGACCCCGGCAAAGGCTGCCGCTTTATTCTCGAACTCCCCGCCGTCCCGCCGCAGGACGTGACGAAAACGGTGCAGCGGGAAAACTAGGGGTGAACTCGTCCCAGGGTGTTGCCCAGGGCTGGGCGAACGGCTGCTCCTTCGGAGCGAACAGGGACTTCTGATTCGAAACCGTTCACAGGGGATTGTCCCTTGTGAACGGTTGCATTTTACTCGCCTCCCGCCTGCGACCTCCCGCCTCCGACTAAGAACGTGTTTTGAAATTGAAAAATTAGTCCCCTCTCCCTTTGGGAGAGGGTTAGGGTGAGGGCCGATCGGCTGAAAAACATCG
>JAFGLH010000005.1 GCA_016928165.1 Pirellulales bacterium | reverse complement strand
TTCGGCCCCGCTGGGCCGCGAATACGCCCTGGCCTCCGGTTTGATGGAAATTACTTATAAGAGCGGCGCAAGAGTGATTCTCGAAGGGCCGTGTGCGTACCAGGTCGATTCCTCCGCCGGCGGCTTTCTCGCGCGTGGAAAATTAACGGCGAGAATAGGGGAGAGAGGAGAGGGGAGAGGGGAGAAAATACAACAAATTCCCAAATCCCCAAACCCCCAATCCCCAACCCCTTATCCCTTCGTTGTCCGTACCCCCACGGCCATCGTTACCGACCTGGGTACCGAGTTCGGCGTCGAGGTCGATGAAAACGGCGACACCACCTCGTATGTATTCGAGGGAAAGGTGGTGGTTAAGGCGGCGATTAGGGGATTCGGGGATTCGGGGATTCGGGATGTGCAACTTGCAGCCGGCGAGTCGGTGATGGTCGGTAGGGTGCGTGCTGGCACGCACCATAACTCAACCGCAGCGGGTGGCACTGGCTCAGCCAGTGGCACACTGCGTTTCACGCAACCGACAACCCCGCCGAAGTTCGTTCGACGATTGCAAGAGCCTTTGAAAACACTTGATCTGTTGGACATCGTCGCCGGCGGCAACGGAACCGGCCGCAGGCGCGAACGGGGGATCGATCCAAGCTCCGGCATTTATGACCCGCGGTTCGTCTGGGCCATACGCGACGCCGATCGCCTCTATCACGCGGTTCGATGGCACAGTTTTATTGACGGCGTATTCGTGCCGGACGGCCGCGATGGAGCGGTCGCGATCGATTCGAGCGAACACCTTTTCGACGGCTTCCCAACGACTTCCGGCCAGGGCTACGGATCAATCTGGGCGCGTGGCGCCGAAGTCGATGACAACTGGTCCGAGAAGACCAGCGGCCCTTGGGTTTACGTAATGGGCCGAGCCGAGCGATTCCAGCCCGCAAATCGGGGACTTTTGTGTCTCAGTCCCAACGCTGGAATCACTTTTAATCTGGAAGCGATGCGCCGCGCATATCGGGACGTTGCGCCGAATAAATTTCGCGCGGTCGCCGGGTTGGTTGACAATCGAAACCTCGTGCCGACGGCCGATGGATTGGCCGACCTATGGGTCTTTATCGACGGGACGTTGAAGCTGAAACGCACGCAACTTCGCCCCGAACACGGAATAGTGTTAGTGGACATTGAAATCGCTCCCGACGCTCAATTTTTAACACTCGTTTCAACGGATGGAGGCAACGGATACGCGAATGATTACGTCGTTTTCGGCGATCCCGTGTTGGAAATGGCGCCGACGGACCAACGGGAGAATATGCCTATGAGTAATTAGTATCTGTTGCGGAAAGTCAGATTCCGTCACCCTGAGCGAAGCGAAGGGTCTCGAAACGCGGAGATTCTTCGCTTCGCTCGGAATGACAATGGCCGATGACCACTTTCCGCAACAGTAACTAATTAACCCTGGAGAAGAGCGGAGGCATCCGAAGAGAACACGATCAATACTACGTACCGGAAAAAACGTTTTTACTTTTTTACTTTTTTAGGAGATAGAGACATGTTGAACAACTATCGCAATTATGTAGTGCTCGGTTTGACAATCGTCTTGGTCGGCGTTGCCGCAAACGTCCAAGCCGATTTCATTTACAACTTTAATGGTTTGCCTTCCGGACAACTCGTCGGTAATGACGGTTGGACGCTGGGCGCTCTCGGAACGGCAACCGACGTTCAGGTGGACAATGCCGCCGTGACCAACTGGTCCGGGTCAGGAAATTACGCCAAGGGGGGCACGAACCAAACCACCTTGTCGCGAGTCACCGATTTATCCTGGCTGCAAAACAATGTGTCTTTTGACATCTCCACCTTGGCCTATGCGGTCGGCAACACGGTGAACGCGATTGCAATGTTGGGAGTGCAGGCGGACGACGGCACCCAAGCCGCCGACATCATACTGGTGGGCACATATACCGGCGACGATCTCAAGTGGTACGTCGGCAGCACTTTCGGAGGCCCCGGCTGGATTACTCTCAACTCCGGTCTCGGCAGCGGAGTGGGCGGAACTTTCAAGGTGGGAATCGAAGCCACCGCCAACGGCGATAATACATACTCCATGCAACCGTATTACGTGGATGTAACCAACTCAGGCTCGCGAGTTGACGTTGGAATCGCCTTTAACACCACCATCATTTCCGATCTGAGCACGAAGTGGACCAAGCTCCAGATGCGCGCTAAGACGCCGGGAATGCTCGACGACTTCACGATTACACAGATCCCCGAACCGTCCAGCATCGCCCTGCTGGCCGCCGGTCTGATCGGTCTGCTGGCCTACGCTTGGAGGAAGAGGAAGTAGAACGGAATTCATTCCGTTCCTCGCTGGGGCGGCGGTTCAACCGCCGCCCCAGCGCCACATACTCCCCTCTCCCGTAAGCGGGAGAGGGGCCGGGGGCGAGGGCGGATCGCCACTCAAGATTTTCAAACGTATTGGATTTATGCCATGAAAACATTTCTTTCACTTGCCAACGCCGCGCGGACGCGGCGGCTAAACGGCTGCAACACGCCGTCGTGCCGACGGCGGCTAAACATTATTCCCCGCGAGTGTGCCACTGGCTCAGCCAGTGCCACCCCCAAATCCCCGTTCCTCGCCTTTACGCTTGTCGAACTGTTGGTCGTTATCACCATCATCGGCATCCTCATCGCCTTGCTCCTGCCGGCGGTCCAGGCGGCCCGCGAGGCGGCGCGGAGAGTGCAATGCACCAATAACCTCAAACAGCTCTCGCTGGCCATGCTCAATCACGAGGAACAGTACAAGTTTTTCCCCAGCGGCGGTTGGGGACATCGCTGGACCGGCGATCCGGACCGTGGAACCGGCATCGAACAGCCCGGCGGATGGACGTTCGTGATACTCCCCTTCCTCGAACAGCAAGCCGTTTACGATTTGGGCAGCGACGGTCAACCGGATGTAATTACCGCCCAACAAAAGAGCGGCGCCTTTACCCGCGACCAAACGCCGTTGAGCATGTTCATTTGCCCCACGCGACGAAAGCCGGTCGTCTACCCCCGGCCGGGCAACCGCTGGTACTACAACAGCGACGATATCACGTCGTCCGCGGCCAACGACTACGCCGCCAACGCCGGCAGCAACGGTGGAGCGAACGCTATCTCCTGCTCTTCCGGCCCGTCCAGCATCGCCAACGCGGATACGTATATTTATCCGGGGCAACACGACACCGGTATACTCTTTCCCCGCAGCCAGTTGACGATGGCGGAAATCTCGGACGGCGCCAGCAGCACCTATATGATCGGCGAAAAGTATCTTTGTCCCGATAATTACGACAACGGCCTCGATCCTCACGACGACATGGGCATATATGAGGCCAACAGTCCCGACAACACTCGCTGGTGTACTTACGATCCCGAGAATGACGTATCCCTGCATCCCATGCGCGATACGCCCGGATATGTTATCTGGGGCATATTCGGCAGCGCTCACGCCGCTAGTTTCCACATGGCGTTTTGCGATGGCAGCGTTCGCGGCATCAGCTATACTATTGCTCCGCTGGTCCATTCCCGCCTCGGCGATCGCCGGGACGGAAGCGTTATCGACGCCGGCGATTTTTAGAGAGAAAAGGTCAAAGGTTCAAGTTCAAAAACAGATATTTTGAACCTTTAACCTTTGACCTTGAACCTTCCCACTATCCACTACTCACCTCAAGGTTTAATAATATCATGCAACGGCCTATCGGATTAAGTATTCTTTGGATATTAATATCGTGTTTATCACACGCCGGTTTGTCGGCCGCCGCGGAGGAGCCGTTTGAATACTTCAGTAATCCCTGGAACGTTGTCGGACTAAGAGACTACGACTATGGCGCCCGCATCTCGCCGACGAACGTAATTCATCTGGCCGACAAGAGAGAACTCCGCTTTCTTTTCGGCCGCGAGGCCGAGCGTTTGTCCCGCCGCCAGAATAAAACGGTTCTCGAAGGATGGATTCCCGTTGTCATGTTTCGAGCCGACGACGACGCCGTCCGCTACGATTTCAAGTACTGGGCCACTCCTTTGCCGAGCGTAAAGGACTGGCGGAAGGCGTTCGCGTGGCCTACCGAAGGAGAGAACTTTTTAATATGGACGGAAGTAACCGTCACCAACACGGAGACGGAATCGGCCGAAGCAAAGCTTGTCGCCGAGCTTGTCACCTCCAACAATGACTCGCCGATCACCAAAACA
This sequence comes from Pirellulales bacterium, assembly GCA_016928165.1. Taxonomy (GTDB): domain Bacteria; phylum Planctomycetota; class Planctomycetia; order Pirellulales; family Thermoguttaceae; genus JAHIKV01. Next base: position 1,708 of record JAFGLH010000005.1, on the reverse strand, counting down.
TTCACCTGGGAACTAAAGCCGAACGAGATCGCGACGGCGGTCGTGCGAACTCCATTCATGGCCGTCGAGAACCCGTCGGCCTTCGACGAAGAAGACGCGGAGCTGTGGCTTCAGAGAACGATCGGCTACTGGAAAGACCTGATGAACTCGGCTGCGAGAATTGAAGTTCCCTGCCGAAAAGCAACCGAGGCGCTTCGAGCGGCACACGTCTGCCAACTCATCGCCGGCGATCACGGCGAATTGCACGGCGGCGAAGGATACTCCTATGACCGCTTCTACATTCGCGACGGCGCGTATCAGGTTATGGAGTTGGAGGAGGCCGGTTTTTGGGACGGAGCGGCCAAGACAATCGAATCCTACCTGCGCCATCAACGCCCCGACGGGCGATTCGAAAGCCAGAAGCATCAACTTGACGCAAACGGTCAGGCGCCTTGGGCGCTGTGGCAATACTGGAAAATCACCGCCGACCGCGCTTTTCTGGAAAGGGCCTATCCGAAAATGCTGAAAGCGGCCGAATGGACCAAACAGGCAAGGCGCGGCGCGGCGGCCGACTCGCCGTACGCCGGACTGCTGCCCGCCGCAATCGCCGACGGTGAATATCTATGGGACGGCAAACATCATATCGTCGGATATGACTTTTGGAACCTTCGCGGAATTCTTTGCACGATCGACGCCGCCCGGGCGTTGGGAAAAACCGACAAGGCGGACGAATTGCAAAAAGAAGCGGACAGCTATCGCGCGGCGATAGAGGCCGCCTGGCGCAAACTCGGCATTCCGTATTTTCCACCCAGTTGGGAGAAAAAAGGGACGCACTGGGGCAACACCGAGACGCTTTGGCCCACGCCTCTTTTTTCACCCGACGATCCTCGCGTTGCCGCCTTGATCGACGAAGTTCGCATGCGGCACGGCGGGGGATTTCTCGAAGGCACGATCCGCTGGATAAGCGGTCCCGACGCCAAACGTCCACACGGATTGCCCGATGCGATTCATCCATATATGGGCGCGTATACCACCATGTCTGATCTCGCCCTGGGAAACGACGAGCGCGTCGTCGAAGACTTCTATTGGTATTTGCTCCATACGTCGGCGGCCAACGCGTTTCCCGAGGGGATATATTTTAGAACACGGACGGCCTGGCGCGACACGATCCCGCACGTGACAGGCGCGTCGAATTACGCCCTGATGTTGCGGCACATGCTCATCCACGAATCGGGCGATGAATTGCATCTGCTTCAGGCGGTTCCCGACTGGTGGCTCGACGAGGGACGCGAAATACGCGTCGAACGCGCGCCGACGCATTTCGGCGAAGTAAGCCTGCTCGTGCGGGGCACAAAGGACGGAGTGGAAGTGAAATATGACGCGCCGAAACGTCGCACGCCGATAAAAGTCATTTTGCGTCTACCTCGTTCAAGACCGCTGATCGGCAAATTGGAGGGAGTTGAGATCGCAACCCGCCCCGATCAGAAAAAACGTTGGGATTATCCCACCGTCGTCGATCTGTATTCAACCGACCATCACCATTGATCGGTCGCAACCCGTAGTAACAATCAGCTTCGCGTCAGCTTGGCACAGTTCGGCACAGTTCGGGCACAGTTCGGGGACAGTTCGGGGACAGTTCGGACAGTTCTGATTCTATGAAAGAGTGGTCCTCCTGGTGGTATAAACGATGTAGTAAGTATTTACCCATCAAAACCACGACAGGAGGACC
>JAFGLH010000269.1 GCA_016928165.1 Pirellulales bacterium | reverse complement strand
CTGGGGGCTGGGGGTTGGGGGTTGGGGATTCTTGATCTGTGCGATTTGCAACTTCAACATCCGACCCCTGACCCCTGAACCCTGAACCCTCTCCGCCAGCCGCTGAAGCGGCCGGCCCTCTCCCCTCTCCTCTCTCCTCTCTCCCCTCGCGGCGAGCGCGCTCAATCTCCTCGCGGAGTCGGGCGGGATTGTCCTCCTGGCCGAGCATCTTCACGTATCCGCCCAGCGGGATGATGCCGATGCCGTATTCGGTCTCGCCCCACTGGAACTTGCAGAATTTCAGCCCGGCGACGTCGAAGCCGAGATAAAACTTTTCGCACTTCACCCCGCAGAGTTTGGCGACCAGGAAGTGGCCTAACTCGTGGACGAAGATTACGAACCCCAGCCCGAAGGCGCTCAACAGAATCACGACGGTCAAACCGATTGCATACTCATACTCCAACGCAGCACCTCCTGGCGTGCCCAACCGTCGGCGGCAAGCGCCTGCTCCAGATTGGGATTTGGGTCGAAATTGTGATTTTCCAAAACGCTTCGGCAGGCGGGCACGATCTGATGAAATCCCAATCTGCCTTCGATGAACTTGGCCACGGCGGCCTCGTTCGCCCCGTTGACGACTGCTCCGGCGGTTCCACCCGCCGCGGCAGCTTCAAGCCCCAAACGCAAGGCGTCGAAACGCTCGAAATCCGGCGGCTCGAACCGCAACTCCATCGCGCGGGTCCAATCCAACCGCTCCGCCACGCCCTCGCGGCGATGCGGCCAGGTCAAGGCGTACTGGATCGGCAGCTTCATGTCCGGCGGACTGAGCTGGGCGATCACCGAACCGTCTTTATATTCTACCATCGAATGTACGATCGACTGCGGATGAATCACCACCGCGATCTGGTCGGCGCGGAGGTCGAAGAGCCAGCGGGCCTCGATGATCTCCAGGGCCTTGTTCATCAACGTGGCCGAATCGACCGTTATTTTCGGACCCATCCGCCAAGTCGGATGGGCCAGTGCGTCGGCGACGGCGACCTGTGCTAATTTTTCCAAGGAGAGGGAGCGGAACGGCCCCCCGCTGGCGGTCAGCACCACTCTGCGGACCTCCTCCCTCCGCCCGGCCTGAAGGGCCTGGAAGACGGCGCTGTGCTCGCTGTCGACGGGCAAGATTTTGGCGTTTTTTCGCCGCGCCAAGTCGGTCATCAGCGGCCCCCCGACCACGAGGCTCTCCTTGTTGGCCAGGGCGACTGTCTTGCCCGCCTCCAATGCCGCCCACGTGCTCCGCAGCCCCGCGCTGCCGACGATGGCCGAAAGGACGATGTCCACGTCTCCTTCGGTTACGAGTTGTAAAACTCCCTCAACTCCGACGAGCAATTCACACTCTTTCGGCAGCGCAGACCAATCCTGCCGCTGGCCCGCCGCCGGATCGGCCACGGCGATTGCTTTGGGCGACGTGGACTGTGCCTGCCGTAAAAGAAGCTCCGTGTTTTTATTTGCAGCCAGCGAGACCGCCCGCATCGACCCATTGGAAGCGGCGATCACCTCCAATGTGCTCCGACCGATGCTCCCGGTCGATCCCAGCACGACGACGTTAACAACCCGGTCGGACATGTAGTAAGTAGAACGAAATCCATTCCGTTCAGAAATATCCCGTTTGATATTATTGCATGAACGGAATAAATTCCGTTCTATGGCCGATTGCCGCGGCATTATAACAGCAATCCCTCCTAGAGACTAGGCTATCCGTTCAGCGCCGCCATCCGCTCCAGCTTCCCGCCTAAAACCTCCCGCCTCAACCCTATCACCCATCACTCGGCGTTGGCGATCACCAACTCGCCCTTGAAAATCCCTTTCAGACCGCGCAGTTGGGAAGCGATCGTTTTCAACCGCCCCGAGGGGCCGCGCAATATAATCACCTCCAAACACAAATCGTGCGTCAGGTGGGCGTGCAGCGTCGAGACGATCAGATCGGTGTTGTCGTGCTGGAGGTCCATCAGGTGGTCGCGCAACTGCGGGCGGTGATGGTCGTAGACCAGCGTCAGCGTGCCGGCCGCGTCGCGCGACTCCTCGGCCCACGCCTGTTGAGTCAACTTGTCGCGGAGCAGTTGCCGGATCGCCTCGCTGCGGGTGGCGAAGTTTTCCTGCTTGCAGTAGCGGTCGAACTCTGCAAGCAGGTCGTCTTCCAGGGAGACGGAAAAGCGGACTATCTTCGACATTTTAGTGGTCGGTGGTTAGTGGTCGATGACCAGTGAAAAACAAACTCGTTCCCATGCTCCGCATGGGAACGCATTGCCTGGACGCTCCGCGTCCGCGATTTGGCGGAAAAAACTTACCACTCGGTCGTCACTGAAATCAATCCTGCCTGCCTGGCATAATTCCGCGCGCTGGAATATCGCCAATGCACAGGCTCGTCAACGAATCCGCGCACTACGGGATTGTTGTGGATGTACTCCAGCTTCTGTCGCATCATCTCGTCGCTATCGATCAACTGCGGATGGCTCCCTTCCTGCCGGAACTGATAACTGCTGTTGGTCTTGTGCTTTGCTTTCAAGTGCTCGAACTGCCGCAACAGCGGCACCACGTTTCGTGCTTCAAGCAGGTCGATGATGCGGCGCGCGGTAAACGACTTGAATTCGGCAATTTGCCTCGATAAATCTTCCGCCGATGCAATCCAATGCAGATGATTTTCCAGGATCACGTAGCCGAACAACGTGATCCGATTATTATCTTGAAGAAATCGCCAAGAGTCCAGGACTATTTCGACGGTTTCCGTCCGCGTGAAAACCGGAACCCAACCCACGACGGTGGACGTCAGAAAGTGAGGATACGCGTTGTCGTGGATTTCGTAGCGGGTTCTGGTCATGTGGACGCGCTTCAACCGCGAGTGTTTTCTTTTCTATTATCCCCGATGCAATCCGCGGGCTTCTTCAGAAAAAAGTGGACATAGAACATTACACCAAGAAACCAGGGAAATCCGCCTGTGTCAATCAGAATTAAGATGATGGCAATGGCGCATGGAAACGGATGACACCAAAACTTCAATAGCGATATCGCAACAAAGAGTGAACCGACACCAGGAAAACCTGATATGTGTTTGTAGCTTTCTTTCGTTCCTCCGAATAATCTATGAATTGGATAGCGGAGAAAGGAAAGATAACAGTTCATGCAGCAGATGAAACCACCAAAGACAAGCAATCCTAATGCGACCCACTCCATGATTGTCATGGACGCGGAGCGTCCCTCCAGTGCGTTCCCACGCGGAGCGTGGGAACGAGGTTACATGAAAACGAGCAATTCCACCCTGCCGACCGCAGTCGGCGGGCGTTTTTCTCTCTCCTCTCCTTATACGGATTCCAATTCCACGCTACGCAGCAATTTCCATGCGAAACCGCAAGCGGAAATCGCGCCTACCCATCCCTCATCCCTCATCCTTCATCCCTCTCCCCTCTATTCAATCCTCTCCTCCCTCTCAAACGCCCGCTCGGCGGCGGAGTATACGTCGCGCAACGCCACGCCGTGCTCCTCGGCCACGCGGCGACACGCCTCGTACTCGGGCGAGAAGCGCGGCGCGCCGTCGCGACGCCAGCCGATCACGCCCTCGATCGGACCCCAAGGGGTCTCGACCGTGCGCGGCTCGCGGCGCAACGAGCTGCGGGCGGCCGACCATCGACGCACGCCAAGCGTGGTCGTCTCGGCGAACAGCACGTCCTCGATCAAGGCGGCGATGCCCGGACGGCAGACGACGGTCAGTTTCACCGCCGGGCGGTCTTTTTTCATGCCGATCGGCGTGGTGTAGACGTCCAGCGCCCCCGCCTCCCAGAGCCTCAGTATGCAATGTGCGACGATCTCGCCCCGCTCGTCGTCGAGGTTGGTTTCGATGACGCACACGTCCTCGGCGTCCGGCTCGGATTCCTCGACCGCCTCGCCGACCAGCAGTCGGAGAATATTCGGCTGCTGGGGAAAGTCGCGCATGCCGGCCCCGTAGCCGATCCGCTTGATCTTCATCGCCGGCACGGGGCCGAACGAATCGGTCAGCGCGACCAGGATGGCCGCGCCGGTGGGCGTGGTCAGTTCGTGGCGGATCGACGACTCGGCCAGCGGGACGCCGTGGAGCAGTTCGGCAGTGGCGGGGGCGGGTATGGAACACTCGCCGTGGGTGATGCGAATTTTGCCCGAGCCGGTCGGCACGTGCGAGGCCGCCGCCCGGTCCACGCCGAGCAGGTCCCAACCGACGGCCGTGCCGACCACGTCGGCGATCGAATCGACGGCCCCGACCTCGTGGAAGTGGACCTTCTCGATCGGAATGCCGTGGACCCGCGATTCGGCTTTGCCCAAGAGATTGAAGATTCGCAGGGCCAGTTCCTTTTGCCGGTCGGTCAGGTTCGAGGCTTCGATGAGGGCTTGGATTTGGCGCAAGTCGCGATGTTCCGTCTGCCGGTCGGCGTCGACTGTGACCCGCACGGCGCGAAAGCCGCGGCGTTTCACCTCGACGGCCTTCAACGCCAAGCCGGGGATGCCGAGCGAGCCGAGCGCGTTTTGCAGTTTGTCCAATCCGACTCCGATGTCGATCAACGCGCCGAGTGTCATGTCTCCGCTGATGCCGCATCCGCAATCGAGGTAAGCGATTTTTGTCATGCCGGTCTGGCGCCCCCCCATAAATGGTGATGGTGGTCATTATTCCTGAGTCAATCCGCCGCCGGAGGGCATTTTGGCAGGCTTTTGGGGGCGTGGCAATACCCGAGCTTGACCCGCCCGGCCCCTATCGCTAGAGTACCGCCCCGCGGATATTGGATTTATGGTTTCCCTGGAGTGGGGCAGGTAAGTTATGGTCGCATTGCTATCTGAAATGGCCCCGGCCTGCGGCGTGGCGGCGTGGCGGCGAATGCCTTGCCGGATGCGGGTCTTGTACATCACCACCCGGCAACGGACCGGCGGCTGGCTGGCCGAGGCCTTCGCCGCCGACAGCGCCGCGCAGGTCATTCTTGAGGAAGCGGTGGGCACGGCTGCCGGGCTGGCGCGGCTCCGCGACGAAAACTTCGACGCCGTGCTGGTCAGCCATCAGCCCGACGCGCTCAATGCCCTGGACCTGGTCGAGGGCTACCGGGCCGGCGGGGCCGACGAAGCGATCGTCGTGCTCGGCACCCAAAGCGAGCAGGAAATGGCCGCCCTGTGCCACGAAGTCGGCGCCGACGGATACCTCTGCGTGCATACCGCCACCACGCGGAACCTGATCTGGGTAATCGCAAAAGGGGTCGAGCGGCGCCAACTGGTCCGCGAAAACCAACGATTGACCTTGGCCGAGCAGACGCGGCTGCAACGCGATCACGACGAGGCCGCGCTGTTGCTGGAACAGCAAAGGACGCTGACGGCCGATCCGGACAACCGCGCCGACGGGGCGATCGACTTGCCGATCGCTCGCTTTCTGCCCGACGAACTGACCGCCCACTACCGCGAATTGCTGCGGACCTACGTCATCATGGGCTCCGGCAATCTGGCCGACGAGCTGCGGCGGCTGGCCGGAATGTTGGTCGTCGCCGGCCTGACCGCCCGGCAGGCCATGCAGCTCCATCTGCAAGTGCTGGAAGAACTGGTCCACGGCCTGGGATCGCGGAGCACGCGCCACGTAATGAACCGGGCCGATCTGCTCGCCATCGAGTTGCTGCTCGACGTGGCCGAGGGCTATCGACTCCGCTATCGGGAGCGGGTCAATCCGCCGATGCAAAAGCGGCTGCCGGGATTCGATTGAGACCGGAGGCTGTAGGCGGGAGGCGGGAAGAATAATGCGAGATCATGCAAAGCTGAAGGCTTTTCAGTTGGCCGACGCGCTTGTGATCGAGATTTACCGCCATACGGCGAAATTTCCCCATAAGGAACAATATGGCTTGACCAGCCAACTCCGTCGTTCGGCGGTGTCTATCGCGTTAAATATTGTCGAAGGTCCCGCCAAAAATGCAACAGGCGACTATCTTCGCTTTCTGGACATTGCTTACGGCTCGGCACGCGAAGTGGAATATCAACTTTCCTTGGCGCACCGCTTGAAATACTTACTGAGTTACTGTTGCGGAAAGCTCCAAATCCGTAGGGTGATACTATGAAAGCGGAGGCCGCGCCGCGGTGGGAATGTCCTTGAAAACGTG
>JAFGLH010000037.1 GCA_016928165.1 Pirellulales bacterium | reverse complement strand
GGACGGCAGGTCCGGCGGCAGCGCCGCGGCTTGCACGTCTTCGGGCAGCAAGTGACCGGCTCGCAAGTGACCGGCTCGCAGGTCTTCGGTTCGCAGGTGACCGGCTTGCAGGTCTTCGGCTCGCAGGTCGAGACGCAGCAGGTCTTCGGACGGCAGGTCCGGCGGCAGCGCCGCGGCTTGCACGTCTTCGGGCAGCAAGTGACCGGCTCGCAGGTCTTCGGCTCGCAGGTGACCGGCTTGCAGGTCTTCGGTTCGCAGGTCGAAACGCAGCAAGTCTTCGGACGGCAGGTCCGACGGCTACGTCTCGGCTTGCACGTCTTTGGGCAGCAAGTAACCGGCGCGCATGTGTCGGCCGGCGCGCAAGTCGCCGGAGCGCAAGCGTCGTCCGCCACTGCGGCATTGTCATTGCCCAAGAGAGCAATCCCTAGCACCGCTGCAAACAGCACGGCGCCAAATAAATACATCCGACTCATTCGAGTAACCTCCAATTAAAGGGTACCGTAACGTAAACTCACACGAATGCCGTCGTGTGTTCCACCCCTTCCGACCGCGACGGCACTCGACCGGAAAGATCGTCATCGGAACCCGCTGACGTGTCTGGAAACACGATACTATTGGCCCGATTATTTCTTTGTTCAAACTCTATCGGTTGCAGGTATTGGTAATGAATGCACAGCTTAGGACGAAAAGCTAGCATAGTCGAACCAGTTGTCAACTAGGGGTCCGCGAAAATGTTCGCATTAGGTCCCATCGGTATTTTGGGAATTATGTGTGGATTGGATACAAAAATCTAGGTTGCGATAATTGCCCGAGGAATATTCGGTTAAAAAATCAAGGGCGAGCGACCCTTGGATCACCGGTGCGAGATGGCATAAATCGTTTTGTCACAATGATTTATGCTGCAAGGAATAATTGTCTTAGTCGCCGTTTTTCCCGGTAGATAATTTCCGCGGCGAATAACACGCATGGGTGGTAGCTAGAAAAAACGCCAATTATGACCCAAAATCGACAATTCATCGTCGGATTGGGTTATTTGGTTTTTTTTCGTCCCGGGCTTGTGTTTTGGCCGAAGAATCTTCGTTCATTCGCCGGAGGATCTCTTCGCGGGCCCATTGCTGCTTGCGGAACATCTCTTCGGGGTTTTCGAAGTTCAGCAGCAAGAGCGGCTCGTCGGGGAAAATTCTTACGCCAACGCCGACGATTCTCCACCCTTCCTTTTCCAGACGGACCATCCAAAGGGCCTCGTCGGTTCGAGGTTCTCCATTGTCATCGAGGTCGGTCCACGAAGAGGCGACTCTCGCGCCCCCCTCTCCAACGCGCTCCACTTTTCCGACGGTGAATCGGGCCGTATCGCTGGCCGGAGGCGTGACGTTTCTATTCAGAGCGGCCGTTTTTTCCCGTGCCAGAGCGCTCAACATTTGGGCGGCTTTTTCGTCGTTGCCGGTCCGCACGGCCTCCAAAAAGTCAAACACGGCGGCGGCAGGCCCGGAGGACTTCTCAGGAGCGGCATTGTTTTTCGCCGACTGGGAATCGGCGCCCGGTGATTTCTTGGCCGAAGGGCCATTGGGCGCCGGTTTGCCGCAACCGATCAATAATCCGAGAAGAACGCCAAAAATCGCCGCACTGCGAATATTACGCATTTTACGACCTCCTTGTCGCACGATTGTATTATTCGTGTATTTATCCAGTGGGAGGGGAGTGTCGCAAAACGGCCGTCTTGCGTCAATATGAAAATGGGGAAGAAAAGAGATTGGCTAGGCGTATTGGGAAAGCTGCAACGACTATGGCTCCAGCAGGACGGCCAACTCCTGGCGGAGCCGCTCTTCGATTGCCCGTTTCATCAGCATTGCCGCCAATGGGATTTTGGCGTCTAGTGCAATCCGTTCCGGCTCGACGGCCACGGATCCGCCAACAGCCATTCCCATCACCTTGAAGGCGAAGAAAAACTTGTTGTCCTTCCACTCGTCGTGGAAGTCGTTTACTTGATGTTGATGTTCGGCGCGAGCGGCGTTGAATTTATCCTTTAGCCGCCGCATGGCTTCTTTTTGACCGATTACGTGTGGAAACTCAAAAGAAAGTTGGGCCATAGCAGAGTGGGCCGGGTTGAAAACCGGCGTTGACGATTAATCCGGGTCATTGCCCCGGCCTGCCGATACTAAGCGGTTGTCCAAGTATTACTCCCCTCGCCCGCTTGCGGGAGAGGGGTAGTGGGCGAGGGCAGCCGCAAAAAACTCCAAAGATATTTTTGGACAACCGCTAAGCACTAATTTTGGCTTTCAGTTCGTTGAGCAGCCGGATGCCGTGTCCAATTTCCTCTTTTTGCCGCCGCGGGTCCTGGGGGATTTCGCGTTCGATGGTCAAAGGGCCGCGGTAGCCGATTTCGTCGAGCGTGCGGAGGTATTTTTCCATATTGACGTCGCCTTCGCCCAGCGGCACTTCGGCGCCCCAACTTTCGCCCGGCCGGTCCGACCAGGTGGCATCTTTGCAATGCACGCTGCGGACGCGGCCGCCGACTTTTCGCAGCGCCTCGATCGGCTCGCCGCAGCCGTAGAGGATCATGTTCGCCGGGTCGAAGTTCACGAACAGATTGTCGCGGTCCGTCGTTTCCAGAAACCGCAGCAGCACGTCGGCCGGCTCCTGGCCCGTTTCCAGATGGACGTTCTGGCCGTTAGCGCGGCAATGGTCGCACAGACTCCGAGTGACTTCGACCGTGTCGGCAAACAGCGGAGCGGCTTCGTCGTGGGGAACGCAGCCGACGTGCAGCCCCAGGGCGTCCACGTCCAACAATCGGGTGAAGTTGGAAATTTCCTTGGCTTCTTCCAAGCGAGCTTTGCGCGTTTGCGGCGGGACCAGGCCGACGGTGCGGGCGACGGCGGGAATGTCGGCGTAGCTTTCGCCCTCGAAGCCGGCGAAGACGACCGTGATGCGAATCCCCAGTTCCCGCAGCCGGGCGAGGAACTTATCGGCGTTTTCCTTGGTTCTAGTCGCTGGTTGAGGGGCGTGGAGTTGAATGGTGGGTAGGCTCAATTCGCTGACGACTTCGAGTTTTACGCCCATTCCGGCGTCGATGCCGGCGAATACGCCCAGGGGCCATTTTTCCATGGTTGATTCTTCCTTGTTTGGATGCCGGCATAGGGCGCCACTGTTGGCTTGTCTGGCAGTATCTAATGAGCATCTATTGCGGAAAGTCAGCCCATTGTAAGGTGCGTGCTTGCACGCGCCAGGGGAGTATTCTCGCAAAATTCGGCGCGTGCAAGCATGGACCCTACTTGATGGTTCCGCAACAAAAACTAATGAGATTGTTACCTGCACTGCTGGACAAGCCAGCAGTGGCACACAACACGGGGACTAAACAAACTCAGGCATTATAACGCGACAGGTCCGGTTTGACACCCTCGGGCGTTTCGGGACGGTCCGGGTCGAACCATTTCTCATCGAAGACTATCCGCTTTCCATCTCGGGCGGCGATGTTCGTGGCCAGCGCGATAGTCGCGTCGGCCAGGGCCACCTTGGGATGGCAGCGGGGGAGGTTCTCCGGCGCCGGGTTGCGGATGCACCAGGCCCAATGCTCCAGTTCCTCGGTATAACCGCGTCCGGCGGGCACGGTCCCGAGCGTGCCGATGGCCTCCGATTCAGGGTCGCCGTTTTCGTGGGCTTGGAGAGTGGGCAGTCCTTTTCGGCCGCCCCCTTTGGCCACCGCCACCCGCGTCTTCTGGTCGGTGGCGTTTTTTCGGTAAAGCATCGCTTCCTCTTCCCGGTCCAACAGCAGCGTTCCTTCGGTGCCGAAGACGGTCTCTCCGTAGCCGCCGAAGCCGTTGCCGTTGATCGAGGCGTATTGCACGCCGATCTTCTTTTTATCGTTGTTCGGGTCGGCCGGGTCGTATCCGGGGGCGGGATACTCGATGATGCAATAGACGTGGTCCTCGACCTGTCGGTTTTCGGGGAACAAGGGCCGGTTGGCCGCGCCGACGACGTTCAGCGGCAGCGGCTTTTCGGCCTTCTCGTCGCGGGCCTTGTGCATGGCGTGGACGAAGATGCCGGCCGCGTCGAGCTGATGGCTGCCCAACTCGGCCATTAGCCCGCCGCCGGTCCGGTCCCACAGCCGCCAGCGAATCAATTCCTCGATCGCCGGTCGGTTGTAGACCACGTTGCCCTTGCCGTCGGTAAGCTGCATGTCCTTGTAGCCGAAGGCCTTGGCGTCGAGAATGTCGTTCATTTGCGCGCGTTTTTGGGCAATTTTCTTTTCCCACTGCTCCGCTTGGCGTCTCTGTTTCGGGTCCAGCTTGCATTTTTCCAACTCGTTCAACCACTTTTTCAGTTCCAATTCCAGTTGATCGGCGAGCGAGTCGTCGGGCTTGACGGCCTTGGGCATCGGCTGCCGCCAACTGTCCTTGCCGGGCAAGTTGCCGCGGTGCCATTGGGCGCGGATGTAGTGCAACTCGCCCAACAATTGCTTGCGGACCATCTCCACCGCGTCGTCGTAGAGGATATTGTAGTGGCGCTGGTGTCCAGTGGCCAGCAGCAGCTTGGTTTGCTTCGCCGCCTGGGCCATTTCCTTACATTCGCGGACGCTGTGGGCCATCAGCTTTTCGGTCATCACGTGCAGCCCGGCCTTCATCGCGGCGATCGCCGCCGGAGCGTGCAGGTGCAGCGGCAGGGCGATGATTACCGCCTCGAGGCCGTCATCCTTGGCATTGGCAATCAAGTCCTTGTAGTCGCCGTAGACCTTCAGCTTGTGTTTTTTTTTCGCGTCGTCCTCGCTCTTCCAGCCGAAGACTTTCAGCAGTCCGGGTCGGGCCTTTAGGGCGCTGCCGCTGTAATGGTCGCCGTGGAATGCCCGCCAGACGTTGTACGGACGAATGTCGGCGATCGAGCCGACCTCGATGAAAGCGGGATTGATCGCGCCGATCAGCACGCTCCCCTCGTCGCCGGTCCCGATCACGCCGACGCGGACCGGCTTGGGCACGGAATCGCCGTAAGCGAAGTACATCGGGCCAAGGCCCTTGCCCGAGCGGACGTCGGACTTAAAGGCTTTGACGAGGAATTCGCGGCGGATCGGCTTGCTGCCCAGGGCGGCGTGGAAGTTTTCGCGTCCGATCTCTTTTTCTTCGGGGCTGAGGTACATGGCGATGTTCTCGCGGTTTTATCGCCGCCGTGCCGGCGGCGGCTGAACTGTCAGCTTGTTTACGCCGGCACGCTCGGTGGGATTCCCTCGGGCGTTTCGTCGCTGTCCGGGTCGAACCACTCTTTTTTGAATTCGATTCGCTCACCGTTTCGGGCGGCGATGTTCGCCGTAAGCGCGATTATCGCGTCGCCCAGGGCGACCTTCGGCCCGCAACGGGGCTGGTTGTGCGGATCGGAATTGCGGATGCACCAGGCCCAATGTTGCAACTGCTCGACGTAGCCGCGGCTGACCTTCTCGGGGCCGGTTTGGGCGGCGGTGGTCGGACCGTCGCTGGCCTGGGTGTCCAGCGTCGGACCGGAGCCGGCGTCGGAGACCTTCACGTCGCTGACGTTCTCCGAATCGCCGGCGATCCACAATTCCTGCTCGCGGTCGAGAATCATAGTTCCCTTGTCGCCGAAGACGATCTCGCCGTAGCCGCCGAATCCGTTGCCGTTGATCGAGGCGTATTGAACGCCGATCTTCTTATCTCGGGCGAATGGATCATCGGGGTCGTAGCCTGGAGCGGGGAACTCGAGCAGGCAATAAACGTGGTCCTCGACCTGTCGGTCGGGCGGGAACAAGGGCCGATTGCCCGCCGCCGCGACGCTGATGGGCATCTGCTTCGCGCCGTCGTGGATGGCGGCCACGAAGATGCTCGCCGCGTCGAGTTGATGGCTGCCCAATTCGGCCATCAGCCCGCCGCCGGTCCGTTCCCAGAGCCGCCAGCGGATCAACTCCTCGATCGGCGGACAACTGTAAATTTCCTTTCCCGAGGCGTTGGTGATCCGATGGCTTTCATAGCCGAAGTTGGCGGCGTCGACCGCGTCGGCCAGTTGTGCCTCGACCTGTTCGAGACGGCGCCGCCATAGGTCCATTGAGGCCCCGATCGCGGAACTCAATTCCTTTTGGTAGGTCTTTCGCTTTTGGTAGAGGATTTTTACGGATTCGTCGTTTTTTTTCGCGCCTTTGGGCAGGGGCTGCTGCCAGCTATCGCTGCCCGGCATGTTGCCGCGGTGCCACTGGGCGCGGATGTAGTGCAAATTGCCCAGCAAGCCACGGCGGATCGAATCGACGGCGTTGGCGTAGAGGATGTTGTAGTGGCGCTGGTGGCCGGTGGCCAGGATCATGCCGGTCCGCCTGGCCACCCGGGCCATGTCCTTGCACTCGCGTACGCTGTGGGCCATGAGCTTTTCGGTCAGCACGTGCAGGCCGGCCTCCATCGCGGCAATCGCCGCGGGGGCGTGCAGGTGCAACGGCAGGGCGATAATCACCGCCTCGACGCCGTCCTGCTTCGCGCCCGCGATCAGGTTCTTGTAGTCGCCGTTTTGTCCCTCGTAGACCTTCACGTGTCGGCGGGCCTCGGTCTCGTTCCTCCAGCCGTACTTGGACAACAGCCCCGGCCGAGCCTCCAGGGCGGCGTCGCTGTAGTGGTCGCCGTGGAATGCCCGCCAGACGTTGTACGGACGAATGTCGGCGATCGAGCGAACATCGATGTAATCAGGCGTGATCGCGCCGAGCAGCACGCAACCCTCGTCGCCCGTGCCGATCACGCCCACCCGCAACGGCGAGACGAGCGATTTGTCGTATCCGAAATAGAACGCGCCCAGTCCGCCGCCGACCACGGCGCCGGTGGCCAGGGTTCCGAGGATGAAATCGCGGCGATTGACGCCGTTCGATGCCATATTCGCCTTGCTGTTCATAATTGCCTTACTTCTGGACTTTTGCAAATTTGTCCCCTCTTCCCTTTGGGAGAGGGGTCGGATCGGGGGTGAGGGCATGGGGAAATCGCGCAAGCAAGTCAAGGCGTTTTATGGCTGCAAGCCCTCACCCTAACCCTCCCCCGGAGGGGGAGGGGACTGTTTTTCCTTCTGATATTTTTTGCTTAAACGGTTCAATTCCTTGCGGCGGCGGCGGGCGGCGTACCACTGGTGGAAAAAGAAGTCGAGTCCTCCCCAACGGCCCGCCGACGTGAAGGCGACCGCCAGCAAGGCGAGCATCTCGATGAAGTCCTTATTGACCAACAAGGCATGGCCCACGACCGCGCTGTCGGGCGGATAGATGCCCGGGAACGCCGGCTGCGTCATCACCACGAAGCACATGAATCCCGCTCCGCCAAGCGCGGCCAGCGGCGTGCAAAGCCCCAACATGAGGCATATCCCGATGGCCGTCAGCGAGGCCGTCACGGTAAAGTCGATCAGTTGCATCCGGCTCCAGGTAAACGGATTCCAACCAACCTCCGGCGGCGCGCCGATTTTCTTTTGTTCGTCGTCGAGCAGGCCGTAAAGCGTGTTTTTCCAGGCCCGCTCTTGGTTTTCGATGTCTTTTATCCAGCCCGCCGCCTCCTGGCGAAGCAGCATCATTTGGTTCCAGCGGCGCTCCTTTTGGAACGGCGCGCCGTGCAGGCGTTCTTTATCGTTTTCATGGCGGTCGAGGGCCTCGAAGTAGGCCTCGATCTTTTCCGCGTTGAGTTCGAGGTATTTTTTCAGTCGGTTGCAGAGCAGCTTGTAGTTGTGTTCGGCGCCGCGCGCTAGTTTTTCGTGCTTAGCCGCGGCCCCTTCGTCGTTCGGATCGTCGGGGCGATAATACTCGAGAAAATCGTCGCGGATGCCGTCCCAGCGAGCGGTGATTTCGTTGTATATGACCGGGTCGCCGTCGGCGTCGGTTTCCAGCCTCAATTGTCGGCGGCCGTGGATGTCGGGCACCATGGCGTAGAACAACCCGGCGAGCGGCCCTTTGGCTTGGGTCAAAAATGGCTCGGACGTAAACGTATCGTAATTTTTAATCTTCCACGCGCCTTCGTAGAGAAAGTGGCATCCAAGCCCCAACCGCAGCGCAACCAAGGCGACCACTGCCAGGGCGCCGATCTGGAACTGGCGATTGCTCAGGGGAACCTCCTTTGCCCTTCGCGACAATCGATAATAAGCGCGGATGGGGCCATCATTGGGTGGGTCTCGGGCGTGCAATTGTGGGTAAACGGCTTTGCCCACGAAACTAGCGCCGCTTGCCCACTACGGCTTTTATTATAATCGGGGAAAATCTTGCACGCCAGGGAGAGCGCGGAACGATGGGACGGACCGATATCCGGACAATCGGTTCAAGATTTCCCGCCCATGGCGCCGGCGGGAATCATCCGCTCGGGGAAGAATTCGGGGGCGGTCAGTAGCTCGGGAATGAACTTGGCTTGCGATTGAAGCAGGGATAGCGCCTCGAATTCCTCGCGCGCCAAGAATTGTTCCCTGATCTTCACGAATAGATTTTCGTTTTCGATAAAGGCCCTGACGATGTCCGGATCGAAGTGCGTGCCGGTTTCTTCAAGGATAATGTCGCGGGCGACATCATGGCTGTATGCCTTTTTGTAGACCCTTTTGGTGGTCAGCGCGTCGTAGACGTCGGCCAATCCCACTATCCGTCCGCAGAGGGGAATGCTCTCTCCGGCCAACCCGTCCGGATAGCCGCTGCCGTCGAACCATTCGTGATGGCTGCGGGCGATGTCCCTCGCCATGCACAAGAACTTGGCTTCGGGATGAACGTCGACGGCGGCGTCCAGGGTTTTGCTCCCAATCACCGCATGTTGCTTCATGATCTCGAACTCTTCCCAGGTCAAAGCGCTGGGTTTGAGCAGGATTCGGTCGGGTATGCCCACCTTTCCTATGTCGTGCAACGGGCTGGTCATGTAGATCAACTGGACGAACTCGCTGTCGACCTGCGCGCGGAATTTTTCCTGCCGGGAAAGATGACCGGCGATGATCCGGCAGTATTCTCGAATTCGTTCCAGGTGGGCGCCGGTTTCCTGGTCGCGCGACTCGGCGAGTTTCGCCAGGCTGAAGATGGTCAGCTCCCGGCTGTCGAGGGCCAGGATGCGTTCGCCCGCGCGGATGCGGACGCAAAGTTCCTGCGGCTCGAAGGGCTTGCTGATAAAGTCGTCCGCTCCGGCGTTGAGTCCCTCGACGATGTTTTCCGTCCCCCGTCGGACGGTAAGCATGATGATGTAGACGTAGCTGCATGAATATCGCTGCCGAATGTGCCGACACAACTCGATTCCCGACATTTCTTCCATTTCCCAGTCGAGGATCACCAAGCGATACGTGCCGCTCCGCATCAGTTCCAAGGCCTCTCGGCCGCTGCGCGCCGTGGTGACGTGGTGCCCGAACCGCGCGAGAACGTCTCCCACGATTTCCGTTACGACGTCGTCGTCGTCTACAACCAGTATTCGCATGAGTAATTACTTTCCACGCGGCGTTTTATACCCGTTGGAGGTCCGAAATGACAGCCTGCTCGGCGTGCTCAAGCGAGGACATCGCTTCGGCCTCGTGCAAACACTTTTCCCATTCTTCCCTGAGTCGCTCTATGCTTGGGAGAACGTCTTCCAATCGGCCCGTCCGACTCGCGTCCTCGACGTCGGCCGCGGCCTGGAAAAGACGCTTCGCCGATACGCTCGCCGCGGTCCCCTTAACGCGATGTGCGACGCGGGCGACGCGATCCGCGTCTCCTTGTTTCAGGGCGTTTGTGATTTCCTCCATTTCTCCCGGGAACCGGCTGCGAAACTTATTCAATACCCGATCTACAAGGCCGCGGTCTCCCATGCATCGATTGAGCAACTCGACGGAATTAAACACGTCGCCGTTGGGCGATTCAGTCGCCCCGTCGCGGGATGAATCTCCATCTTTTTGGGCGGAGTCGCTGATTCTTTGTCCCACGGCTAATTTTCCTATTATGCGTAGGGGTAAGGCGCAGTAACCGTTAACGGGCCGAGGACTGGCTCATTTTTTCGCCCTTTCAAGGGCGAAAAATGTGCCTGTCCCCTTCACCGCCGCGGTGAACCGCGAAAATCGGGACAGTCCCCTGTGAACGGTTACAGGCACACATAAGGCGCGTTTGTGCCTGCATAACTCTAGCTTACGCCTTTAGTATGGGTAATTGGCCCACGAAAAGCCGGCGTGGCGATATAAATCCATATATATCAACGCGTTACAGACGATGCGGAAAACTATTTTTTGTGCGAAAATATCTAGCGTCTTCTAAAAAACGCGCAAGAATGAGCGACACTCTCAAAGAATTGATTCAGGAGGACATATCGGTCGTCTTTTAGATAATACAACCGGCATTGGACACACAAATAAATGTGATAATCCACGGTTTTTTTTGACTTTTTTTCGCGATTTCATTGTGAATCGATAAAACAATATGTAAAACTCTAGTTTTGAGATGGTAATTCGTCATGTTGCTTTCCGGCGTTGAATAATGCGGTCGGCAACAAGTGGCGCCCCCTAATGGCCGTGGGGGGCACGGGGCATCGAACATCGACACTTGATACTGGACATTCCGGAGTGTCATATTATGAAGGTTGCCTTCATTGAACGGTTTGGACCTCCAAAAAACATAGTTGTCGGCGATTTGCCCCGACCGAAGCCCGCCCCGGGCCAAGTTCTCGTCAAGATCACTGCGGCGGCCGTCAATCCGGTCGATGCGTATTTACGCTCTGGTTCGTATCCGATGGACTTGCCAATGCCATACATCATGGGGAGCGATTTGGCCGGCGTGGTCGAATCGGTCGGATCGCAAGTCGCTAAATTTCGCCCGGGCGATCGTGTTTGGGGAAGCAACCAAGGAGTGTATGGTCGTCAGGGAACTTATGCTGAATACGCCGCGGTGGACGAGTGCTGGCTTTATCCGACCCCCGATGAAGTCGCCGACCGGGACGCGGCGGCGGCGGCCTTGGTGGGAATCACCGCCCACCTCGGGCTGTTCCGCGAAGCGAAGTTAAAGATGGGTGATTCGGTATTCATCGGCGGCGGCAGCGGCGGGGTCGGTTCTTGTGCGATTCAAATGGCTCGCGCCATCGGCGCTCGGGTCCTGGCGACCGCCGGCAGCAAGGAAAAGGTCGCTCTTTGTAAACAACTCGGGGCCAACGCGGCGATCAATTACAAAACCGACGACCTCGACGCCGCGCTAGAGAAGTTTGGCCCCGTTGACGTTTGGCTCGACACCAAACGGGACCAGGAGTTTGACCGAGTGATAGAACGGATGGCCGTCAACGGGAGAATTATTGTGATGGCCGGAGGAGATTCGCCCTCGAAATTATCGGCCAGGCAATTGCTTGCCAAGGATTGCAAGCTTCTGGGCTATGCGATTTTCAACGCCCCGCCCGACGAACAGCGAAAATCGGCCGCCGAGATCAACCGCTGGATGGCCAAGGGCAAACTTCGTCCGCTGATCGCACGGGAGATGAAGCTCTCGGAGGCCGCGGAAGCCCACAAACTTCAGGAAAAGAGCACTTTGGGCAAGTCCGGCTCGTTGTCCGGCAAGATCGTGCTCGCGCCGTAAGGTCTGTTCTCTCCTAGCGCATAATGCCGAAAATACTGTTTAGCGGGGCCGCTTGCAACCCGCGGTTCGATTTTTATGTTTTACCATATCGTGGGCCGCAAGCGGCCCCGCTAAACATGGCTTAAAATGACGGTTTTTACGATCGCATGCCCAAATTTCTCTATTTCGACCTCGGCAACGTTTTAATCAACTTCTCCGTCGAACGGATGCTGCGTAAGATAGGCGCGGTGGCCGGCGTTTCGCCCGAGCGGGCCCGCGAGGTGATTTTCGACGAAGGACTGATGCGGCGGCACGAAACCGGCCGGCTCGACGGCCGAGGGTTTTATGAGGCGTTCTGCGAAGCGGTGGGCCGATGGCCTGATTTCGACGCAATGGTCGAGGCCGCCACCGACATCTTCGAGTTGAACTGGCCCCTGCTCCCGCTGGTCGCGCACCTCGCTCAAAGCGGCTGCCCGATGGGAATTCTATCGAACACCGGCGAGACCCACTGGAACCACTGTTTAGGCCGCTATCGGATTATCGGCGAGGGGTTCTCCGTCCATGCCGCGAGCTATCGCATCGGCGCGATGAAGCCCGACGGGGCCGTTTACTGCGCCGCCGCCGAGATGGCCGGATATAGCCCCGAGGACATTTTTTTCGTCGACGATCGCCCCGAACACGTCGCCGGCGCGCGAGCGGCCGGGTTCGACGCCGTTCAGTTCACCACCGCCGCCGCGCTGGCGGAGGAATTGCGGGAACGAGGAGTGAGGTTCAATTATTAGGTTGAGCGGGACAATCGCAGCGAAGTTCCACCAATTGTATTCTTAACGAGCGATTCGGAATCAGTTGCGATTTAATCCCATCTCCCTGCTTTGTAATTTTGATTTCCACCGCGATTCCATCTGGATGATATCGTCTGTCCCACCCTACGTTAAAACACATATCTATTCACCACGTTCTCGAACAACTCCTGCCGGCCGCTGGCGTTCGGAGTGATCTCGCCCTTGTCGAGCATGTATTTTTGCAATGTTTCAAAGTCGTGGCGGCCCGACTCGATCTCGGCCCCCACGCCCGCGTCCCAGGACGAGTAACGCTCGCGGACCATCTCGTCCAAAACCCCGTCGGCGCGAATCGCCGCGGCGATCTTCAGCCCCTTGGCGAAGGCGTCCATGCCGCCGATGTGAGCGTGGAACAGATCGACCGGCTCGAAGCTCTCGCGGCGAACCTTGGCGTCGAAGTTCAACCCGCCGGTCGAGAAGCCGCCGTACTTGAGGATCATCAGCATGATTTTCGTCGTCAGATAGATGTCCGTGGGGAATTGATCCGTATCCCAGCCGAGCAGCATGTCGCCGGTGTTGGCGTCGACCGATCCCAAAAATCCCTGCGAGGCGGCATAGTCCAATTCGTGCTCGACCGAGTGGCCGGCCAGCGTGGCGTGGTTCGTTTCGATGTTCATCTTCACGTGGTCCGCCAGTCCGTAGGCGCGGAGGAAGTTGATGCAGGCGGCCGAGTCGAAGTCGTACTGGTGCTTGGTCGGCTCCTTCGGTTTCGGCTCGAAGTAGAACTGGCCGGTGAAGCCGATCTTCTTGGCGTAATCAACGGCCATGTGCATGAAGACGGCCAGATGGTCCACCTCCCGCTTCATGTCGGTGTTCCAGAGACACTGATAGCCTTCCCGCCCGCCCCAGAAAACGTAACCTGCCCCGCCGAGTTCCTTGGTCACCTCAAGGGCCTTTTTTACCTGTGCGGCGGCGAAGGCGAAGGCGTCGGCATTGCAACTGGTCGCCGCGCCGTGCATGTAGCGGGGATTGCCGAACAGGTTGGCTGTGCCCCAGAGCAGCTTGACGCCTGAGCGATCCTGTTCCTCCTTCAATACCTTGGCGACCGCGTCGAGGTTCTTGTTGGTTTCGGCGAGCGTCGCCCCCTCGGGCGCGACGTCGCGGTCGTGGAAGCAATAGAACGGGGCGCCGAGTTTCTCGAAAAACTCGAAGGCCGCTCGGGCTCGGGTGATTGCGTTTTCGACCGAATCCTCCGCCGCCTCCCAGGGCCGGAGCATCGTAGCCGCTCCAAACGGATCACCGCCCGTGCCGCGCATCGTGTGCCAATAGGCCACGCTGAATCGCAAGTGGTCTTTCATCGGCTTGCCTTCAACCAATTCGTTTTTATCGTAATGGCGGAACGCCAGCGGGTTCTTCGATTCGGGGCCTTCGTAGCGGATTTTGGAAATTTCAGGAAACGCGGACACGATTGGACTCCTCGGTTGTGGTTCTGGCAGGGTGGGATTGCGCTAAAGCTTGTTCCATCCTACATTTTTATAATTGATGACATTTCTTCCGTCGCCGCCGCCGGATCGTCGGCCGAGACGATCGCGCCGCCCACGACGACTCGCGCGGCGCCGGCCGCCATCACCTCGGCGACGTTCGTGCGGTTAATGCCCCCGATGGCAAAGGCGGGTAATCGCATTTCTTCCGACACGGCGCGGACCAACTCGATGCCGGGGAAATGCTCGAACCGCTTCGTCTCCGACGGAAACACCGGCCCGACGCCGATGTAGTCGGCCCCGTCGAGGACTGCCCGCCGGGCCTGCTCGATCGTATGGGTCGAAACGCCGACGAGCGCGTCCGGGCCTACGATCCGCCGGGCGTCTTTAACGGTCAGCTCGTCCTGGCCGACGTGGACCCCGTCGGCGCCGGACAAAACGGCCAGATCGGGGCGGTCGTTGACGATCGACAGCGCTTCCGAATCGCGGGTTGCCGCGGCAAGCAGCCGGGCACGGGCGAGAAGCTCGCGGTCGCCGAGCCGCTTGTCGCGGAGCTGCAACGCGTCCACGCCGGCCTCGATCAGCGAGCGAGCGAGCCGCTCGAACTCCTCGGGCGAGTCCCGCCCGTCGATCAAAATATAGAGCCGTGCCCGGGCCAGCCGCTCTATCGAAGCGTCGGTGATTTCCAATGCCCGCTGGAGCGTGTAGGAATCGTAGCGGAGACGCTTGGCGGACGAATACAACTTATCGTCGAGCAGCTTGCCGTACTCCTCCAGAGTGCGCAACGCCTCTTGCAGGCGGGAAAAATTGGCGCGGAGCACGTCGCGGAGATTTTCGCGCCGGGCCTCGCTCGGAAGCCCCAGCGTCGTGCCCACGTCGAATTGGGTTTCGCGCGAGGCCAGAAGCCGATGCAAAGAGAGCGAGGCAAGACCGTCGGCCATCTCGTGTCGGAATTGCTTGCATAGTTCGGTTAGATGCCGGTCGTCGAGAACCATCCTCGCGTAGTCTTCGACGACTCGCATACCCTCTCGGGCGCGATTGGCGGCGGCGTCGATGACGCGAAGAATGGGGACGGGCGACGATTGCCACGCAGTGTTGGCGTTGATGTTTCCATCGCAATAGTCGGGGGCTGACGGCCCGCGGCTATTTTCCGATACTTCTTCCCAACACTCGCCAGGTTCCTCTAAAGGCGAACCGTGCAATTTTTCAATTTCTCCTGCCAGCAAATCGGGATCGATTCCCCGCTCTCTCAGCCAGATGGAAACATCGTGGCCGGCCGAAGCCAACCCCAATAGTATGTGCTCCGTGGCTAATTCGCGAGGTTGGGGAAGTTTGGTCAGAAGCCCGGAGGCCAGTTGAAGTGAATTGACGACATCGTTCGAGAAAGGCTTGTGGAGCCTTTTGCCCTCCTCGGAGGGGGCATGGTGGGCCAATGAAGTCCATCGTTTGCGGACAACCGAAATATCCACGCCGACCCTCGCCAACATCACCGCCGCGCGACACTCCGGTTCCGCCAATAATCCCAGCAATAAGGCTTCCGCCTCCAATTCTTCGCCGTTCGGGCGAAGCGACCAATCGGCCGCGAAGTCCAAGGCACGCTCGGCGGCTGGGGTAAAAGCGAATCGCATGTCGTAAAGTGTCGCATATCGTCAACATCCCGACAATCCTTGTTTCCCTTTAGCACAACGGGGTTCTTGGTTGCCTTGATAAGGTCGATTTTGGGAGTTACAATTCCCTGGCGGCAGAGTGGACGGTCTATTATTGTATGAACTTTGCGCCCCGACCATGCGTAGCGCAATAGGGAAGGGCTTATATTCAGCTAATCGCGGAGAAGATAATGTACGAGCGATTCACCGACCGCGCCCGAAAAGTGATGCAGCTTGCCAATCAAGAGGCCCAGCGGTTTAACCACGAGTATATCGGCACCGAACACATTCTGCTGGGTTTAATCAAGGAAGGGAGCGGCGTGGCCGCCAACGTGTTGAAGAACCTCGACGTCGATCTCCGCAAGATTCGGCTGGAGGTCGAGAAACTCGTCCAGAGCGGGCCGGACATGGTCACGATGGGCAAGCTGCCACAAACGCCCCGGGCCAAAAAAGTCATCGAATACTCGATGGAAGAGGCTCGCAATC
>JAFGLH010000036.1 GCA_016928165.1 Pirellulales bacterium | reverse complement strand
GCGCCGATCTGGGCGATCGGCCCCTCGCGTCCGCCCGATCCGCCCGTGCCCAACGTGATCGCGCTGGCGACGATCTTCACCAACGGCACCCGCGGCCGGATCTCGCCTTGCTTGTGGTGATAGGCCTCGATGACCGCGTCGGTGCCGTGCCCTTCGGCCTCCGGGGCAAGCGTATAGACCAGCGCGCCGCTAAGCAATCCGCCGACGGCCGGAATAATCAGCAGCAGCCACGGCCGAAAGGTGGGGTTCACGTCCGGCAGCGCGTCGATTTTCGCCTCGCCGGCCGGGTGCGGCGTCGGGTCGTAGCCGGCCGCCGCGCCCAAGGCGTAGTGCTCCGCGGCGCGGGTGGCCATGAAGAAAACGATCGCCCCCAGCCCCGCCACGAACCCGACCAGTATCGCCAGACCCAGCAGCCGGGCCTGGGTCCGCAATCGGTTTTGCCCCAGCCTGAAGACCTCGGGTATCCAGGCCAGGGGACGAAAAGAGACTTGAAATTCCTCCGGGGACCGATCCATTGTCGCCTATCCTCAACTCGGGCAATCGACGCGCATTTTTTTATCTTCCACCGATTGGCCTTGGTTTGCAAGGGGCGTTTTAGTAATCGGCAGGTCAGGCACGGCGTCCCCGACCTGCGCCTGCTTCATTGACGGCCACGCCCCTTGTGGCCCAAAATTTGACCTCGACAACGCCGCTTCGAAACGGCATCATGGCAATCGCGGGACGGTGTGCGGAATTGACGCCGCATCCGACTGGAGAGGGGAGAACGGACGTGGTAAAATGGAAATCCGCGACTTTGATGACCAACTCCATCCGACCCCAAACCACGTGCGACTGAAACTAATCGCCTGCGAAATCCTCTACCGCGAGTTGTGCGCCGCCGTCGCCCGGTCGGTCAACCGCGTCGATGTCGAGTTCCTGCCCAAGGGGCTGCACGACATGGGGCAGGAACGGATGTCGGCCCGGCTGGCCGAGGCGATTGGGGCCGTCGATCGGTCGCAGTACGAAGCGGTGTTGCTCGGCTACGCGCTGTGCAGCAACGGCGTGGTGGGACTGGCCGCGCGAGACATTCCCCTGGTCCTGCCTCGCGCCCACGATTGCATCACCCTGTTCCTCGGCGACCGCCGACGGTACCTCGACTATTTCCAGACGCACCCCGGCACGTATTTCAAGACCAGCGGCTGGATCGAGCGGGGCGAAGGGCTGGCGCAGCTCGGCCGCGATTCGATCCCGGAATTGGCCGGCATGACGCAGTCGTTCGAGGAAATGGCCGCCCGCTACGGCGAGGAAAACGCTCGATTCCTCCAAAAGCAACTCGGCGACATGACCCGCAACTACGGCCGGATGACGCTGATCGAAATGGGCGTCGAGCCGGACGACCGCTTCGAGCGCCATGCCCAACGCGAGGCGGCCGAGCGGGGCTGGCGGTTCGAGAAAATCGCCGGCGACATGACCCTGCTGCAACGCCTGGTCGACGGCCCCTGGGACGACGAACGATTTTTGGTCGTCCCCCCCGGCGCCCGCGTGGCGGCCAGCTTCGACGAGCGGATCGTAAAACTGGATCACTGCGTATAGCACGGCCGCCCTCGGCTGTGCCCCAGAATTATACTTGCCCGCACAGCCGAGGGCGGCCGTGCTACACAGGAACATTCCATGACCGGCCGCGAGAGAATACTGGCCGCCTTCGACGGCTTGCCCGCCGATTCCCTGCCGCTGATGCCGATTACGATGATGTTCGCCGCCGACCAAATCGGCGAACCGTACGGCAAATACGCAACCGACTATCGGGTGTTGGTCGAAGGACAACTCCGCACCGCCGAGCGGTTCGACTTCGACTACGTCTCCTGCATCTCCGATCCCACCCGCGAGGCAACCGACTGCGGGGCGAGGATCCAGTTCTTCTACGACCAGCCGCCGGCGGTCGACGAGCTGAACGCCCTGCTGGCCGACAAGAGCAACCTCCGCCGCTTGAAAATCCCCGATCCGCTCGGCGGCGGCCGAATGCACGACCGCGTCCGCGCCGCCGAACTGCTCCGCCGCCGGGCGGGCAATGAAAAGCTCGTCGAAGGATGGATCGAGGGACCTTGCGCCGAGGCCGCCGATCTGCGCGGCATCAACCGCCTGATGACCGACTTCTACGACGACCCGCCCTTCGTCCGCGACCTGTTCGAGTTCATCTTGGACATGGAACTGCGATTCGCCCGGGCGCAGTTCGAGGCCGGCGCCGAGTTGATCGGCGTCGGCGACGCGGCCGCCTCGCTGGTCGGACCGCGCATCTACGAGGAGTTCATCCTCCCCTACGAAAAGCGAATGGTCGACGCGATGCACGCCATGGGCGCGAAAATCCGGCTGCACATCTGCGGCAACATCGGCCGCATCCTCGCGGGCATCGGCAGCCTGGGCTGCGAAATGGTGGACGTCGATTGGATGGTCACGCTGGACGCGGCCCGCCGCCAAATGGGGCCTACGCAAGTCCTCGCCGGCAATATCGACCCGGTCAAGGCGCTCCGCGACGGCACGCCCGAGTCGGTCGCCGCCGCGATCGCCGAATGTCACCGCCAGGCCGGCGCGCGATATATCGTCGCCGCCGGCTGCGAAGTCACCCGCGACACGCGGGAGGAAAACGTGCGGGCGCTGACGGCCTATGCCCGATCGCACCGATAAACCGTCGCGGGCGGGGGGGGCTTGCCCTGGCCGGAAAAACGTGTATCACATGTGTATGCAGCACAGCCGCCCTCGGCTGTGCCCAATAATTGCCGCTTCATCACAAGGCCAACACAGCCGAGGGCGGCTGTGCCACTTTTTATTTGCACCATGACACTGACAATCGACAATGTCCATCAAGGGGATTGCATCGAGTTGTTCGAGCGGGTCGAACCGGGCGGCGTCGATCTGGTCTTCGCCGACCCGCCCTTCAACATCGGATACGAATACGACGTCTATCACGACGAGCGGTCCGACGAGGAATATCTGAACTGGACGCGACGCTGGATGGCCGGGGTGCGCCGGGCACTGAAACCGGACGGAACGTTCTGGCTGGCCATCGGCGACGAGTACGCCGCCGAATTGAAACTAATCGCTCAACGCGACTGCGGCTTCACCTGCCGGAGCTGGGTCATCTGGTACTACACGTTCGGCGTGAACTGCAAGCGGGCCTTCAGCCGCTCGCACACCCACCTGCTCTATTTCGTCGCCGATCCGAAGCGGTTCACCTTCAACGCCTCCGATCCGGCGGTCCGCGTCCCCTCGGCGCGGCAGTTGGTCTACAACGACGCCCGCGCGGACCCCAAGGGACGGCTGCCCGACAACACCTGGATACTCCGCCCGCAGGACGCCCCGGAGGGTTTCCAGCCGGACCACGACACGTGGTTCTTCTCTCGCGTGGCCGGCACGTTCAAGGAGCGGGCGGGGTTCCACGGCTGCCAAATGCCCGAGCAATTGCTGGGGCGGATCATTCGCTGCTGCTCGAATCCCGGCGAGCTGGTTCTCGATCCGTTCAGCGGCAGCGGGACCACGTTGGCGGTCGCCAAGAAGCTCGATCGCCGCTGGATCGGCTTCGAGCTGTCGCAGGAATACGTTTCGAAGATCAAGGCCCGTTTGCGGGGCGCAAGAGTCGGCGCGGAGTTGGACGGACCGGCCGATCCAATCACCAGCGCCCCGCCCACGCCCAAAGCCCCCCGACGCCATGTGCGAACTTCCCAAACTATTTCGCCTGCGACAGAAGTTTGACGATCCCCACGTCGACGACGTGCCGGGCGAGGTCCACCGGCAACTCGCGCGATTAGAATTGGGGACGAAGGTCAAGCCCGGCCAGAGCGTGGCGGTCACCGCCGGAAGCCGGGGCATC
The DNA here is from genome assembly GCA_016928165.1 of Pirellulales bacterium. GTDB lineage: Bacteria > Planctomycetota > Planctomycetia > Pirellulales > Thermoguttaceae > JAHIKV01. The sequence goes on along the minus strand of JAFGLH010000036.1, from coordinate 25,623 downwards.
GCCAACATCGCCGAAATCACCCGAGCGATAGTCGAACATCTCAAACGGCTGGGCGCCAATCCGTTCGTCGTCCCGGCGATGGGAAGCCACGGCGGCGGGACCGCCGAGGGACAACGGCGGGTGTTGGAAAGCTACGGCATCACCGAGCAGTTCCTCGGCTGCCCGATCCGCTCCGCCATGGAGACGGTCGTCGTGGGCCGCGCGGCCGAAGGGTTCCCGCTCCACTTCGACCGACTGGCCTTCGAGGCCGACCACGTGCTGGTCTGCAATCGCGTCAAGCCCCACTCCGACTTCGCCGGCGAGATCGAGAGCGGGCTGATGAAAATGCTGATGATCGGCCTGGGAAAACGGGAAGGGGCGAACGTCTACCACCGCGCGGCCGAGGATTTGGGATTCGAGCGGGTCGTCCGCGCCGTGGCCGACGAGGTGCTCCCCCGCTGCCGCCTGCTGGCCGGAGTGGCGATCGTCGAAAACGCTTACGACCGGACCGCGCTGATCGAGGCCGTGGCGGCCGAGCGGTTCCTGGAACGGGAAAAGGAGCTCCTCAAGCTGGCAAGGCGGCTGATGCCGCGGCTCCCCTTTGAAAAGGTGGATATATTGCTGATAGATCGAATCGGCAAGGACATCAGCGGCGTGGGCCTCGACCCGAACGTGGTGGGGCGAAAGTTCAACGACCACCAGGCCCTGGAGGACGAATTTCCCAAAGTAAAGCGAATCGCCGTCCGGGGGCTGACGCCCGGCAGCCACGGCAACGCCATCGGCATGGGCATCGCCGAGTTCTGCCTTGGCCGGCTCCTCGCTCAGGCCGACCCGGCCGCCACGCGCCTCAACGGGCTGACCTCCGGCCGGATCGCCTCGATAATGACCCCCTTGGACTACCCGACCGACCGGGAAATGCTCGCCGCCGCGCTGGGAACGATCGGCCTGACCGAGCCGCCGGAGGCAAAGCTGTTGTGGATCGCCGACACGCTGCACCTGGCCGAGGCGGAGTGCTCGGCGGCCTACCTGGAAGAGGCCCGCGGACGGAACGACTTGGAAGTGCTTTCCGCGCCGCGCGACTTGCCGTTGGACGCCGCCGGCAATTTGCCCGACTGGCAACGCCGCTAGTGCGGCATCAGGGCTTAGTCGGCGTTCAATAACAACTCCCCTCTCCCGCAAGCGGGAGAGAGGCAGGGGGCGAGGGCGGTTGGCTTGTAAATGCCGAAGTTGTTTTTTGAACAACAGCTCAGGTTACGAGTGCCACCCGCCGCGCAACCTCGCCGATAAAAAACGGGCCGCACAAGCGACCCGGTTAAACACGAATTGGATGGAGATTGCCCGTCGTCAACGGCGACGCACACAGCCGTAGCCGGCCAGGCCGGCCGCCAGGCCGAACAGCATCAACAGCGACCCGGGCTCGGGAACTTCCCCGCGACTGGCGCTCCAACTGTCGATTTCGAGGTCGGCATCGCCGACCCACACCCAGCCCAAACCGAAGTCCATGTAGATATCCGTAATCAGATAAGACTCAGTGGATGGCCGACCGGTGATCTCGTAAGCGCGCTCTCCATACTCGTCAACTACGGATGCGTTGATGCCGGTCACGTCGCCGACAAGATGCGCTTCGATGTCCCTTAGCAGGAAAGTGAAATCAGTTCCCTCGTAATTATAGGTGATCGGGCCAAATTCGTCTTGGGTCTCATGGGCGGTGACCACGGTTCCGCTGACCGTGCCGGGCACGTAAAAAGTCTCGTTGATCGGATCGGGAAGCACGAGCGGGATGACGATGTCCGTCGTGCTGGACTGTGTAATCGTGATTGGTTCGTCAACCATGCTAATAGGCTCGTCTGCCGTGATAATGCTATCTATGTGCAATGTGCCCTCGAGATTGAGGAGCCAGTCGTCGCCTTGGAAACTGTACGCGACGGCGAACTGCGGCGCCGCGAGCAACGCACCGAGAACCAAAATTGCAATCGTTTTGTACCGCATTGTATTACCTCAGTTGATAAGACCAATAGTGAAATCGACCCGACGCGACAACCACCGTTCGACATCGCCTCCGAAAAGCATGCCCCATACAATCAGCGACACTAACGTGGATTATAACAACTGGAGAATTTACGTCAACTATTTCGGCTAAAATTTTTACCCGCTCGCCACCGGGAGGGGGGTTACAACTTGAAGTTGAACGTGTGGCTGATGAGCCGCCAGAGGCGAGTGCCCATGGGTATCCAACGGGTATATACGCGGGCCTGGCCGCGAAGCCCGATCGGATAACGCCCGCGGGGATCGTCGAAGGGAACCCGGGCCTGATAGGAGGTGTTCATCGGCGTCTCCACGCCGGTTTGGGGATTGGTTTTGGTGGGCAGTTCGCCGCCCGATTTGGTCGAGAGTCGCTTCGGACTGACCTTCAACTCCGACTCGGCGATCTCCTCGATCGTCCCGTCGATAGTCGCGCCGGGGAAACCCTCCAGCTTGATCTCCACCTGTTGCCCCGGATGGACAAGATTGCGGTCGGCCTGATCGACCACCAAGACGGCCTCCAGTTTCGTCGGGTCGCCGACCTGGCAAAAGAGGGCCCCTTGTTCGAGAAAGGCGCCGATGTTTTTTGGCTCCAGCGGCGTTCCCGACCAGGTCGGCAAGGTCTCTTCCGATTGGTCGTGGGGGGGCGTCAGCGTCGGGGGCAAGACCGTCCCGGCCGTCGGCGCCGTCAACACCAGCCGCCGTTGATCCGCCTGCTTCCGTTGCAGTTGTTCGCGGACGGTTTTCAGCGATTCCCTGACTTGGGAGAGTTGCGCGGCGGCGTGGCGGTCGCGGACGCTCTGGCGCAGCAGGCTCCTCCGCTGGGCCTCGTATCCCTTGATCGTTCCCTCGATGCGGGCGACCTCCACGTCGAGATCGATGTTTTCCAGTCGGGCCAACCGTTGCTCGGCGTCCACTCGCTGGTCCGGCCGCACGTCGAGCGTTGTCAGTTCGCCCGCCACGTCCACATACACCGGATGCGCGTCGCGGGCTTGGATTTCCAGCGGGCAGATGACGCTGTGCGGCAGAGGGAGGAAGAAGAACAGCAGCAAGGCCCCCGCCAACACGCCCAAGGTCATGTATAATCGCGGCTTTTTCACTTGGTGGATCCTCCCCGGAACGTAGAAGAACTTCGCTAATTTGTACAGCGGCATGATGAACAAGCCCCACAACGCCGTCGCCACCATGCACTGGCCGAGTATCTCCAACTCGTACGACTGAAACAATTTATATAGAAACCAACAGATCGAGAACACCACCAACCAGCGATAGAGCGCCGCGGCGACCGAATAGCTGGCGAAAAAGATTTGATTGCGCTGGGGAAGAAACGGATCGTCTGGCGGCTCCAACCCCAGACACAACTGCCCCATCTTGCGGCTGAGGATCGAGGTCGCCTTTTGCCGCAAGTTGGGAATCTCGGTTATGTCCGAGAGGATGTAGTATCCGTCGTAGCGGAGCAGCGGGTTGGCGTTGAACAGGATCGTGCTCACCGAGCAGATAAACATCACGTTCAGACAGAGATTGTTGAACAGTTGTCCCGGCTGGGAAAACCACCAGAGAAACGTGCAGATCGAGGCCATGATGACCTCGACGTAAATGCCCGCCGCGCCGATGGCCGCCCGCTGCCACTTGTTCGGCAGCAGCCACGAGTCGGAGACGTTGCAGTACAAGCAGGGAGTGAGCACGAGGATCATAACGCCCATTTCGTGGCACTCGCCGCCGAAGTGTTTGCACGTCAGCCCGTGGCCGAACTCGTGGAAGATTTTCGTCGTCCCCAGCACCAGCACCAGCAGGAAGGCGTTGTGGACGCTGAAAAACTGGTAGAAATCGGGCAGCTTCGAACGGAAGACGTCGAACTCGACCACCACCAGCGTCAGCGCCGACAGCGCCAACAGGAGGCAGAAGGCCACCGTCCAAGGCGAGAAAAACCAGCGAAAATACGGGTATATCCGGTTTAGCAGCCGCTCGGGATCGAACCCCTTGAAGCGGATGCAGAGCACGTTGCTCACGGCGCCGATCAGTTGCTGGCGCTTCCGCTGGTCGCGGCGCTTGCGGAGCTGGTGGCCCTGTCCGCCCACCGAGGCCACGACCAGGCCGCTGCGGTGCAAAGTGCCGAGGAATTGCTGCAATTCCTCCAAGGTGATCTTTTGCGGCGGAAACTCGGCCTCGAAGCGCTCCTTGATCTCGTCCAGGCTGATCTGCCCGTCGAGCATCTGCAAAATGGCGTACTCCTCGTCTTGGAAGCGGAAGTAGCTTAGCCCCACCGGGTCCTTGACCACCCAATAGCTGTGGCCGAGGTAATGCTGCCGCTTGGCGATCAGGTCCGGCCGCTTGCGGATCGGCAGCTTCCTAGCCGAGCTGGACAACAGGCTGTCGTGGAGGGTTACCATGAGGGATGAGGGGCGAGGGGCCAGGGGCCAGGAACGAGGAAAAATGTGCGGTTTATGGATGCGTCGCCGCCGCTTGAAGCCGCGTACGGCCAATCAACATATAAACCCATGAGCAAGTTTGCGTGCATCATTCGGCTTTCCCCTTGCCCCTCGTCCATCGCCTCTCGCCCCTACTTCAATTGTATCGTCATCTCCGCGCTCATGCCGGGAACCAAGACCCACTCGCCGCCGCCGCCGCGACGGTTCTCCACTTCGGCCCGCACGAGAAACTCTCCGCCCGCCTCGATCGACGGCTTGACGTACACGATCCGTCCCGGGCACGACTCTTTTTTTCCCCGGGCGAGGGTTACGGCGACGGTGACCGGGCGGTCCTGGATTTCCGCGACCCGAAATTCCTCGGCGTTGACGTACCCCTCGACGCGGAGCCGGTCCATGCGCATCAGCCGCATCACCGGCTCGCCCCGCTGCACCCATTCGCCTTCATGCCGGGAAAGCTCGACGACCACGGCGTCCAACGGGGCGACGATCTGATAGCGTTTCAGCAGCGCTTCGGCGGCCTTCAACTCGGCCTCGCTCACCTTGACCCGCAAGGCGGCGATGACCAATTCCTTCTCCGCCTTTTCGATCGACAGCTTCATCTCGCGGTGTTTCAGCAACAACCGCCGCACCTCCGCCAAGGGCACCGCTCCCTTGACTTTTCTGTTGGCTTCCTCGGCCTGGAGATATTCGATTTCGGCCACCTGCTCGGCGACTTTGGCGTAACGAATGCTGATGTCGTCGGCGGCCTCCTTCTCGGCAACCTTCAGTTTGTAGCCGGCGACCAAATACTGCATCTTCGGCACCGAGTCTTCAAGCTGGACCAACAACTCGCCCCTGGCCACCTGCTGCCCCTCGCGGACGGGAATCTCCTTCAACACGCCCTCCTCTTGGGCCGGAACCTCCGCCTCCTCGTCCAGCGAGAGCAGGCAGTTGGGCAAAATGAGAGTTTCCGCCGCGAATCCCACGGGTCCGACGAAAAATACGAGCAAACCAATGAGCGGAATAAATACATGTCGCATGTTCTTGGCCTTTCTCGGACGTGAAGTTTGTGCGGCAGTACAACTGCCGCACCAACGGTGGGGTTCCGTAATTGCTCCGGACGGCTGAAGCGTCTCGCAATTAAAAATAAAAATCAAAAATACCTAAACCAAACTCGACGCACGAAGGCGATCACGTCGTACAAAACCACATAACCCAGCGGCCGCCGTCCGCAGTAGACCTTGGCCGTCACGGTGGCCCCCGGACGCAACGGCGGCAACTCCTCCTTGTCGATGGCCACCTTGATCAGCACGGTGTTCCCCTCGTCGCCGCGGACCTCCGCGCTGCGGTGAATTTCCGTAATTACGCCCTTCCTCGTCACTCCCGGCTCGGTGGCCAGAATATACTCGACCTCCATTATAGTGTCGGGCGCTTCGCCGAAGGGCAATGCTTTCAAACGGTCCGATAGATCGGGGTCAATGGTCAACTCTGCGGCGTCGGCTTGCCGAAAAATCTCTGCCAACTCCGCCCGGGCTGCGGCGTACGTCTCCGCGCTGAGCACCGACTCGAGCCGCTCGCGCAGCGCGGCGTCGGCGACCTCGGCAACGATCGGCCGCAAGGCGTCGCACATCCGCCGCCGATAAATCTCGGCAATCTTCGCGCTCAACTCTTCGTCGGGAACCTTGTCCAATTCGTCCTGCACAGCTTGGCCGATTTCTTCGTCGGTCGCTTCGGGCGAGCGGGCGCGGACCTCCTCGGCCAACAATGCCCGCAGGTCGCCCCGCGCCTCGTCGTAGAGTTTTTGTTGGTACTCGACGATCGGCCCCATGCGGTTTTCGGGCATCTTCAGTTCCAACTGCCACGGTCCCTCGGGGTCGGCCACGCGCATGAGAATTTGCCCCCGCTGCACCGGCCGGTGAATCAATCGCTGCCGCAAGTCCCAGGTAATAATCTGCCCTTTCATGGGACTGCGGACGTCCAGCTTCATCTGCTTCGTCTTGTAGAGTTTCCACTGGGCGTCCAGCGAATCTAATTTCTGCTTCAACTCCGCCCGCTTGCCGGCTATCCGCAGCGCTTCTTCGCTGGACAATCTCCCCGCGGACGATTCCCGCCGGTACGACAGCCATTCCTCGCTTGTGGCCATGCGCTGCCCCTGCACGTCCGCCAGGGCGACTTCGAGGTCGGTGTTGCGAAGCTTGGCCAAGAGTTGGTCCTTGTCGACCTCGTCGCCGTGCGCGACCTTCAACTCCTCGACCACGCCGTCGATTCCGGCGAACACGTCCCGCCGGTCGACCGGCTCCAGCGCCCCTCTCGATTCCATCGTGAACCGCGCCGGCCACAGCGCCAAAATCAACAGCATCAACAGCACTCCGCCGCCGATGCCCAGCGTCTTGGGCAAGGTGCGGGCCTCGACCACCCAGCGGGCCTTGCCCAGGGCACGCCACACCGGCATCAAAAACAAGTTCTGATGCTCCATCGCGTTGGCCAAAGCGGTCGCGCTGTGCTGGCGGACCACCTCCGCACGGTGAACCATCTGCGGCGCCAACCGGCTGTCCTCGATCCGCTCGACGATCAAGGCGCCAATCGGCGGGGGCGGCTCGCTCCGCTTCTTCGCATCGTCTTCCTCCGGCGGGGCGGGACGCTGCAAGGGCAACACCGCCACGCTCTTCGAGTGCGCGTCGTCGACGTACTCCTGCACGGCGTCCTCCACCTGCGGGGCCAGGTCGCGGGTGTCGCCGGTGTACCAAATCGCCTCGCCGGTGGCGACCACCGCCGTGGACAACTTGCCCAGCAGCCGCACGGTGTTCGAACGCTTGTCGAACAGGTCCTGGCCGCTGATGGCCTCGATCCTGCACTTCGATCCCTTGCGAATCGCCACGCTCAGCCGGTCGCACTCGATCAGCCGCCGGCCCTCGTTGGCAATCGTATAGGCGGTTTCGCGCGGGTCCAACGAAGCATGCACCGCGCGGGTAAAATCCTCCAACTGCGTCCAGAGCACCTGCCGGTCGGAAAAATGACGCAACTGATGGCTCTTGAGAAAGCCGCCGGCCAACTCGCACATCTGGCCCAAAAAACGCAGATAGCCCTGCTGCGTCTTCAGGCCGACTTCGCTGCGCTGAAATATCTCCACCAGGCCCACCGTCTCCAAGTCGGTCTTCAAAATGCCGAAGACCAGCAGATAGTCGGTCGGATTGGCGGCGGGCGTCTCGCCGGCGGACTGCTCGATTTCCCCCGGCCCGGAACGAGGCGGCACCAACAACTCCTTGCCGTCGGAGAGAACTTTGTACAACAAGCGGCCATGTTGCGCCTGCCGCTCTTCGTTTTCGCGGAGCCTGGTCTCTTGGATGTTGATCTGATACTGGAGCGCCAACCGCCCCTCGGGATTGATCGTCCAAACCGCGCCGCCGATCGCCGCCAAGGCCGAGACGACGCGCGGCAGGAATTGCCCGTAAAATTCCTCCGGGGCCACGTCGCTCTTCGACAGCTCTGATATCTCCGCCACCAAAGAGCGTATCTGCTGCTTGGTCTGTTCGATCAGGTGCGGGTCGAGCGGTTGTTCGATGCTCATATTATGCTATGTACTCCGTTTTGGCCCCGTTCTCAAGGTTAGCTTGAATTATCGCTATAGCTGCAGAGGGGAAGATATCCGCATAACCTGCGCAGCCCCCCTATCTGAAACATGCCGCGCAAGCCGTCGCGCCACCCTTTCCAAAACGCGTGCGGATTGCCAAAACGCGGATGTTTCACTATCCTGCTCGAAAAGCCAAGGCCCGCGAGATGGCGAACCGCAACAACCATTACGAGGCAGCTTTCGAGGAATATCTTCGCAGCCGCGGCATCCCTTACGTGGCGGTAGACGAGGCGCGGCGGAGTCTGCTCGGCGATGGGACCTCCTTGAAAAGCCTCGATTTCATCGTCTCCGTGCCGGGGAAAACGACCTGGCTGGTCGATGTCAAGGGCCGCCGGTTCCCCTCCGGCGACGTACAAAAACAGTATTGGAAGAACTGGTCGACGCGCGACGACCTGCGCAGCTTGGCGCAGTGGGAGGAACTGTTCGGCGCCGATTTTCGAGGGCTGTTCGTCTTCGCCTACGACGTGCTGGGGCGGCGGGCGCCGTTGCCCGCCGAACAACTCTTCCACCACCGCGACAACCTGTACGGTTTCGTGGCGGTGGCCCTGGCCGATTACGCCGGCGCGGTCCACCCCATCTCTCCGCGCTGGGACACCTGGGCCATGCCGGCGGCCGCCTTCCGCCGAATCGCCCGGCCGTTGGACACTTTGTTGGGGACGGCCGGCAAATGATGAATGTTGAATTGTGAATGATGATTTGGAATCGTCATTCATCATTCTTAATTTGTCAGAACCGATACTCGAATCCCAGTCCACCCCCGTGATAAAACACGCCGCCGTCGAGATCGACCTTGGCCGTGCCTTCGCCGAAATTGCTGGTTGCGAGTTGTTCGGGCGCCAGCGCCACGCCCTCCAGCCACATCGCCTGATAAGTGGCGCGGAAGGCCAATCGCTGGGTGATCGCGTAGGTGGCCGTCAAACTGACTTCGCCCAGAAACGACACCCGCTCGTTGATCGCGGACACCGAGCCGTTGTATCCGGGTGGCCCCACGCGAGTATTGTCCATGCTGGCGAAATTCCCGAACGCGCCCGCCTTGCACAAGGCGTTGATCCGCAGCGAGCCCCAGTCGAACACCTCGCCGTCGGCGCCGAGTTGATATCCGTAAAGATGGTTGTAAGTATGGACGTCGACGGAGATGGGCACCAATTGGCGCGAGTGCGTGCCCAAGGCTAGGTATTGCTCATTCAACTCACCCATGCGGAAGCCGCTCAATAGAGTCAGCCAGTCCAGCCACTGCCACCGCACGTTGACCTCTCCCACGTACAGCCCCGAACGATAGCGGGCCGTTGAATCGAGCGCGTAAAAGGCGGAATTTACGTCGGACACCATGAGTGAATAGCCCGGCACGGACCTGTTGGACTCAAAATCGCCGACCTGAAAGTACGCCACTTCGACGTCGAACTCGGAACCGAAAACGCCGTGGCGGATCGCGCCGACCTTGGGACCGTACTCCAGCGGAAACTGCATGTCGGCGGCGTTCAGCAGATTAAAAGTCATTCCAACGTCGCGAAACAAGCTCTGGTTGCGAGTGGTGGTGCGTTGCAGGGCAATGGCCTCGCCGGCGAAGCTCCACCGGGGTCCGCAACTAGGCGCACAACAATCGGCAAACACGTTTTGCGTCGGGTAAGCGCACGCCTGTTCGTACGAATATTCCCCCGGCCCCGCGGCGGTCACGTCGGAAACCATGTTGGCGGACGCCGGATAGACGCCCTGCGCCATGGCCTCGGTCGCGGCGAGAGAAAAACACGCGTACCCGAGGAGGACGGCAGCGGAAAAAATCTTCTTCAACGCGCAACGACGCATGACTCTTCTCCTTTAGTTTCAGGAGAGTGAAAAATCGGTAAAAACCCGCCAACAGTAAAAGTATCTATCGACCGCTACAACCGATGGATTGGAAATAATCGGATTGCCCGCCAAAAACAACGCAGTTTATCCATCTTCCCAACGCGGCCCGTGTTGTTCGAAGGCGGTCGAGTGCTTTGTCAAACCATAATTTTCGCGTGCGCCGTTTAGCGGTCCCGCTAAACCGACAACCACAATTATTAACATTGGCAAAACACCGCCCCCCTCCCCTCTGCGGGCGGGGCAAGCAGTCAATGCCACGCCTGTCTCTGGAAAATCAGGGGGCCGCGACGTAAGATCACAGAGAGGTCACGGCCCGGTCGCTACCATCCCAGGAGCAGAGGCGATGTTCAGGAAATCGATGACGGCGCTGATTGTCGGAATCGCGCTGGCCGCTCCGGCCATGCCCGCCGCGGCGGCGGAGCGAAAGACCCCCTCGACCCTCTACTACAACTACTTCGGATCCTTCTACGACGGCGAGTATCGGGACGCTTTGCGCGGTTTCCAGGACGAATCCCGCGGCTCGATCAAGACCCCGCAATCGCGGTGGATCGATTCGATCTGCTACGAAACGATGTGCGGCGAATGTTATTACCAAATGGGCGCGTTGGACAAGGCCCTGGAACATTACAGCAACGCACTGCGGCTGTTCTGCCGTTTTTCCGACTGGATGGTGCAGGTGCGCTTCGCCCCCACGATCCGCGTCGCATCTGTCGGGAAAGAAAAACCCGTTCCTTGGGGCGCCTCCTCGCGGCAGTCGAGGCTGGGCCTCTATAAAGACGAACTGATTGTCCAGGGCAGAGTCGACGTGGGCAAGATCGGCAATAAATCCGCCATCATCCAGCAGGCGTCCATGTATTCGATCACCCCGCACGAGATCGTCCGCGCGACGACGTTGGCCCTGCGGCGGAGGGCGGAATTGCTCGGCCCGGTCGGCCAGTATGACCCGCTCAGCCAAGAACTGGTCGCCGTCTTCAGCCGCCCGGTCGGCCCCCCGAACCATTGGTCGCAATGCTGGGTCGACGTGCAGCGGGGGCTGGCCCTGATCGGCGGCGGTCGCGCCGGCCAGGCGATCGGCTACTTGCAGCGCGCGGTCCTGGCCGCCGGAGAGTTCGACCACCCCATGACCGGCATTGCCCTGTTTGAACTGGGCCGGCAAAAGCTCCTGCTCGGGAAATACGATGAAGCCTCCCAATTCTTCGCCGAGGCCACATACTCCGCCGTAAACTACCCCGACTACGGCATCCTGGAAGAAGCCTTCCGCTACGCCGCGTTGACGCATATCGCGGCGAACCGCAAGGGATTCTTCGCCCCCCTAAATCCGGCGATTCAGTGGGCCAAAATAAAGAACCTTCGCCAACTCCAGGCATCGCTGTTGCTCTCCGCCGCCGAAAACTACTCGCTGCTGGGCGATCTCCGCCAGGCCGCCGCCGCGCTCGACGCGGCCCGGGCAACCGTCGGGCGACGCGACATGGGCACCGGAAGGATCGGCGCGCGACATCACTACCTTTCCGCGCTGGTCGCCTATCAAAACAAGGAAATTCCCGCGGGCAACGCCGCCTTGAATTCGGCGATGGACTATATGCGGCACGGCTCAGCGTGGCTCTTTCAGATAGACCTGGCCGATCAACTGTACACCGGCGGGGCGCTCACCACCCGATCGGCTTTGCAACTGTTCGCCGAAGTCCTCCGCGACCCCCTCTCTCTCGACTGGACCCTCCAACCGATGGAATCGTTCGCCGCGCTGACCACTCCGCAGCCGCTGCCGATGGAGCACTGGTTCGAGGCCGCCTTGGAACGGAGCGAAGTGAAGGAGATACACGGCGCGATGGATATCGCCGAACAGACCCGGCGGAGGCGGTTCTTCGCTTCGCTGGAGTTCGGCGGCCGTTTGGAGTCGCTGCGATGGATACTCGAGGCCCCGGAAAACCGCCTCGCCAAGCAGGCGCTCTTGCAACGACAAGACATCATGTCCAGATACCCGGAGTTCGAACGCCTCTCACGCCGCTCGACGGCGATCCGCGAAGAACTGGCCAAACAGCCGTTGGTCCCGAAAGACCCGACGCGGTTGAAGGAACAGACCGACAAATTGACCGAACTCGGTGCGGCGGGCATCGAGCAAGAGGCCATCCTGCGCGTAATAGCCCTGCGGCGCGAGCCGGCCGAATTGGTCTTCCCGCCCCTGCAAAGCGCGGCCGACTTGCAGAAATCCATTCCCGACCGCCACGCCGTGCTGGCCTTCTTCGCCACCAGCCGGCGGCTCTACGCCTTCCTGTTGAACAACGAACAATGCATCCATTGGCAGATCGGCTCCACCCCGGCGCTGCTGCGACAAACGCAGGCCATGCTCCGAGAGATGGGCCAATTCGGGCAAAATCATCAAATCAACGCCGATGAAATTTCATCCGAGAAGTGGAGACAACCGGCGAGGCAAGTGCTGGAAACGCTCCTCAAAGGGTCGAGGGCCGATTTCTCGCAGCCCTTCGACGAGTTGGCCGTCGTCCCCGACGGCTTCCTCTGGTATCTGCCCTTCGAGGCGCTGCAAGTGAAGGTCGACGACCGCTTGCATTCGCTGATTGCTCGCTTCCGCATCCGCTATGCGCCAACCCTCTCGCTCTGCGCCGCACAGGGCTGGGGCCGCAATCCCACCGGCAACACCGCCGTCATGGTTGGCAAACTCTATCCGCGGGACGAGGTCGAGGTCGCCCGCGGGGCCTTCGAGCAACTGACGAAAGTCGTGCCCGGCGCGGTGATGCTCGACGCGCCCTCCTCGGCGCCTTCCGCCGTCTACGCCGCCCTCTGCGATCGGCTGATCGTGCTGGACGACCTGATTCTTCAAGACAACCCTTATGCCTGGTATCCCGCCTCGCTCGACCGCGGCCGGGAGGGCGGATCGCTGGCCGATTGGATGCTGCTGCCTTGGGACGGGCCGGACGTCGTCGTCCTGCCCGGCTTCCACACCACCGCCGAGGACGCGCTGAAAAACCTCGACCGCCGGGCGCCGGGCGGCGACGTCTTCCTGACCGTCTGCGGGCTGATGGCCGGCGGCTCGCGGACGCTCCTGCTGAGCCGCTGGAGGACCGGCGGACAATCGTCCTTCGACCTGGTCCGCGAATTCGCCCAGGAGTTGCCCCGCGCCGCGCCGGCCGACGCCTGGCAACGCGCCGTGCTGCTGGCCAACGACTCGCGTCTGGACCTCGACGCCGAGCCGCGCGTGAAGCGGACCGCATCGAGCGAAACGCCCAAGGCGGTCCATCCGTTTTTCTGGGCAGGCTATATGCTCGTCGATTGCGGCGCCGCCCCGGCCAACCAACAGAAGCAATGATCCGTTCAACGTTCAATGTCAGGCAAACCGTTTAGCGGGGCCGCTTGCAGACCGTGTTGGAAATATACGGTGTGCATCATATTTCACGGACCACAAGCGGCCCCGCTACACACGACATCAATCGCTAGTGCTTTGTCAGGATTAAAAATTGGGGCGCCACTGCTGGCTTGTCCGGCAGTGGTACCCTGCCCGACACTTTAAGTGTGTCAGACTACAAGACGGACCATTACGTCGCCCGCTCATCTCCGTCCGGCATGGCCTGACCAGCCGCCGGAAGCGAGTCTTGCGATGGGAAGGGCAACCAACATCGTGATGCGTGGACAGCCAGTCCGAAAGCCGTGCTATTGAGCCTCGAAAGATTCTTGTCGTCGGCGCCTTCGTCTTTCCCTTAGCGGGGGCCATGCGAGCGTTCCGCAATCGGTCAGGAACGTCTTGGCCGGCCGGGGTCGAAGAACATGGGCAAACGGGCATTGGGGTTCCCCGGGAACTTGGGATATCCCATCGTCTCCACGGAAGCATTCCCGGCCGGGGCCACCGGGCGACCAACCCCAGGCCCATCGTCGGCGTCGCGTGGCCGCGGTGGGAGCGAAACGTGCGCGATCCCGTGGTATTGCCGGCGCGAAGGCAACGAAGCGCGGCGAGACGGGCGGCGGGAAGTCGGATCGCCTTGATAGTACCGACGAAAGCGGGGAACTCGGCCCGCGGGAACCCGGCGGAGGGAAGCGAGGCGTCGAGTCGTGGACTCGTTGTTGGGACATGCGCCGAATACGTGGAGGTTCGATGAGCGTATCCCAGTATTACTCCCCTCGCCCGCTTGCAGGAGAGGGGCAAGGGGTTATTTTTTGATAACCGCCTAAGGCGAGCGATCGGCAGGGGGACCGCAATCAGAAGCCGGGCACGCTCGACCTGCTGGGCTTCACCCATCTCTGGGGCCGAACCCGACGGGGCGGCTGGGCGGTGATGCGCAAGACGGCCTCGAAACGCCTGAGCCGCGCGGTGCGGAGCATCGCCGAGTGGCGCCAGGCGAACCGGCATCGGCCCATCGCCGAACAACACGCGAAACTGTGCCAAAAGATTCGCAGACATTACGCCTATGACGGAATCACGGGCATCGCGCGTGCGCTGCACCGGTTCTTGTGGGCCGCGTCGCGCGTCTGGCGCAATTGGCTGAACCGCCGCGACAATCGTCGGCGGACCGATGCCCTACCAAGAAGATCCCAGCTTGTGGGCCACATTGGAATTGGTTCCGTAGCAACTCCGCTACCCGCTCATCTTGCCGATGATCCAATCGCCCAACGTAGGCCAAATGGAGGAAATGGCGAAAAGGATCCTCGCCCTGGCGGGAAGGACCAATTCCAACTTGCGGCGTTGGCAGGCGCGCAAAATGGCCTCGGCGAGTCGTTCCGGAGCGACCGGAGGGAGTCGGACACCGGCGCCGGGAGACCGGGCTCGCTTGGGAACGTCCTCGACGCCTTCGAGCGGATACAGCCGCGGCGACTTGCGCCGGATCGGTCCTGGACAGACCAACAGCACGTGCAATCCTTGCGGGCCGAGTTCCAGTCGGAGCTGTTGGGAGTAGGCCGCCACGGCAAACTTGGTGGCCGGATAGGCGCCCACCCAGCGGGAGGCGGCCTTCGACGCCAACGAGCCGATGTTGACCACGTGGCCGCGGCGCTCGAGCAGGTGGGGAACCGCCGCCCGCGTGCAGCGGACCGCCGCAATAAGGTTCAACTCCATCAAATCGCGGAATTGTTCGGCGGTGGTTTCCAACAAGCCGCCGCGCATCGAACGGCCGGCGTTGTTGACCAGCACGTCGAGCCGGCCGAATCGCTCCAGCACGCGGTCGATCGACCGCTCGACGTCTTCCTGGCGGGTAATGTCGGCCGGAAGCCCCAAAGCGTCATGGCCGGCGGCCTGCATCGCGGCGGCGGCCTGATCGACCTGCGGCCCTTCCAGGCCGACGACGGCGAGCTTCGCCCCGGCGGCGGCGAACGCCTCGGCGATGACCCGCCCAAGGCCGCTCGAACCGCCCGTGACCAGCACGACTTTTTCCCGCCAAAAACCCATCCCAACAGGATAGCCGGGCATGCCGAAAATGGCTAGGGGGCGCGGCGGAGCGGAAAATCCTTCGATTCCGTGCGGACGGCGCTCAAATATCGGGCGATCTTCTCCACAATCTCGGGGTGTTGACCGGCTACATCGCGCTGCTCGCCAATATCCGCTTCCAGGTCGTAGAGCCGCAGCGGAGTGCCGGGCGCGTCGCGCAACGCCTTCCAGCGGCCGAAACGGACCGCTTGCATGGTCGTGGGGCTTTCGTGAAATTCCCAGTATAGGAAGCGGGGGCCGCGATTGTACTTCTCCCCGAGCAATACCGGCAAGACCGAGACGCCGTCGATCCCCGGTGACTGTTCCACCCCGGCAAGTTGTACGGCAGTGGGCAGAAAATCCCAAAACGCCCAAACGTAATCGCTTGTCTCGCCCGGGTGTATTCGCCCCGGCCAGCGGACAATCATCGGCACGCGGATGCCGCCGTCGTGCAGCGATCTCTTGTAACCCCTCAACGATCCGGCGCTGTGGAAGAACTCCGGGTCCGCGCCCCCTTCCTTGTGCGGTCCGTTGTCGCTGGAGAAGAAGACTATCGTCCGTTGGTCCAGGTCCAATTCCTTGAGCTTCTCGAACAGCCGGCCGACGTATCCGTCGAGCCGGGAGATCATCGCGGCGTGGCCCTTCTGAGGCTCGGGCCATCTCCTACCGGCGTATTTGCCCAGATCGGGGACCTCCATTCCCTCGTCGCGCGCTTCGTTGTTGGCGTGCGGGATCGTGTAGGGGAAATACAAGAAGAACGGCACGTCGCAATGCCGCTCGATAAAAGCAATCGCTTCGTCCGTGAACAGATCGTTGGAGTAATCGACCTTCTTCGCCGCCACGCCGCCATGTCTCCTCTTGCTCGGCTTCAATACGTTGCCCAGCGGGACTTTTTCGTCGTTCCGCCAGAGAAAAGCGGGGTAATAGTTGTGGGCGGCGACCTGATTGAGGTAACCGTACCAGTAGTCGAAACCCTGCCGGTTCGGCACGCCGGTGGACCCTTCTTCGCCCAATCCCCACTTGCCGATCGCGCCGGTGGCGTAGCCCGCGGCGCGCAGCGTTTCGGCGACCGTCGTATCTTCGGGTCGCAAGGGGACCAACCCGTTGCCGCGTATTCTCGCATGTCCGCCGTGCAATCCGGTCATCAGGCTACAACGCGACGGAGCGCAAACCGTAGCGCCCGCGTAGCAGTCGGTAAACCGCACCCCTTCTCGGGCCATGCGGTCGAGGTTCGGCGTCTCGATCCTCTTCTGTCCGTAGCAGCCCAGGTCGCCGTAGCCGAGGTCGTCGGCGAGTATGAAAATAATATTCGGCTTCACCTCGTCCGCGGCTTGGGCAACCGGCTGGGTCAAAAAGCAAACGGCGAGCGATACGAAACAAGCGCGGGTTGCGGCAACGAGTTTCATATGTAAATCGAGTACGGCTTGCGCTGCCGGCGGCGCGCCAGTTGGTTGGCCTCCTCGTCGCCGACGAATTGATGTTTGTCGCGGTCCCAAGCGACCTTTCGACCCAGCAGCATGGCGATGTTGGCCATGTGGCAGGCATTGACCGAGTTGCAGTGCGTAAACACGTCGGAGATCGGCAGCGAGCGGTCCAGCACGCAGTCGTAAAAATTGGCCATGTGGCCGCGGATCGGTTTATGGCGATAGAGCTTGGCGACCTGCTCGTCGAGCCAGTCCTGTCCGCCGGGCTCGCTTTTCAGCTTCTCGACGAATTGCCCCCGCAACCCGGCCCGATTGACGGCCAGCCGTCCCTTCTCGCCTTCGATCAACAGATCGTTGTGGCCGCTGTTGAGCTTCAACACGTTTCCGTTGGGCAGGTTCATGGTGCAGTCGAACGATTTGGCGGTGTTGTAGCTGTTCGGCAGATCGGCGAGCGTCTTGCGGCCCAACATGTAGTCGCGGACGAGTTCTCGGCCGAGCGGAAAGACGCCCTTGCCCTCCACGTCGTCCACGCCGGTCTCCTCGCCGCCGAGCGCCCACAACCCGATGTCGGTGTGGTGCACGCCCCAGTCGGTCACCATGCCGCCGGAATAGTCGAACCACCAGCGGAAGTTCCAGCCGATCCGCTCGGGCGAGAAGGCGGCCTGGGGGGCCTGGCCGAGCCAGAAGTCCCAGTTCAATTCCTTCGGCGGCTCGGCCGCGGCGAACGGTCCGCCGACCGTCCCCTCGCCCACCGAGGCCGTGGCGGTCAATTTGTCGCCCAAGCGTCCGCTTCGGGCGATGGCCGCCGCCTGGAGAAAATACTTATGATACTCGCTCCGCTGCTGCGTGCCGACCTGAAACACCTTGCCCGTGGCCTTGACCGCCTTGCAGATCAGCCGGCCCTCGTCGATCGTCAGCGTCAGCGGCTTCTCGCAATATACGTCCTTGCCGGCCTGCATTGCGTCGAGGGCAATTTTCGCGTGCCAATGGTCGGGCGTGCCGATGATTACCGCGTCCACGTCGCCGCGGTCGAGCACCTTGCGGTAGTCTTGATATGCCTTGCACTTGCCGCCCACCTCGGCGGCGAACTTTTCCGCGTTGCCCAAGTGGACGTCGGCGCAGGCGATCATGTTGGCCAACGCCGCCGCCGGCTTGCCGATTTGCGTGCCGCGTCCGCCCACGCCAATGGCCGCCACGTTGAGATCGTATTTCGGCTCGGCGGCAGTCGCCTTGGCGCCGGTCAGCAGACACGGCGCCGCCAAACCGGCCGCGGCCATGCCGGCGCCGGCCTTGAGAAAATCGCGACGGGTGGAAATATGGCGCTTCATTTTTGCTCCTCCGGTGTTTGGCGGCGGGAAACGGCCGAGGCGTGAAAACTATCAGAGATATCTTGTAGAATATCGCCATTTCGATCAATATGCAATACTTGCATGGGTGCAGAAATGGATTGAGGCGGTAATAAAATGTAGGCGAGACGGCGATTTTGCTTGTCCCGCCCTACGGATTTCCCCGGCTTGACGATAATTATTACGGGAGGCCGAAAACATGTCGAAATCGCCGCGCTCGAAAATCGAACCTCGCCCGTCGCGGACGAAGATCGTCGCCACCATTGGACCGGCCTCGTCGTCTCAAGAACAACTTGCGGCCCTGCTCGTCGCCGGCGTGGACGTGTTCCGCCTGAACATGGCCCACGGCGGACCGACCGAGCAGCAGCCGCGGCTGGCGGCGATCCGCGCCGCGGCCGAGTCGGTCGGTCGCCCGGCGGCGGTGCTCGCCGACCTGGCCGGACCGAAAATCCGGCTGGGCGAAATCCCCGGCGGACAGCTCCGCTGCAACGCCGGCGATCGGCTGAGGTTCGTTCGCCCCTCTGCCCTCGCCCTTCATTCCTCGCCCCTCGTCGAATTAACCGCCAGCTACGAGCCGCTGCTGGACGAGTTGGAAAAGGGCGACCGGATCATGCTCGCCGACGGCATCGTCAGCCTCGAGGTCGAGCGTCTCGACGCCGACGGGGCGACCTGCCGCGTCGTCCAGCCGGGGACCGTCCGCAGCCGGCAGGGAGTCAACCTGCCCGGCGTGAAGCTCAGCGCGAAGGCCCTCGACGAGACCGACCGACGCAACGCCGTCTGGGCGGCGCAAAACAACGTCGATTTCGTGGGACTGAGTTTCGTCCGCAAGGCCGACGATGTGCTGGAACTCAAATCGCTGCTGGCCGAGCACAATCCGGAAACGCAAGTCATCGCCAAGATCGAAAAGCCCGAGGCGCTTGAACATCTCGACGCGATCGTGGCGGCGGCCGACGGAGTGATGGTCGCCCGCGGCGACCTGGGCGTGGAGATAGACGTCGCCCGCGTGGCAATGGCCCAGAAGGAGATCATCGCCGCCTGCTATCGGCGCCGCAAACCGGCGATCGTCGCCACGCAGATGCTCGACAGCATGACCCATTCGCGGATCCCCACCCGCGCCGAGGTGGCCGACGTGAGCAACGCCATCCTCGACGGCGCCGACGCTTGCATGCTCTCCGGCGAGACTGCCGTCGGCGAGTATCCCCGCGAAGCGGTGGCAATGATGCACCGCATAGCAATGGAGACCGAGCGGCCTCGCATTGTTTCCCGTTTTTCAGAGAATGAAGGGGAAAGCACGCTTAACCCCATAACCGAAACCACCGTGGCGGCGGCCGGACGGATCGCCGAGCAACTCGGCGCGAAGGTCGTCGTGGTCGCCACGGCCAGCGGCGCCACGGCCCTGTCGATGGCGAAAAACCGCCGCTTCGCCTTCACGCTCGGCGTGAGCGATTCGCCGGCAACTTTGCGAAGGATGTGTCTCTACTGGGGCGTGATCCCCCTGGCCGGCGCGCCGACCGACGACAGCGCCGCGCTGCTGCGATACGTGGTCGAGTTGGGCCGCGCGGAAAAACTCCTTGTCCCCGGCGACCGCGTGGTGCTCGTCGCCGGCACCGGACTGCCCGTCTCACGCCACAACATGATCGTCGTCCACCAGGTGACGTAGCGGCCCTCGACGGCGTTGACCGACCCACCGTATCCGGGTATCCTGGATACGGCAAATAGTCGAATTGTTGGGAGGTGCGTCGTGGCCGAAAAACCGTGGGGAGGCGTCTTCGAGCGGCCGACCGACCGCCGCGTCGAGGAGTTCACCGAAAGCGTGAGCTTCGACCGGCGCCTCTACCGACAGGACATCGACTGCTCGCTCGCCCACGCCCGCATGCTAGAAAAGGTCGGACTAATCGAGCCGCAAGAATGTCGCCAAATCGAGCAGGCGCTGCAAGAAATCCGCCTTGAAATCGAGCAAGGCCGCTTCCCCTTCCGCGCCGCGCTGGAAGACATACACATGCACGTCGAGCGGGCCTTAATCGACCGGATCGGCGACGCGGGCCGCAAACTGCACGCCGCCCGCAGCCGAAACGATCAGGTCGCCGCCGACCTGCGGCTCTGGGTCCGCGAGGCGATCGATCGACTCGACAACAATCTCTCGGCCTTGCAGCGCGCCTTCCTCCTCCGTTGCGAGAAGGACTCCGGCGTGATTTTACCCGGCTACACCCACCTGCGCCGCGCCCAGCCGGTGCTGGCCGCCCACTGCTGGCTGGCCTATTGCGAGCAGCTCGATCGCGACCGTTCCCGGCTGGTCGACTGTCGGCGGCGGACTAACGTTTCACCCTTGGGCGCGGGTGCGTTGGCCGGCACGAGCCTGCCGATCGACCGCCACGACGCGGCCGCCCGGCTCGGATTCGACGGACCTTCCGCCAACAGCCTCGACGCGGTCGCCGACCGCGACTTCGCCCTCGAGTTCGCCTTCGCAATGGCGCTGATCGCCGAACACCTCGGCGGCTGGGCCGAGCAGTGGATCATCTGGTCGACCGATGAGTTCGGATTTCTGAAGCTGCCCGAGGAATTCTGCACCGGCTCCTCGATCATGCCGCAAAAGATCAATCCCGACGTGCTGGAGTTGATTCGCGGCAAGACCGCCCGGGCGATCGGCAACCTGCAAACGCTGCTGGTGTTGGTCAAGGGCTTGCCGCTCGGCTACAACCGCGATCTGCAAGACGACAAACCGCCGCTGATGGATTCGTTCGACGCGGTCCGCGCTTCGCTCGAAACGGCGGCGCCGCTGGTGGAAGCAGTGGAGTTGGACCGGCCGGCGATCGCCGCACGGCTCGACCGCGGGCACCTCGACGCCACGACGTTGATGGAGCAGCTCATCAGCCGCGGCCTGCCGCAACGGACCGCCCACGAACTGGTAGGGCGGCTGGTCCGCAAGGCAATGGATCGCGGCGTCCGACTGGCCGATCTCTCCCCGGACGAGTTCCGCGAGGTCCATCCCAAAATCGACGAAAGCGTATACGACGTGCTCGGGCCGATAAACGCCGTGGCCGCCATGACCAGTTACGGGTCGACCGGACCGGAGCAAGTGGAAGAACAAATACGACGATGGAAAGAACTATTATCCGAATAACGCATCCGGCGTTTCGCGGCCGCCGGCACGGCGGCCTGGGTGCGTTGTCGGGCCGCCGAGCCGGCGGCAGCTAAACATTCAATCGCCAACGCAATGAACACCGCCATGAAATTATCATCTCCTTTATCGAACGCGGTTTATCTGTTCGTTTTGTTCTGTCTGGTTGTGCCGCCCCTCGCGGCACAGGAACCGAGTTTCAAGCCGGCCGAGGAAAAAACCTATCCCAGGGACTCCGCCGTCGAGGCGCTGCTGGCCTCGAAGCCGACCACGCCGGTCGAATGCGTCCGCGCGGCGAAGATCTTCGCCGAGCTTGGCCGGCCGGACCTGGGTAAACCGTTGCTGAAGAACGTTCTCGACGCCGCCCTGGACCGCGCGGAGCTTGCCGAGTTGGGGCGCGCCGTCGGCCCGGCGATGCTCATCGAGTTGGCCGGACGCAATGACCTGCAACCCGAGGCACGAAAACTGGCCGACGCCGTCTCCGCCGCGATCCGCGCCGAGAACGAGGACGTCCGGCGAATCGACGCCCTGATACAACAGCTCCAAGATACCTCGGCCGAAGTGCGATTGCGGGCCTTGGTCGGTTTGCGGGAGGCGCAAGCGGCGGCCGTCCCGCGACTTATCGCCGTGTCGGCCGACCCCGGGCGAGCGAAGGAGCACGCCAACGTGCGGGCGGCGCTGGCCGAAATCGGCGCCGCGGCGATCGGGCCGCTGACGGCCGTCGTCGGCCGGGCCGATCCTAAACTCGCCGTCCAGGCAATCAAGACCTTGGCCGCAATGAAGGACGGAAAACCGCGCCTATGTCTGCTCGCGCCGTGTCTGTCGGAGGACGGCCCCGCGGAGGTCCGCGCCGCGGCCGCCGAGGCGCTGCGCCGCACTGGCGGCGTGCCTACCAAAACCAAGGCGATCGCCGTCTTGACCGCCGCCGCCGAGGAATGTCTTAATCGCGGCCAGCCGGTCGAAGGCGTTCAGGACGGGAAGGTGAAAGTTTGGCGATGGGACGAGTCGAAGCGGCAATGCGAGAGCCAAACCGTGTCGCCGGCCGACGCGGCTTTAATGCAGGCGGCCCGCTGGGCGCGAGATGCTTATTCCCTGGCCCCGCACGACCGACAACTCCGCTTGCTGCACCTGACGGCGATGCTCGAGGCGGCCGCCCGCGAAAACGGACGGGACCGGCCCTTGGACGAAAAAAACATGGCCTTCGTCGAGGCGAAGCGCTTCGGCGTCGAGCCGCTCGAAGAAGTAGTCGCCTACGGGATGGAACGCGGCCATCCGGCGGCGGCGACCGTCGCGGCGCGGCTGTTGGGCGAAATCGGCGCCGCCGATGAACTGCTCGACGGGCCAAAGCCGGGACCGTTGGCCGCCGCGCTGCAAAGCCCCGACCGCCGGCTGCGGCTGGCAGCCGCCGCGGCGATCGTCCGCCTGCAACCGGTCCGGCAGTTCGCCGGATCGAGCCGCGTGCCGGACGTTCTGGCCTTTTTCGCATCCAGTCGCGGCCTCCGCTGCGCGTTGGTCGCCTCCTCGAAGCCGGAGACGGCCCGCGACCTGGCCGGCCGACTGGCGGCCGCGGGGTTCCAGTCCGACGCCGTGGCGACCGGGCGAGAGTTGTTGCTCCGGGTGGCGCAATCGCCCGACTGCGAATTGGCCCTGATCGACGTGACGATCGCCGGGCCGACGGCCGACCTGCTCTTGCAGCAGTTGCGCAACGACCCGCGCACGGCGTCGCTGCGGATAGGATTGATAGCCCCGGCGGACCGCTACGAGCAGGCCGAACGGATCGCCCGAAACGACCCCCTGGCGGCGGCCTTCCCTCGGCCCAGGGACGAGCAGGCTTTCAACTGGCAATTGGAGCGGTTGGCCGAGTTGAGCGCGCGGGATTTCGTCGGCTTCGAGGCGAGGCAGCGGCAGGCGGTCGAGGCACTCGGACTGCTGGCCGCGCTGGCTGGAACTTCGGAAAAACTCTACGACTTGCGACGAACGGAAGCCGCCGTGACCGAAGCGCTGGCGAACCAGAATCCGGCCGTCGCCGCCCGAGCGGCCGACGTGCTGGCCGAATTGAACTCCCCCGCCGCGCAACGGGCGCTGGTGGAAACGGCCTCGCGGTTCACTCGGCCGTTGGCGCTGCGGCAACATGCGGTCAAAGCATTTCGCCGGAGCGCCGAGAAGCACGGGTTGCTCTTGACAGCCAAGGAAATCCAACGCCAATACGACCTCTACAACAATAACGAACATCGGGACGCCGCGTCGCAACGCGTCTTGAGCTTGATCCTCGATTGCATCGAGGCGGCCCGACCGGTGTCGGTGCAGAACGAAAAGCAGCGATTCTGATTGCGAAACCGCAAGCGATTAATCTAAGATAAATCAACTCCTATTCCCCGACCCCCAATCCCACAATGCCTCCATCTCCGCCGAGCAATGATCTCCAACCAACCGGCGCGCCGATCCCGGAATTGATCGGCGGCGGGGCGGCGATGGAGGAGGTGTATCGGCTGACCCGCCGCGTCGCCCGCTCGAACGCCTCGGTGCTGCTGCTGGGCGAGACGGGCACCGGCAAGGAGTTGATCGCCAAGGCGATTCACAGGCTCAGCCCGCGCGGCAGCGGGCCGTTCGTGCGCGTCAACTGCGGCGCGCTGGCCGAAAACCTCCTGGAAAGCGAACTGTTCGGCCACGTCCGCGGCGCCTTCACGGGCGCGGTCGACAACCGCACCGGACGTTTCGAGGCCGCCCACACCGGCACCATCTTCCTCGACGAAATCGATTCGACCAGTCCCAAGCTGCAAATAAAGCTGCTCCGCGTGCTGCAAGAGCACGAGTTCGAGCGCGTCGGCGACACGCATACCGTCGGGGTCGACGTCCGCGTAATCGCCGCCTGCAACCGAGACCTGCTCGGCGAGACCGAGGCCGGGCGCTTTCGCGAAGACCTTTACTATCGACTCAACGTTGTTTCGATCCGCCTGCCGCCCTTGATCGAGCGCCGCGAGGACATTCCCGCGCTGGTCGAGCATTTTCTGCGAATCTACGCGGCCGAAAACGACCGCGACCCGTTGCGCGTCTCTCCGGCGGCGATGCGCGCCTTGCGGGATTACGACTGGCCGGGCAACGTCCGCGAGTTGCAGAACTACGTCGAGCGGGCCGTGGTCCTCGCCCCCGGCGGCGAGTTGACCGTCGATTTGTTGCCCG
This sequence comes from Pirellulales bacterium, assembly GCA_016928165.1. Classification (GTDB taxonomy): domain Bacteria; phylum Planctomycetota; class Planctomycetia; order Pirellulales; family Thermoguttaceae; genus JAHIKV01. The sequence continues at coordinate 1,263 of JAFGLH010000036.1, read as the reverse complement.
ATACGATCAGCGGCCAAACTCCGCGTCGGCCGGGCAGAACGTCGGACCCCGCGGCGCTGGCCGCCGAACTGGTCCGCCGCGGCATAGCCGTCGCCCCGCCGGACGCCGAGAATCTTCATGCGTTGATCGTCGATCGGGTGGAGCGGGAGTTGATCGCCCAAGTGTTGGCCGCCTGCGACGGCGTCCGCGTCAAGGCCGCCGACCGGCTGGGCGTCAACCGCAACACGCTGCACAAGAAAATCAAGGATTACGGACTCTAACCATTCTACCACGACCGTTGAGCGTTATGTCCTGAACTTAAATGTGATAAGTGTCCGGAGCCATCAACATGACATTGCGAATATATGTAGACACGTCCGTCATAGGCGGCTGTGCCGACGACGAGTTTGCCGAAGAGTCCAGGCAGCTTCTCGACATGGCACGAAATGGCAACGTTATATTGCTTGTCAGTGACGTAGTGGTGCGGGAACTAACCGATGCGCCACAATCCGTCTTGCGGCATTTCCAATCATTGCCGGAATCCGCCGTCGAAGCAGTGCCTTTGTCCGAAGATGTTCTGCGCTTGCGAGACGCTTATCTGTCCGCGGAAGTCGTGAGTCGAAAATGGATGGACGACGCCACGCATGTGGCGGCGGCTGCCGTCGCGAAGGCTGATGCCGTGGTATCTTGGAACTTCAAACACATTGTTCGCTTGGATAAAATAAAAGCGTATAATGAGGTGAATGATAAGATGGGGTATGGTGTTTTGACCATTCTGTCCCCTAAAGAGGTGGTTTATGACGACGCCAACGAAAACCAACAAGACGTTTGACTGCGTCGGCTACAAACGCCATGTGCAAGCGGAGATTTTCCGGACTATTCACGGCATGACTCACGAACAGGAACAAACTTACTTTCAAGAACAAGCCGAACGTGGACCGCTGGGCGATTGGTGGAAACGAGTCAAGACGATGAAATGTCGCAACAATAATTCGTGACCACTCGTCGTTTGTCAGATGCGAGGCGCCCTCATTGTCAACAGCATTTTCGCGATTGCGATGTTTCCGTTGGCAAGATAATCCGATGCCCCCATTGCGGCCATCTGATTCACACGGCTGTTCCCGCACATACACACAGTCTTTTGTCTCCGGAAGAAGAACACAATATATTCATTGATATTACTGAACTTTTGCAAATTCGAAAACGAAAGTCCCCTCTCCCTCCGGGAGAGGGCTAGGGTGAGGGCTTGCAGCCTTAAAACGCCTTGACTTGCTTGCGCGATTT
>JAFGLH010000268.1 GCA_016928165.1 Pirellulales bacterium | reverse complement strand
CCTTTCGTGATGGAAAGCGGTCCAGGCTACACCGCCCGGACCTGAGGAACCGCCATTTTCTATTTCAACTACGTCAGGGACAACCTCTTGGAGCAGTTCCACAATCGGCTACATAGGCAAGACCGCCGACGGAACATTGACCGTCGACGCCGAAAGCATCCTCTATTCTCGTTACGGATACCTCGGCTACAACGAGGCGACGACCGGCGACGTGACCGTCAGCGGCGAAAACTCGAAATGGCAAAACGGCTCGACGCTCAACGTCGGCCGCTACGGAACCGGTTCTTTGAACGTCGAGAGCGGCGGAGCGGTCAGCAGCGGGACCGCCTACGTCGGATACTACGATACATCGACCGGTGACGTGACCCTCGACGGCGCCGGCTCGCAGTGGACCGGCAGCGGAGATCTTTACCTCGGCCGCTCCGGCGACGGCGCGTTGAACATCTTCAATCAAAGCACGGTTTCCTTCAGCGGCACGGCCTATCTCGGCTACAACTCAGGTTCGACCGGCGCGATCGACTTCGGCCTCAACGGCGGATCGCTGACCGCGAAAACGCTCTACGCAAGCAATTCTCAGCTGACAGGCACGGGCACGCTTGACCTTCGCGGATTGGTCGGCGATCTGGACCTGACCTTTGACGAAGAACACGAACTCGAACAGTCGTTCGCCATCGCCGATGCGCCCGACAAAAATATCGCCGTCAATCTCGACATGAGCGACGCCGGCAACGTCGGCGACCTGGGCGCGGGCTATCTGGGGACCGGCTCGATCGGCATCAGCGATGAAGTTCAAGTCCGGTCCGCCGCCGGATGCCTCGGCTATCACGTCGGCTCGAACGGCTCGGCGACCGTCACCGGCGAAGGCGCGCAATGGACCGTCGACGAGTCTCTATACGTCGGCCGGTCGGGAACCGGCACGCTAGAGGTCTCCGACGGAGCCGAGATGGTCCTGAACAACTCCTTCAACGGCCAAGGCAACGGCGTCTACAGCTATATCGGATATTCGGCGGGTTCGACCGGCGCGATGACGATCGACGCGGCCGCCGTGACCGGCAACGGAGGAGTGATCGTGGGCAACTCCGGCTCCGGCGAGTTGAACATCACCAACGGTGGAACGCTGGGCACGAATGAAATAGGCAGCTACAGCGGCAAGCTGAGCGCCGTCGGATTCAACGCCGGTTCCGTCGGTGTTGCGACGATTGAAGGCCCCGGTTCCTCGTGGACCGAGTACTCTTCTTTTTACGTCGGCTATAATGGGAGCGGCACGCTGAATATTCTCAACGGCGGGCATGTCTACTGCGATACCGGCGCCTACATCGGTTACAACGCGGATTCAACCGGAACCGTAACGGTCAACGGATCAAACTCCGCTTGGGACGTTAAGGCTCTTAAAGTCGGCGAAAACGGCAAAGGCGACCTCTACGTCTCCAACGGCGGCAAGGTGGACATTTATAATAATCTAAACATCGGCGGCGCGGATGAGTCCGGGTCATCTGTTGCAGTCAGCGGAATCGATTCGGCCGTTACTTGCACATGGATCGGAATCGGCCAATACGGCAGCTTGAACGTTACGGACGGCGGCGTTCTTACCGCAAGCAGTTCTTGTGAAATCATAGGCTCCGCCACCGTGGACGGCATCGGCTCTTCGCTGAGTTGCGAAGGACTCACGATGTCCGGCGCGCTGAATATCCGAAACGGCGCAATCGTCCGAAATTCGGGGGATTTCAATTTCGATCTGGAATCCGACGCCGCGATCAATTTTCAAAACGGCACTTTCAACACGCAAACGCTGCCCCTTATTCCGGAAAGACTGCGGGGAACTGGCACGGTGAACGCAAATGGACTCGTGGGCGATTTCGATTTGGTCCTGGATGAGGAGAGCGACCTGGTGCAAACTTTCCACCTTTCCAGCGGAGCCGGGCTGGACCTGACCGTCAACCTCGACTTGAGCAACCCCAACAACAACGGCGACCTCTCGCCAGGTTATTATAGCAACGGATCTCTAACGATCAGAAACGGCGTGCAACTCAGGACCGACGGATGTTCCGTTGCACACGAGTCCGGCTCGACGGCGACCATTGTCGTTGAAAACAGCGACACGTTTTGGTCCGTAAGCAACTTGACCCTTTGTATTGAGAATAATACGGGCCATGCAGACCTGAGCGTTACCGATGGGGCCTACGTGTACGCGGGCAATGCCATTATCGGCGGAAATGGCGACGCCCACGTCGATGGCGACGATTCTACTCTATCGGCAGGTCAACTTACGGTAAAGGGAAACGGCGTCGTAAATATTACCAACGGCGGTTATGTTCGTTCAAATAATTATTGCACGATTTCTTCAGGCTCATACTACGGATCGGGCGGCGCCGTTACGGTCGATGGCGAAGGCTCAACTTTCGAATGTCGAGACGACCTTCACCTTGGTGGAATTGCGGAATTCGGGGGCTACGGAAGACTGAACATACTCAATGGAGGAAACGTCACCGTATTGGAAACCACCATCATCGGATGGCACAACGATACGAACAGTTATGTGGTTTTCGACAACGGGTCGCTCACCACGCAAACCTTATATACATCTCCCAGCCAGGCAACCGGAACGGGTGTGATCAACCTCGGCGGGATCGTCTCCGACATTGATTTAGTGTTCGACCAAAACCACGGCACGAGTCATTCGTTCATGCTAAGCGATAACATCACCGTTAACATCGACTCGAACAGCCTCGCCGATCTGGGCGCCGGCTATATGGATCACGGCACTTTAACCATTCGCGATGGAATCGCCGTTACCTCCAATATAGGCTACTTAGGCTATTATGAAGGCTCATCCGGCGCCGCAACGATCACCGGCGCTGGTTCGAGTTGGATCGCTAAAGAGTTGTATGTCGGCCGATACGGATCGGGGACCCTCAACATCACCGACGGCGGACATGTTAATGTAAATGCGGTTATGTTCAGCAGTATGTATACTTATATCAACAATCAAGGACATGTAGCCGTCTCCGGTGAAGGCTCGAATTTCTACACTTCCTATTTGTATGTTAACGATGGGTCAATCGCAGTCACCGATAAAGGGACGGGCGCCTCTGGAAATTCATACATCGGTCAAGGAATTGACAACCCTGCAACGATCACCGTGTCTGGAAGCGGATCGTCGTGGAATTTCTTTTACATTGACAAAAAGGGAATCCGAATAGGATCATCCAGTACGGGCATACTCAACGTCATTAATGGCGGCTCAGTTACTTCGAGCGCTTACTGTTTCATTGGATATAGGGATGATGTTTGCGGTTATGCAACGGTCGACGGAGATGGCTCAAACTGGTCTTGCTTGCGAAACTTGACGGTCGGATACAACGGCCGCGGAATCCTGAAAGTCACCGACGGCGGAACGCTGTCAACCTCGTCGGGCGACATCGGATACGGCGCTAGCTCAATCGGCAACGTGGCGACCGTTTCCGGCGACGGCTCCTCCTGGACCATTGAAGATGCGCTTAACGTCGGATACGGCGGCGCGGGAACGCTCGTCGTCAATCGCGGCGGCGTTGTTGCAAGCGGCTCGGCCTACATCGGTTACAACGCCGGCTCCAGCGGCGAGGCGGTCGTCTCAGGCGAAGGCTCCGCCTGGAACAACACCGACGCCTTCTATGTCGGATACAGCGGCAACGCGGCGAGCCTGAACGTCGAACAAGGCGGGGCCGTCTCCAGCGGCTCGGCCTTTCTCGGCTACAACTCCGGCTCCGCCGGCGAGGCGATCGTCTCCGGCGAAGATTCCGCCTGGAACGTCGCCGGCGCTCTTTACGTAGGACGATATGGAAACGGGAACCTCCGCGTGCTCGACGGCGCTGCATTTACTTCCGGGTCCGGAATAATCGGCTACGGCTCCAGTTCCGTCGGCAGTTTCGTAATCGACGGCGTCGGTTCGGTTTATTCAACGGTCGGCGACCTTACGATAGGTTATTACGGCAAAGGAATTTTGAGCCTCTCCGGCGGCGCCGCAGCCTCGGCGGCCAGCGCGTCCATCAACACAAAATCGTTGTTGGCCATCGACGTTGGACGGGGCAGCTCGTTTACCCTGACAGACGAGGAAAACACCTTCACCAACGAAGGAACCGTCCGCATCTTCGCCGGAGCGGACGCGACGGCGGGAAACGTTTACGCGCCCATCTCCGCCGAAACCTGGGAAGGCGAAGGAGTTTATCAGGCCGTCGGCGGCACTTGGGACGGGGAAAACCACCTGTTCACCGTCTCCAGCGTAGCTTCAGGCAATTCCGGCGAGCAGCTTTCGCTCGATCTCGCCGCGACCCAACGCGCGTTGATCGTCAACGGCGGAGGCGAACATGCCGGCTGGTCGCTCGGGATGAGCTTTCTCGCCAAAACGGGCGACGACGCCGATCTGCTGCTGACGGCCGCGGCTTGCGACGGCGATACGCTCGCCGATCTGACCGAGCTTATCGAACCAAGTCAGATAATCAAGGGGGCGTGGCAAATCACCCTCGGCGGCGACGGCTACTCGGAAGACGATTCCGTCTATCTCTCCTTCGCCGTCGGCGAGGGCTTCGACCGGGTCGATTTGGTGGTTTGGCATTACGATGGCGAATCGTGGACCGCTTTCGACGCAACCGATCTGACGTATAATTCCGGTTGGGTCAGTTTTACCGCAAGCGATTTCAGCGGCTACGCGGTCGCCGTGCCCGAGCCGGGAACGCTGGCCTTGGCGGTCGCCTCGGGAATAATCTTATTGCTTGCTCGGAGAAGAAAGTTTGTGCGACGGTGTTCTTCTTGTTGTGTCCTGCACGGCTAATGAACCGAGGCCGACCAACGGGAGGCCGAAAAACAAGGCAAAAAGTATGCCAGGCCGGATCATTAACAATGCAAACATCAATAATTGCGATTGACGGACCTCTCGACCGCTACCCGTAGCGGCCGCGGACGTAAAGTTCGGTCTCGGGGTCTTTGGGCTTGAGAAAGATGTCGAGCGTCGGGCCGTGCTCGACGATCCGCCCCATGAGCATGAAGATGCACTCGTGGCTTGCCCGCCGCGCCTGGGCCATGTTGTGCGTGACCATCACGATCGTGTATTTCTCCCGCAACTCGTCGATTAAGTCCTCGATCCGCTCGATCCCCTCGGCGTCGAGCGCCGAACACGGCTCGTCCATCAGGATGATCCGCGGCTTCAACGGCAGCAGCCGGGCGATGCAGAGCTTTTGCTGCTGTTCGAGCGTCAGATACGTGGCCCGCCGCCGCAGCCGATCCTTTACCTCGTCCCAAAGTTGCACGTCGCGCAGGGCCGATTCGACCATCTCGTCGCGCTGCCGGCGGTTGAACTCGCCTCGATGCGTATGCGACCGGACGCCGAACAACACGTTTTCGTAAATCGAGATCGGCAGCGGATTGGGGCGCTGAAAGACCATGCCCACCGATTTGCGAAGCGTGCTGAGCGAGACGTCCTCGTCGTAGATGTTCTTGTCCAGTATCGTCACCTCTCCGGTGGTGGTGACGTTTCCATATCGTTCGTTGATGCGGTTGAAGCAGCGGAGCAGCGTGGTTTTTCCGCAACCCGAGGGACCGATCAGCGCCGTGATGATGCCCGGCTTGACGTTGATCGATACGTCTTTCAGCGCTTGAAAATCGCCGTACCAGAGGTTCAGGCCCCGGGTCCGGATGGAGTATGTCGGCGTTGCGGCGGTGGCTTGTGTCATGTTTATCTGCTGTCGCTAGTCGCGCAATTACCCGAAATCCCCGGTCACGTATCGCTCGGTCAGATTGTTGGCGGCGTTGGTGAAAATCTTCTCGGTTTCATCGACCTCGATCAGTTTCGAGGCGCTGAAAAACGCGGTGTAGTCGGCCAATCGCCGCGCCTGCTGGACCAGGTTTGTAACCATCACGATCGTCATTTTCTCTTTCAACTCGCGGAGGATGTCCTCGATCTTCATGGTGGTGACCGGGTCGATGGCGATCGAAAATTCGTCGAGGCATAGTATCTGCGGCCGCAGCGACAGCGCCCGGGCGAGGGTCAGCCGCTGCTGCTGGCCGCCGGAGAGCATCGAGCCGAGCATGTTCATGCGGTCTTTCACCTCGTCCCAGAGCATTGCCTGGCGGAGGCAGGTCTCGACGATCTCATCGAGTTCGCGCCGGTTGTGGATCCCCGCCCGGCGCGGGGCATAGGCCACGTTTTCGTAGACCGACAGCGGCAACCCGACGGGCAGCGGAAAGACCATTCCCACCCGCCGTCGCAGTTGATAGACGTTGCGGATGCGAAACACGTCGTCGCCGTCGATCGTCACTTTTCCTTCCACTTTGGCGTGCGGGATGAAGTCGATCGTGCGATTGATGCACTTGAGCATCGTTGTCTTGCCGGAGTTGGCCGGGCCGATAACGGCGAAAATCCGCTTCTTCGGAATTTCAAACGAGACGTCGTCCAGGGCCTTTTTCTGGCCGTAGCTGACGGTGACGTTTTCGAAGCGGACGTGGGGAATCATGGCGCAAAAGACTATACAGTTAGTATTTAATCAGCGAATTATATCCAATATGCAGGGTTTTTACGAGACTTGACCGTCGTATCATCGGGGGGTATCATTTTTGTATGGAGGAGGTTTTTTCAGATTATGCAAAACTCTACTGCCTTTAGTGAACTCCTGGATGCCGCCGATAAACTCTCGCTCGACGAACAGGAAGCATTGGTGGAAATACTGCGGCATCGCATGGCCGAGTACCGCCGGGCTGAATTGGCCAAGGAAATCCAAGACGCCGAGCAAGAGTACAAGGCGGGACGTTGCCGACCGGTCACTCCCGATGAACTGATGGGTGAGGTGCTTTCGTGAACCGGACGTTGTTGCAATCCAATGCGTTCGTCCGGGCTGCGAAAAAATACGTCAAGAAAAACCCCTCCGCTGCCGCCGACATTAAGACGGCCCTGACGCTTCTCTCCGCCGACGCGTTCTACGCCCAGTTGAAAACTCATAAGCTGAAAGGAAACCTCGAAGGTTTTTTGGCATGCAGCGCCGGCTATGATCTCCGCATTGTCTTTCGTTTCGTTCAATGGGAAGGCAAGGAAGCGATTCTGTTGGACACGATCAGTTCGCACGATGAAGTCTATTAATCTTCTCGAGTAATTACCACCTCTTCCTCGAACGCAAATACCCCCGCAAAATGATCGACGCGCCGTTGACCAACAACACCAGCCCGACCAGCACGACCGCCGTGCCGTAAAGGTACTCGTCCGAGACGCCGCGGACCTGCGTGGCCAACGTGAACAAGTGCATCGAAAGCGCCATGCAGCGGTCGTCCAGTCCGTAAGGGAAAAACGAGCTCCAGCCGCTTGGGTCCACGGGCGTGAAAAAGACCGCTCCGGTGAACAAGATCGGGGCCGTCTCGCCCGCCGCCCGGGATACCTGTAAGATCACGCCCGTCAGGATGCCGCTAATGGAGTTGGGCAAAACGATCGTGCGGATCGTCTGCCAGCGCGTGGCGCCCATGTTCCAGCAGGCCTCGCGGAACGACATTGGCACCGAGGCCAACGCCTCGCGCGTGCTGGTGATTATCACCGGCAGGGTCATCACGGCCAGCGTGAGCGAAGCGGCCAGCAGCGACCGGCCCAGGCCCATGAACAGCACGAACGCACCCACGCCGAACAGACCGTGAACGATGCTCGGCACGCCGGCCAGGTTCATCACCGCCAAGTTGACCGAGCGGGTGAACCAGTTGTCGCGGGCGAACTCGTTCAGATAAACCCCGGCGAGGATGCCGACCGGCGCGGCCGCCGCCAGCGAGATCAGCACCAGAAAAAACGTGCCGACCAGCGGCGCCCAGATGCCGCCGGCAGTCATGCGGTTCTCGGGATTATCGAAGACGAAGGAAACGCTCAACACCGGCCACGCTTTGACGACCAAGTATCCGAGTATCAGCACCACCGGAACAACCAACGCCACCGCGACCGCCCCGAGAATCCACTGGGCGATGGTTTCCTTGATTTTTTTGCGATTCTCCAACGGCGATGGAGCGAAGGGATTGGTGCCGACACACCCCTCTCCCGCGCGGGGGTGAGAGTCGGTGCCGCTACTCCCCTCTCCCGCTTGCGGGAGAGGGGCCGGGGGCGAGGGCGGATGGAAGTTGTCTTCACTGCTCATTACGTATCCCCTTCACCACCAGATCGGCCGCCAGATTGACCGCGAACGTCATGACAAACAACACCAGGCCGATCAAGAACAACGCGCCGTAGTGGATTCCGCCCGAGACGGCCTCGCCCAGTTCCGAGGCGATCGTGGCGGTGAGCGTGCGGACCGGATCGAGCGGGCTGCGGGGAATCTGGACGGCGTGTCCGGTGCACATCAGCACGGCCATCGTCTCGCCGATCGCCCGGCCCACGCCCAGCAGGACGGCGGCCAGCAGTCCGTTTTTCGCAGCCGGGAATAGAACCCGATAAACGATTTCCCAGCGGCTGGCCCCCAGCGAAAGGGCCGCCTCGCGGAACGAGTCGGGCACCGCCTTCAACGAATCTTCGCCGACCGAGACGATGATCGGCACGCTCATCAGCGCCAGGATTATGCTGCCGTTGAGCATGTTCACGCCGACCGCCGCGCCGGTAGTCCACATGATGATCGGGCCCAGGACCATGTAGCCGATGAATCCCCAGACGATCGAGGGAATGGCCGCCAGCAGTTCGATGACGATTTTCAGGATTTCCTTCGGCTTGCCGGAACAAAACTCGGAGATGAACACGGCCGCGCCCAGCCCCAACGGAACGGCGAACAACATGGCCAGCGCCGTTACGCACACCGTGCCGACGATCAGGGCAAGGATGCCGTATTCCGGTCGGACTTCCGAGGTCGGTTGCCAGCGGGTGCTGGTGAAAAACTCGATCAGATTCACCCCGCCGAACAACGCGGAGCGGGATTCCCAGATGATGAAAAACAATATCGCGAAGATAAAGAGGATCGCGCTGTAGCCGCAGAGCCGGATGGCCCACTCGATCAGCGGTTCGCAACGGTCCATCAGGCCGCGCCACGCGATCCCCGGTCGGCGAGTGTTCTGGTAGTCGGACAATGGCTTCCTCAATAGCCGGAGGCTAACAGCCTCCGGGCATTGTTGGGGCGGCAGTTTAACTGCCGCCCCAACATGTGTAGTCGTTATTTATTGGTTTCCAGCGGTACGTATCCCAGTTGCAACACGACCTCCTGGCCCTCGGGCGAGAGAATCCAATCGAGATACTCTTTCACCGCCCCAGTCGGTTTGCCGATCACGTAAATCTGCAACGGCCGGGTGATTGGATAGGTTCCATTGCGGGCGTTTTCCAACGTCGGGGCCACGCCCAGCTCGCCCCGACGACGCGACACCAGCAACATTTTCACCTCGTCGGTGGCGTAGCCCATGCCGCTGTAGCCGATGGCCCCGGGCGTGCGGGAAATCAGGCTCACCGCGTCCTTCGAGCCGTTGGCGTCGACCGAGCCGAGTTTCATGTCCTTTCCTTTGCCGAGGACGGTCTCGCGGAAATAAAAATACGTGCCCGAGCTGCTTTGACGATTGATGCGGACGATCCGGTCGTTTTTGATGCTTCCAAGCGGCAACTCCAATTCGGACCACTTCGTCAGCGTTCCATTTTCGCCATACAGATCGGCCAACTCCTCCAGCGAAATGGAGTCCAACGGGTTGCCCTTGTGGACGTAGATTGCCAGCGCATCGTATCCGACGATGATCTCTTGCGGTTTCGCGGCGTGTTTTTCCTCAACCTCTTTCACCTCGTCGGGCTTCATTTTGCGGCTGGTGTTGGCCATGTCGCAGTTGCCGTCAATCAGGCTGGCGATGCCCACGCCCGAGCCGCCGCCGAGGACTTGAACCTTCACGTCTTGACGCTTCTGGTTGTACTCCTCGGCCCAGGCCTGGGCGATGTTGACCATCGTGTCCGAGCCTTCGTTGCGGATGGCCGTCGCGGACTGGTGCGAATCGCCGCAGCCGCAGACCAACGCCGTCAGAATGATTAGCGAGAAATCCATTTGCGGCGTCATTGCGGGGCCTTCCGTGAATGTATGCTAAACACAGAAAAATGCTTGATAATAAAGGCTTTTTTACCGCCGAATTGTAAGCGGTCGGTTAGACGATCGTCAAGCCGCCCTGCCGGATGGGAGAAACCTCTCCCCCCGGTTCTCTAAACGCTTCTGATCCGATAAACTAAACGCCTATTGCTTGTGGAAATCCGATGAAATTCCGTGGAAATCGGTGCGGATTACAGGACGTTTAACGGCCGTCGGCACGACGGCTCGAGTCACCGGTCTTGGCCGTCGTGCCGACAGCCGCCAAGCATAGATGAAACACAACCAATCCATGACATACGACATCAAAAACGTCCTTGCGTTGGTTCTCGGCGGCGGTCAGGGAACGCGGCTCTACCCCTTGACGAAGTACCGCTCGAAGCCGGCCGTCCCGGTGGCGGGCAAGTATCGGCTGATCGACATTCCCCTGTCGAATTGCATCAACAGCGGGCTGAACCGCTGCTACGTGCTCACGCAGTTCAACTCGGTAAGCCTGCACCGCCACATCCGCTCCACTTACAGCTTCGATCCGTTCGGCGGGGGATTCGTCGAGGTGCTGGCCGCCCAGCAGACGCTGGAAAACACCGATTGGTATCAGGGCACCGCCGATGCCGTGCGCCAAAACCTCCGCTACGTCGAGCAGCCGGGCGTCGAGCACGTGTTGATCCTCTCCGGCGACCAACTCTACCGCATGAATTTCCGCGAAATGCTGCGGACCCACTGGGAATCATCGGCCGACGTCACCATTGCCGCCGTTCCGGTCCACGGCCGCGCCGCCGCCGCCTTGGGCATCATGCGAGTGGAAGATGACGGAAGAGTCGTAGGGTTTCTGGAAAAACCCCAAACCGAGGAGGAACTCGATCTGATCCGCACGCCGCCGGAGTGGATCGACGCCCGCGGCATCCGCAGCGGCGGCCGCGATTGTCTGGCGAACATGGGCATTTACCTGTTCAACCGCGACACGCTGGTCGACGTGCTGCGGAAGACCGACTACCGCGACTTCGGCAAAGAGGTCTTTCCGGCTTCGGTCCGCGCCCGACGCGTACAATTGTATCTTTCCGACGGTTATTGGGAAGACATCGGCACGATCAAGTCGTTTTTCGATGCCAATTTGGCCCTGACTCGACCCGCAGCGCCGTTCGACCTGGCGTCGGTCGAGGCACCAATCTACTCGCACGCCCGCTTTCTGCCCCCCACGCGATTCGACGGCGCGACGGTCCGCGGCAGCCTGGTGGCCGACGGCTCGATAATCGAACCGGACGCCGTCATCGAGGGGAGCATCATCGGCGTCCGCTGCCGCATCGGACGCGGCGTGACGATCCGCGACTCGATCATCATGGGCAACGATCTCTACGAAACGCCCGAGCAGTTCGCCGCCCATGGCGTGGAAGGCCGGCCGCCGCTGGGCATCGGCGATGGTTCGCACGTCGAAAGGGCGATCGTCGACAAAAACTGCCGCATCGGAAGGAATGTTTACGTCGCCAATCCGCGCGGGCTGGAAAACACCGAGGAAACCCCGCACGGCATGATCCGCGACGGAGTCGTCGTACTGCCCAAGGGGACGGTCCTGCCGGATGGGTGGAGCGGCGAAGAGTAACTCGACGACATTACGTGGACTACTATAAACGTCCTATGCGTCTGCATCGTCGCCAATATGCGGGCCGTTCTCCTCTTGTGTTTGAACGACCTGTGAGCTAATAGATGATTTGTCTTTTTCCGTATAATAGTTGAGCATCGAAGCGCCAGTCATCAAAGGCAGTACGATCGGAGGAAGGCCGGTTCTTGCGCTAATGGAGTAAACGAATTCCCGCCAATAAGGCCACAAGTTGTGAACTCCATTCATTCTCCCAAATGCCGTAGCGATTTCCGCGGTAACTGGCCCCGACATATCAACGCGATAATTCAACAAGAATTCTCCGTCAATTCTTAATATATTTTCAGCAGAAACCGTCACGGAAGCGTGGACTACCAGTTCTCCCGAAGCCGGATTGAAAGTTGTGGTTGCATCGAAAATATGATTTATTTCAGCGCTTTCTGTAACTTCCAGGGATTTCAGTTCAACTGATGATTTCAACAGTCTGATGTTCTTAATGTGTGCCCAAGGTGCAATAGCTATGGACAAATCCATTAACGATGGCGGTGTCGGGATTACTTTATGTTCCGGTTTATTATCCATCTATTTTCAGGCCGCCAATGCCCATTCTCCATTATTTGTATACCCTTCCATTTCCTGAGCATCAGTCGTTTCAGATGCAAAGTGGTATGGCTGGGGAAAACTCCAAGGAAATAGTTTGCCGTCGGATATGGTTACTTGTTGTGCTCCGCACACGGGATGCTTTGATTCTTCCCGCTCAAAAAACATCCGCATCAATGTATCGTAAGCACAGGATTGGATGTATGCGCCGCTTAGCCAACGTGAAACAGTTTCCGGAGCGATGCGAATACATGCACTAAAATCTTTCTGCGTTAAGCCGAACCGCTGGAGTTGCTCTCTAATCTCTTGTGGCGACAGCAAGCCAAGATGGTTTCGCAACGCCTGGGAGATTTGCTCATCCGTTATGTCGTCAAATAAAACATCACCACACGACCGGCATTTCAAGACATGCATCTGCGGAATCGCGATTTCGTGTACAGAACCATCGTGTTTTACGCGAGCGTTGTGATAAATAACATCAGGCCGCAGTTCCCTTTTCCCGCATTCCAAACACCGCTTTTTAATTACGGTATCGTTCATAGCTTTGCCTGTCATTGACTGCTAGGATGCATGCTCACAACGGTTATTATACAATCATCGATTGTCGCACCATCATCAAAAACCGTTTCTATGAATACAGAAATGCCTTTAACAGGAATCACAAAATCGAAGTGATATTTGTGTAGGTCTTTCCAGTGAGGTCGCGTTTCCTGTTTTTGCCGCACCTGGTCGCGATGCTCATACATCAATTCTATGATTGACTTGTGAGTATGGTTGGATAGATTTTCGCGGAGCCATTCAGAAGCCACCCTTTTCCATTGGACGATATTTGTAAAAGTTACCGCTTCTTCCAGAAGCGACTTATATCTGTCAAGCTCTCTATCGTCACTCCCCGGAGGCGTCATAGACATACCTCCGGTTGGGTGGCAAGCCACTGTCCATTGCCAGCCGAATACTGTAGGATACAATGGCGATTGATATATGTCAAGTCGGCCGCCCGGGAAAATTTATTGAGAATTCTTTTGGTACCCATTATAACAAATATACTACATAACCTGTTTTAGACAAACATAGCATTTATACTATACATCTCTCATCACAAGACACCCTCACATTTGGTGGTTCAAAAGCAAAGTATCTTCACTTAAGCGTGAACCAAGAATCTGGTTTGCCGTCAACCCCCAGTGTTCCCCCTCTTGCAATCTTATTTCGGGCTGGTATCTTGATTGCAACTTAGGAACAGACTCCGCGGTATCCCAAGCCTGCCGCGTCCCGCCTGTGTTATCCCACCAAAGAGGAGGGCCGTATGTTTATCGCAAAAATCTTGCTTTGCGCATCGTCGATCGTGGCGGTCGATCCCGGCGTCAATAACTCGACGCATGAATCTCCGCAGATCGCGCCGATGAACGAGATGGTCGACGGCGTCGAGCTGGCGGCCATTGAGGCGAATATCGTCAAATACACTAATGAGGAGAGGGTCCGCCACGGACTCGAACCGTTGGTGGTTGACGAGCAGTTGATGGAAACCGCCCGGAGCCACACCCAATGGATGACCCGCAACCATTCGTTGACCCACTCGCACGGAGTGGCGGAGAACATCGCCATGGGCCAGCCGCACAGCAGCGACGCGGTCCAGGCTTGGATGAACTCGCCGGGGCATCGGGCAAATATGCTTAACTCGAACCATCGACGCATCGGCGTGGCCGCCTACCAGACCGAAAGCGGCACGATCTATTGGTGTCAGCAGTTTCGCGGTTAATAAACGCTTTTTGTAGCACAGCCGCCCCCGGCCGCGGCAGGGATATCATGGTTAATCGCGCAGCCGAGGCGGCTGTGCCGCATTGGACATTGCACTAATCGGTTTCGACTGTCATATTGTGCTTAATGTCGGATGCCGCGCACAACGTCGCCGATCGACTTTCCGCGATGGCCCGGCTGCGCGGCGACGCGCCGGCCGTGGTCGAAGCGGTCGGCCGCGGTTATCGACGATTTTCATTCCGCCAACTCGACCGGGACAGCGACCGGATCGCTCGGGGATTAGTCTCGCTGGGGGTCAAGCCGGGTACGCGGTTGGCCTTGCTTGTCCGCCCCGGCGTCGATTTCGTCTCGCTGGTTTTCGCCTTGTTGAAGTCGGTCGCGGTCGCGGTTCTGATCGACCCCGGCATGGGCATGAAGCAAATGATAGCGTGTCTGGCCGAGGCCGAGCCGGAGGGCTTCGTTGCGATTCCCGCCGCGCATGCCGCCCGAAAACTGCTGGGGCGGCGTTTTCCAAAAGCGAAATTCAACGTCACCGTCGGACGACGCTGGTTTTGGGGTGGAACCACGCTCGCCGCACTGCGAAACAGGCCGGTTGACGACATTAAATTGCCTCCGGTCGGCGGCGGAGATCCGGCGGCGGTCATCTTCACCACCGGCAGCACCGGACCGCCGAAAGGAGTGTTGTTCTCCCACGAAAACTTCGCTTCCCAGGTCGATCAAATTCGGGAGTTTTTCGACATCCGGCCGGGCGAGATAGACGTGGCCTGCTTTCCGTTTTTCGGTTTGTTCAACTGCGCGATGGGCGTAACGACGGTAGTCCCTAAAATGGATCCCTCGCGGCCGGCGCACGTCAATCCGGCGAACATCGTCGCCGCGGCCCGCGACTGGAAGGCCACACAGGCGTTCGGCTCGCCGGCGGTTTGGGACCGCGTGAGCCGCTATTGCCAGGCCCGTGGAGAAACAATGCCCACGCTTCGGCGAGTCCTCTCCTCTGGCGCGCCGGTCGCTGCCGATATCCTCCGGCGGATGAAAAATTGCATCCATCCCCTCGGCGACGTTCACACGCCCTACGGCGCTACCGAATCGCTGCCGGTGGCTTCTATTTCAGCGACCGAAGTGCTTGGTCCCGTTGGTGCGGCGGTTGAACTGCCGCGCCCGCAAGAGGGCGGCAGTTCAACTGCCGCCCTAACGTGTCGCGGGGCGGGCGTATGCGTCGGGCGCCGGTTTCCGGGGGTCGAATGGAAAGTCATCCGCGTGGTCGACGGGCCGATCCGCTCGATCGACGAAGTCGAGGAATTACCCGCCGGGGAAATCGGCGAATTGATCGTCCGCGGTCCGATGGTCACGAGGCGATACGTCACGCGAACGGAATCGAACGCGACGGCCAAAATCGCCGATGGGGCCGATCTCTGGCACCGGATGGGCGATTGCGGATATTTGGACGCATGGGGGCGGTTCTGGTTTTGCGGTCGTGTGGCCCATCGCGTTCTGGCCTCCGATGGTCCGATGTATCCGGTATGTTGCGAGGCGATCTTCAATCGGCACCCGAAAATCCGCCGCAGCGCGTTGGTCGGCGTTGGCCCGCCCGGCCGCCAACGGCCGGTCGTCGTCCTCGAACCCCACGCCGCGCTTCGGCCGAAAGGAAAAGCGTCCAAAGCGGAGTTGTTGAACGAAATCCGCCGGCTCGGCGCGGCCAATCCGCTGACCGAAGGGATCGACGACTTCCTGCTGCATGCGGTGTTTCCGGTGGACATTCGCCACAACGCGAAAATCTTCCGCGAGAAGTTGGCCGCCTGGGCGACAGAACGGCTATTGAGTTACTGTTGCGGAAAGCTCCAAATCCGTAGGGTGCGTGCTTGCACTCACCTTATTTCGCGGCAAAACCAAGCTGGTGCGTGCAAGCACGCACCCTACAGTGGTTTTCCGCAACAGAAACTATTGAAAGACAAATAAATGCCCTATAAATGCCCATCGGTTACGGCCGGGGAGAGTCTATTTTCGCGTTAAAGTGATATTAACCAAGCACCTCGCGTTTATCGACGTCCGGAATGGCGGCTTGTCGCAGTTGAGAATGTGTTTTGAAAATCTCCCCTCCCCCAAAGGTAGAGGAGACTAATTTTTCAATTTCAAAACACGTTCTGAGACCGTCGCATCGACGACAGTCAGACCTCAAAGTCCATAATCCATTTTTTGGCCCGTCATGCGCCGAGACCTTGCTCTTCGCCGTAAAAGCGCGATATAATCGTTGCTAATACCCTTTCGGGAATTTCCCTTCCCCCCATGTCCCACCTGGCAAATAGGAGCTTATCATGAACAAAGGTATTTCGCGCAGATTATTTTTAGGAACCACGGCGTCGGGCACGGCTTCGCTGAGTTTGCTTGGAGCGCTTGCCGATCCGGCGGCGGCGACAGAGACGATTATGCCCGCTCCGAAAAAGGTCCGCGTCGGGAAAATCTATTACGGCGTCTCCCGTCCGGGTTGGCCGAAGGCCAGCGTCGACGTTGAAGCGGAACGGAATCGCGTGGAAAGAGAGTTGGCGCGCATCCAGCCGCAACTGTCGGACGTCGAATGGATCGACTGCGGATTGGCGTCCAAAAACGAAGACCTGGCCCGACTAACGGAGAAGCTCCGAGGAGTCGATGGCATATTGATCCTACAGCTCACGATGGGGATGTGGGAGATGCATCCCAAATTGCTGGAATTGGACGTTCCCATCGTGCTATTCGCCGAGCCGTTCTGCGGTCACGAGTGGTGTACGATCGCGGCGCTTCAGCGCCAGGGGAAACGGATCGACTGCTGGGCCAGCAGCAAGTTCGACGACGTGGTGCCGGCCATTCGACCGTTTCGAGCCATCCGCCGATTGAAGGACGCGAAGGTTCTGCACGTTTCCCATTACCCCGCTGATCCCGCCTACGTCAAACTCATCAAGGAGAAGTACGGGACCGAGATCAAATCGCTGGGGCCCAATGATTTGGAGGCCGCCTACAATGAAGTGGACGAGAAGGACGCTCAGGTCGAGGCCGAATGGTGGGTGCGCGGCGCGGAAAAGGTGGTCGAGCCTACCAGGGAAGACTTGCTCAAGGCGTCGCGCATGTCTCTGGCCGTGTTCCAGATGGTCCGGCAAGAGCAGGCGGCGGCGATCACCATTAATTGTCTAAACATGGGGCTGATGGAACGCAACATGGGATACCCCTGTCTGGGCTTTTCCCGGCTGAACAACATCGGACTGGGAGGCATCTGCGAGGCGGACCTCAAGTCGACGATGACCCACCTGATTTTCAACTACTTGGTGGGCAGGCCGGGTTTCGTCAACGATCCCTGCTTCGACTACTCGAACGGCACAATCCTCTGCGCCCATTGCGTATCACCCTTGAAGATGTTCGGTCCTGACGGCCCAACCCAACCCTACATCATCCGCAGCCACTTGGAAGACGACAAAAGCGCATCGCCCCAAGTCAAACTGCCCGTCAACCAAACGGTGTCCATGGCCAAACTGATCGGCAGCGATCGTTTGCTGTTCTCCACCGGCGAGGCGGTCGACAGCCCCTTGCTGGAACGGGGCTGCCGCACCAAGCTGACCATCAAGGTGAAGAATCCGAAGAAATACCTGGAGGGCTGGTCGTCGGGACTTCACCGCGTGGTCTTCTATGGCGACCACACCCGCGACATAGAACGGTTCTGCCGTTTCATGAAGGTCAAGCTGTTGCGCGAAGGCGTCGACGACTTGAGCAACGAGCCGGGGTTGTCCTGGCCGACAAGGGTGCAAGCCTAGCCCGCATTTCTCGCCTTACGGGAAAAATCCAAGACTGTGCATTTGTTTGGCCGGCGCGATCGCGCGCCGTGAAAGTGTCATAATTATGTGAAATAATTACGACGAACAAATTCACCGGCTAAGCTTTGGCGAGAAATGCAGGCCCTGGTCCCAGTCCGTGCGTGGTATAATGACAATATGACCGCCGAATGGTACTGCAACATCGCGGGCCGCGAGATCGGCCCCCTCTCGCCGCAGCAACTTAAGACGATGGCCGAGAAGGGGCAGATTTTGCCCGACGACCGCGTTCGTCGCGGCCCGCAGGGCGAATGGGTCGCCGCCGCGCAAATCGAGGGATTGCTGCCCGTCTCCGATTCGCCGCCGCCGGTCGTCGCGCCGCCGATGGCGGACGCCAATCGGCCGCGCGTCGAGCCGCAACCCCCTCTCGCCCCGCCGATCGCGACGCCGAAAGAGGCCGTCGCCGACCCCACTTCGATTCGCATCGTCGCCGATCCGCCTCGGGTAGAGCCGGACTCGCTGCCGGCGCGAGTCAAACGACAGCGTGAGCAACAAGCCAAGCTGATCGGCGTCCTGCTCGGCAGCATCCTCCTGCTCGGCGTGGTTGCCCTCTACATGTCGTACGGAGGCGGCGAAGAGAAGCGCGGACTGAGTGGATTGGCCGATCGAGCGACGCGCAAAGACGCTGAAAAACCGCGGCCGAAAAA
Organism: Pirellulales bacterium; assembly: GCA_016928165.1. Taxonomy (GTDB): domain Bacteria; phylum Planctomycetota; class Planctomycetia; order Pirellulales; family Thermoguttaceae; genus JAHIKV01. Next base: position 8,823 of record JAFGLH010000268.1, on the reverse strand, counting down.
GCACCAGACCCCCGAGGCGTTGGAAAAGCAGGAAGGCGTCATCCCGCTCGACAAGCCGCTAGAAAACGAGCCGAAGGACATCGCCAAGATACTCGGCATAAAGGGCGAGAACAAAGAGGAGCGGGAGAAAAAGGAAGCCGAGAAACCGATCGAGGGCAAGGACGACGCCCCGGCCGCGGAAACCGAGGCCGAACCGGAAAAAAAGAAAAATCCCCTGCTCGATCGCAACTGGATCGACGCCTCCACGGCGGCGGCCGTCGTCGGGTTCGTCGCCGTGCGGATCGCCTCGGCCGAGCTTGCCCCGCCGCTCGACGGCGAGGCCGATTCGCCGCCGCGAATCCTAATTACCGTGGCCGTGCAAAACGGGGGCGTTCGCGACGTGGATTTTAAGGGCTGGTCGCGCGACGGTGCGGCCCGCGACGCGAAACTCTACGACGACAAAGGCGAACCGCTGGCGGCACAATCGGCCGGCCGCGCGGCGCTGCCCGGCGGTTCTCCGCCGACGTCGATTCCCAACGGCGGCCTGTGCAAGGAATTGCTGGCCTTCTCGGCCCCGCCGCGGGACGCCGAATACGTGCTTTTGGAATTGCCGGCCGCCGCCTTCGGCGTCAAGGCGGTGGTGCGGCTAAAGATCCCCGCGGCGATGATCGCCGAGCAGCAGCTCGACCAACCTCCCCCGGAAAAACCCGACGGGCCTCCGCCCCGCACGCCCCAGTCCGACTTCGGCCTGCCCGACGTGGATGAAACGATCGAATGAGCGTCGCGCGGATTCACGAAGTCTCCCACACTAGCCCGAAGGGCTTATGGTAGGGTAGCCCAGGGTTGTCGCTTTAGCGGCTACCCTGGGATAAAAATGACACAATACATTTACCCTGAAAGGGTTTTGTAACTTCTGAATCAGAATCCGTATGATCTGCCGTATCTGAAGCGTGATCCGTGACAGATTAAGCGTGATCCGTCGAATATGAAGTCGTAGGTCAGGTACCCCGTACCTGACGATATGTTCTGAGATGTTTTGTCAGGTACGGAGCACCTGACCTACGATTGCTCAATGCTTTTCAGCCGATATACCCTCACCCTAACTCTTTCCCAGAGGGAGAGGAGACTATTATTTTCAATTTCTAAACGCCGCGATTATGTGAAACGCGCTATTTGTTGGGTTACTTCATCAATTGTGATGTCGCGGATTAGAAAACGTTTTTGACGCGACGTTTCGCCGGAGAGCAACATGATTTGCGATTTCCGCAAGTTCAACGACTTCGACAGCAGCTCGATCACCGCCTTGTTTGCCTTGCCCTTTTCGGGCGCTTGGGTCACGCCGACTTTGAGCCATCCGTTTTGCGCGCCGCGGATTTCGTTTCGCCGCGCGCCGGGGTGGACGCTCAACGCGAGGATGACGCCGTCGGGATGGGTTTCGAGGTTGAGCATAAAACAGGGGACGCGCCGCGCGGACGCGGCGGCCAAACGGATTAGTCGTCAATCCCCTCGAACAGCGCGGAGCCGATCCGCACGATGGTCGCCCCCTCTTCGATCGCCTGCTCGAAGTCGCCGCTCATGCCCATCGAAAGCTCGTCGAGCGTCGCGTTCGGGGGGCAGGCGTTTCTCAATCGGTTGCGGAGGCCGCCCAGCGCGGCGAACTCGCGTCGGGCTTCCTCCGGCCCGCTCTCCAAACCGGCCATGCACATCAGGCCGCGCACCGATACGTTGGCAAAGTCCGGCAACTCGGCCAGGAGAGGCTCAATCTCGGCGGGGGCAAATCCGTGCTTGGCCGCTTCGCCGGAGACGTTCACTTCCAACAGCACGGGAACCGGGGCCGCTTCGCCGGCTTCTTTATTGATTTCCGCCAACAGCCGGCGGCTGTCGACCGAGTGGATCAAAGTCGTCAGCGGCAGCGTGCGGCGGACCTTGTTGCGTTGCAGATGGCCGATCATGTGCCAGCGGACGGGCAGATCGGCCAACGCCGCGGCCCTTTGCCAAAGCTGTTGCGGACGGCTCTCGCCAAGATCGAGGCACCCGGCCGCAATCAACGGACGAATCAATTCGGCGGAGGCGTATTTTGTCACCCCGACCAGCGCTATTTGCTCGGCGGGGCGTCCGCTCCGCCGGGCGGCCTCGGCGATCCGCCCGCGTATCGACGCCAGGTTCTCGGCAATTCGGTCCATTTTTTTATTGCTCGGCAATGGGGATAATATATTGAGCGTCCGCCAACAACGTGCAGGAAGAATATTGCTGGACCAAACGCGATAGCTGAGCGGAATTTTCCAGCGGCACCATGTCCAATTCCTCGACCGCCGCGGGCTCGAGCCGACTGAGCAGGTAAACCTTGTTGCGGTCCAAGGCCGCGGCAATCTGTGCGGCGGGCAGCGCGTCCGGGGGTCGATGGCGGCCGATGTGCCGCACCGCCTTGGCGCGGGACGGTTCGCCGGCCAGATGTCGGACGGCGGGACCGGGCCGGGCGGACAAGTCGCAACAGACGGCGATTGCGCCCCCTTCCTCGGTAAAATTGCCGGCCGTCCGCAACACGCGTCCCAGGTTCTCCCAGGTCTGTTCGGCGGCGGGGCCTTCGATGGCCGCCACGACCAGACCGGCTCGACCCGATACTTTTTTACTCCACAGCGAGTCGTACAACTCGCGGCCCCTGCGGCGCACCGAATCGCTCTCTCCGGCCAAGACGCGCATGATGCGCCCGCCGCCGGCGGGAATAACTTGTACGGTCAAGTTCACGCCCAACAGCCAGGCCACGTTGTCGACTTGCTCGGTCAACTCGCGCCGGCGCTCGCCCGATTGGTCCAAGGAACCGAGTCCGCGAAACCGTTGTATGGTTTTTGCATCGGAGAAGGCGGGATAGACGGCGCCGTGAATGCCGAAGTATCCGGCCGCCCGTTCGTCGTGAAAACAGCCGATCGGCAGCACCATGTCCGCGTCGTGCAATGCCCGGCTGACAAGAATCGCCTCGCCCGAGGAGTCGGCGGCGAGATAGGCCAACTGTCTCCGGTCGGCCGGGTCGTGAACAATTACTCGAATTTGCTCGCGTTGGCCCGCTTCGACCAACCGACACGGGTCTTCGGCCGCGCCGTCTTCGTTATCGTCGGAAGTCAGCACGGAGATGCCGTCGCCGCCGACCCCCGCACGGAGCAGCGCGTGGACGACGGCGGCCGTTACTTCGGCGGCTTGGGGTACCCCGCGGTCCAAAGCCAGCACGACTCGGTCGCCGGGAGTGGTGCATTTCGCCAGCGGCGGATAGTCTATCGGTTCGTCCAGCGCGGCGGAGACCGCCTCGTCCGGCTCGGCCAACGACGACCATTGCGGTCCGTCGGCGGTGATTGCCGAGGACGACTCGATCTCCAAGGACGAATTGATGCCATACCTCAAAAGGGCCATCGAACACTCTAGTAAAAATAAGTTGACTAGGCAAACCGGACGCGGGCATACATCCTATTATTCTCGCCAATAGCAAGTTGGTCAAGAAGTCGAGCTTTACGGGCGGAGTCTGTTTGCGAATAATGGTGGGCTGCAATCTGAAATTGCGCCCTCCCGGAAATAATATGGAGAACAATAAAATGGTCGGTTTTTATCGGAGCAATAATTGCGGGCGTTTCGCGGCAATCGTCGTCTGCTTGGGGCTGGCATTGTTGCTCGGCTGCACCCGGGGTGAGCGGCAGCCCAAGGAAAAAGAAGCTCCCGAGAAACCAGAACAGCTCACGGGCCAAGAAATCCTCCAGCGCATGGTTGCCGCTTATCGGGATTCGGCGAGCTACTCCGACCAAGGGAAGGTGCGGCTTGATTTCGTAATCGACGGACAGAAGGAGGACAAAGTACAGCCCTTTTCGTTGACGTTTGCCAGGCCCAACAAATTGCGTTTGCAGGCCGATCTGGCGACGATAGTCTGCGACGGCGAAAATTTCTACGCCAAAATCGAAGACGTTCCCGACTTCGCGGCGCGGAAGCCCGCGCCGAAGAGGCCGACGATGGAGACATTATTGTCGGACCCGGTATTGGCGGAGGCCTGGGCCGGAGGGATCGGCGATCTGTTGCCCCAAGTCCTGCTGCTGTTGACGGATGATCCCCTAAAATACCTCCTGAACGGAGTGGAAGAGGTCGCCCTCTTGGAGTCGGGGGAGATCGACGGTCGACAGTGCTATAGGTTGCGGCTTTCCAGGGCGGACGGCGCGGCCACGTTTTGGATCGACGAAGAAAGCTTCGTTTTGCGACGGCTCGTTATGCCGACGAACGTGTTTCGTCAAGAACTAAGCCGCTACGGACGGGTAGACAGCGTTTCCAGGGTGGCCGACTTCATCGACGCCCGCCTCGACGCGAATATCCCACCCCAAACTTTCGAGTTCACATCGCCGAAGGGGGCGGAGCATGTAAAGTATTTTCCCCCGGGGCCGATCCGAATGCTCGGCAAGAAATCGCCCAAACTGAATTTCGTCGATCTCGACGGCAAGCCGTTTACCATCCAAACGTCTCCCGGCAAGATATTCGTGCTGGACTTTTGGGCGACCTGGTGCAAGCCGTGCTATCAGACCCTGCCGAACTTCGAGAAACTTCGACTGAAGTACAAGGACAATCCCAAAGTGGCCTTCTACGCGGTCAGCGTCGACGAGCCGAATACCGGCAACGACGAGTTGATGAAAACATTCGATGAACTGAAGGTCGCCGCTCCCATTTTGCGAGACCCGGAGCAATCGGCCGCAGCGCTTAAGTTCCTCGGCATTCCCACCCTGTTCGTGATCGGTCCCGACGGCGTCGTGGAATACTGCCAACAGGGAGGCAGCCCGGACGGCGGCGAGGGTCTGGTCAAAAAAATCGACGCCCTGCTGGCCGGAAAAAGCGTGTTCCGGGAATCCTTCCGCGAGTTCATGGAGTCGTACGCCGGGATGATCGAGGCCCAACTGAACCCCGAAGACGAATCTTCCGGCGGAAGGCTGATCGAGGAGCAGAAATTGCCCGAGGTCAAAATCGCCCCGAAGAGCGATCCCGCCCGGCTGAAGCTCGCGTCGCTGTGGAAATCGGCCGAGGTGAAGTCGCCCGGCAATGTCTTGGCGGTCCCCGGCAACGGCGGTCCGGCGAGACTGATGGTCGTCGAGCAGTGGAAATCGGTCGCCGAGCTGTCGGCGGACGGAAAACTCATCGCCCTGCACAAGCTGGAATTGGACGAGAGCGAAGCCGTCGGCAATTTGCGCACCGCCGTCGGCGGCGACGGCCGACGGTACTACGTCGCCTTTCTGATCTCGCAACAGCGGTGCCATATATACGACGAAAACTGGAAACTCCTTGCCCACTATCCAGACAACGCCTTGAAAAATCCCCACAGCGGAATCGCCGACGCCGCGATCGGCGACCTCGACGGCGACGGGAAGCCGAACGTCTACGTCGGATATTTTGGCCTGGCCGGCGTGCAGGGTGTTTCGCTTGAAGGCAAGCGGCTTTGGGCCAACCGCTCGGTAAGCGACGTCATCTGCGTCGCCATCGGCGGCCCGACGCCCAAGGGAAATCGCGATCTCTTCTGTGCCAGCAACCGCATAGTCGTTATCGACCACGAAGGCAAGAGCAACGGACAGATCGTCGTCCCCGACCGCTCGTTCAACTGGATCGCCACTGCCGATCTGCTCGGCGACGGCCGCTGGCACTGGTGCGGGCTGTCGGCGGCCACGACGGGCGAGAACGTGCTGGTCGGGTTTACGCCCGATGGAAAACAGTTGTGGGATTACACCCTCCCGGCCGGAGTGCCCCAAAAGCCGATCGAGCCGATCGTCGTCGGCCGCCTCGCCCGCGACGGACCGGAACGGTGGATTCTGCCGGGAGTGGACGGATCGGTCCACGTCATTTCCGCCGACGGCGCGCCGTTCGACAAGTTCAACTACGGCGCCGAGCTTCACGGCCTGACGGCGGTCGAGATCAATGGCCGCCCCGCGCTGGTCGTGGCCACTGCCGAGGGAATCGAGGCGTGGGAGGTGAACTAAGGGAAAGGAAAGAGGGGAGGAAGGTAGAAGGGAGAGGGCAGAGGGGAGAATAAAACGACCCGCGACTGCGGTCGCGGGGGTAACCGCTTGCGATTTCGCAATCCTTAATCTTGCTTAGCAAATAGTATTTGGACTTGTGCAAATTTGTCCCCTCTCCCTTTGGGAGAGGGGTCGGGAGTGAGAGCACGGGAAAATCGCGCAAGCAAATCAAGGCGTTTTAAAGCCGCAAGCCCTCGCCTTAACCATCTCCCAAGGGAGAGGGAACTTTCGTTTTCGAATTTGCAAAAGTCCAGTAATAAATGAAATCCACAGGAGCATATTCTCATGTCGATCGCCACGGAAACGATGGCGGCTTGGTGCCGCATGCTGCTGACTGACGATTCTGAATCGTCCCGCTCGATTGGGAACGATTTTTTGGCCGGGATTCCTCGTTTGGAATGTTTTGGCGACTTGCCCGCCGGCACGCCCGTGCTTGTCCGCGGCGACGTGGACGCCAAGCCGGGGCCATTGGTCGGCGAGGGCGACATCCGCCTGCGATCGATGAAAGCGACGCTCGAGTTCGGCCGCCGCCGGGGATGGAGGCAGATAATTTTTGGCCACGTGGGCCGCGACCCGCAGAAATCGCTCGCGAAGGTCGCCGCTCGAATCGGCGAAATCCTCGACTGCCCGGTCGAGTTCGTCCCTGACTGGCTCGATCCCGAGACCACGACCATCAAAGACGACCTTTCCGCAAAGATTGCCCGCTTACCCGACGGCGGGATAATCGTCCTGGAAAACACCCGCAAATACGAGATCGAACGGGCGTTGTGGAAGGCCAAGCCGGACGACCTCGATCGCCTGGCCGAGCCTTTGGCCCGACTGGCCGACCAGTTCGCGGCGAAGGTCGCCCGGGCATACGTCCACGAGGCGTTTTCGGCCGGGAGCTTCGACGCCTCGAGCGTGGTCGTTCCCGCCGCGATGAAAAAGGTTGCCCTGGGCAAGTATGAGGCCGAGCAGTTCGCCGGACATCTGAAAGAATGTCTTAATGCCCAAATGGTTATTTTTAGCGGCTTGAAAATCGACAAACTCGACGACCTGCAAGCGATGATCGACCGCGGCAAGGTTCGCACGGTGATCGCCGCTGGGTCGCTGGCCGTCGCGCTTAATAAGGCCGCCGCCCGGCTCAACGGCGGAGATTTCGACATCGGACTTTCCCAAGATTCCCAACATAAAGACAAACCGTATTACATTTCTCCCCAACGCATCGAACAAGCCGAGCGGATGATGGCCGAAGGGCGAAAGAAGGGAATCGAGTTCGTCCTACCGGTCGATTTCGTGCTCGCAGACGGTCGGGCTTCGGAAACGATCGGGCCGGGCAACCAACAGTACGACGTCGGCCCCGCCTCCGGCGATCTATACGAAAAGAAGGTGGACGATTTCATCGCCGCGCACCGCTCCGACCGACCGGCGGCGGTGGTCTTCCACAACGGCGTGTTCGGCATGTTCGAGGATCCGCGATTCGAGAATGGCACCCGGCGGTTCATCGCCCAGTTGAAACGCATGACCGACGCGGGCATCAAGGTATACGTTGGCGGCGGCGAGGGAGGGACAGCGCTGGAAAAATATGGTCAACCAAATTGGGTCACGTATTGCTTCACGGCCGGTGGCACGGTGCTCGGCGCGCTGGCTGGAGAACCGATCCCCTATTTGGTCGCCTTGCGAATGGCCGCCGAAAAGATGGGCCCACCGAGATAGAAAGGAGATGAGAGGAGAGAAACAATAAATGCCGTGGTGGTTGTTTCGTCTTCTCCCCCCTCTCCTCTCACATCTCTCCCCTTTACTGCGGCGTGCCGCTTCGAACGCGACCGCAAAGTTCCACCAATTCCTTCACCGAATTGCGTATTTGCTGCTCCGGCTGGTGTTCGCGGATAAAGCGTTCCACCTTGTTCGCCGCCGGTGAAAGCGGCTCGAAGCCGTAACTGCCGGCGGCCCCTTTGAGTTGATGGGCTGTGCGCCGCAACTCATCCCAATTTTCATCGTCGAGATGACGAAGCAGCTTTTCAACGCGGGTGGGCATCTCTTCGACAAATAACTCGAGAATGTCCGCCAGGTCGGGATCGCCCCCTAACCGAGAGTAAATACACTCTTCGTGAGTCTTTTCCTGCAACATTTTTTGTGCCCCATGAAGTCTGGTTCGGCTTGGCCACGAATTCACTGCTTTGTGGCACTACATAATCGTAGGTTACTGCCACCAGGTGGGCCGACTCATGTATCACGGGATCAATCGTTGGATATATCCCTATTTACCGCGTTTTATAGATTTTTTGCTTCTCAATTACCATTTTCACCCGTCACAGGCGATATACACGGCATGGGCGTTATAAGCATAACGGGAAAGTTATAGATGATGGGACATATAGGGTCTCTGGTTAAGGTTTTTGTGAGCTTTCGTCGATAGCAACACTTAGCATGGACACAGACATCCATATATGCGCGTTTTTCGTGAGTATCCCACAAGGTCTTTCCTAACAAAGGAGTACCTCCCATGTTGCGTCGTTTTTTGTTGCCGGCGCTGGCCGTAGCCGCCATTGTGGCGGTTGTCGGCGTCTCCAACGCCCAAGCTAGCCTCTTTGGCGGGGGTTGTTGCGAACCGGCCACGTGCGCTCCGGCCACTTGTGAGCCTGCTACTTGCGCTCCGGCCACCTGCGAGCCTGTTACTTGCAGCCCGAAGACCTGCAAGCCGCGTCATTTCCGTCGGACCTGCCGTCCGAAGACTTGTTGTGCGGTCGAGTGCTGCGAGGAAGTGAAGACTTGCGCTCCGGCCACCTGCGAGCCTGCCACGTGCAGCCCGAAGACCTGCAAGCCGCGTCATTTCCGT
>JAFGLH010000267.1 GCA_016928165.1 Pirellulales bacterium | reverse complement strand
CACAAATCCCAGGATCATACAGTAAACGATGCTTCCCCACGGACTCGACGCGATCAGGCATGTTCCATCGGCACAACCGGCATAGCGATACAGCGCAAAGCCGCCCAAGCCGCCAAGCACAATTCCAAGAATCGCTCGGATAAGCATGATGGGTGCTTTCTTATTTTGATCTTTCACGACATCGTTATTGCAATCCATAATGGTTCAAACAACTCTGCCATCGACTTCTCAGCGGCGTCGAAAACCAAGATCATACCCGCCCAATAGCAGGCCGAGCGTGATGCAGAACAGCCCCCAGGTCACAGGATTGGGGACGATTGCCGACCCGATACCGCCCAGAAATAGCACAATGGCTGCTATAATGAAAAAGATCATCCCAATAGTCATGTTCATGTTAGGCTCCTCTGTAAAAAAAGACTCTCCTTCCTCGGTGTTGGCACTCAGAAAGGAAGGCGTCCCAGTAGCAGCAGAACCAACAGGATTACGACAATCAATCCCAGTCCGCCGCTCGGGCCATAGCCCCAGCTTCTGCTGTGAGACCAAGTGGGCAACGCGCCCAAAAGCATCAGAATCAGGACCACAATCAAAATCGTGCCTAGCATTTTAGTTCTCCTTATTCAAGAACAATCGCGGCGACACTTAAAAACCATCCGAAAAGCCTCCCCTCTCCCTTGTGAGAGAGGGAAGTATTTCGCGCTTTTCGGACTGCCTCTTCATTTTTTACCTTTGCCTTTTTCTTTGTCCGGCTTTGATTCCGCCGAATCCTTACCCCGAGGCTTCGGGGCCTGTTGTTCGGCCTTGGGTTGGCGCTTCGGGGCCTGTTGTTCGGCCTTGGGCTGGCGCTTCGGGGCCTGTTGTTCGGCCTTGGGTTGGCGCTTCGGGGCCTGTTGTTCGGCCTTGGGTTGGCGCTTCGGGGCTTGTTGTTCGGCCTTGGGTTGGCGCTTCGGGGCCTGTTGTTCGGCCTTGGGCTGATGCCGCGGTTGCGGCTGGTCGGGCGGAATCCGGTTCACGGAGTGTTGTTTCGGCCCTTTCCGCGATCGATCCGCACGCGGCTTGGGAGCCACATTTGTATCCGGTTCCGGAGCCTCATAAGTCCTCGGCGGAGCGCGTTTCCCGCCAAGTTCGGCGACCGGCTTCGCCTTAATCGGAGACTTGGGAAGTCTTGCTCTGCTCGGCGCGACTCCCCTGGCCGGCCCACTCGCCGCGTTATATTCCAGTTTTTGCCGCTCCTCGCTGAATCGCCGAACATCTTGTGCATGCCGGCGATACTGTTGTCTCTCGGATTGGTTCACCGGCTGGAATCGCAGCGAACTGTTCTTAGTCCTTCTGAAATCGTCATAGGACTCGGCGACCCCGAATCCTCTCTCCCTTGCCTGCGTCGAGCGGAGGTCCATTTTTCTCTGGTCCGTCCAGGTGCGCGGCGGCCGGAAATCCTCGCGATCTCGGCGCTGTTGGAAGTACGCCTGTTGGCGCTGTTCCCATCCGCGGTCTTGCCGATGCCGCCAACGGTTGTGGGCGTAGATCGGATCGTAGCCGAAGCGCCCGGTGTTGATGGAATACCACGGATGGTATCCCGCGCTACGGTAGCTGGCGGCATAGTAGTCGCCGAAATAGTAGTGCTGATACCGCGGCCGCCAGAAAAGATGACTGGTGAACACGCCCAGGTCGATCACCGTCGTCGGCGAGTAGGAAAAACCGCGTCGTCCATACACGCCCGGACTAAAATACACCGGCGCGAACAGCACGCCGCGCCGGCCGACGGAGTAATCCCAGTAGCCGTCAACGTAGATGTAGCCGCGCGGGGCCCAAACGTAATGTGCGGGAGTCCAAACCCAATCCGGATGCGCGTTCGCCCAGAAACCGGGACGCCATGCGTAACGGTTCTGTCGCCAAACCCAACAACCGGGCAGCCAGGTTTGGTCGGCCGAGGTTGCGGCGATGTTGGGACCGACTTCAACGCTCGCGGGCGGCTCGGGCAAGTATTCCACTTCGTTCATCTGGGCGTCGGCCCAGTAACCGGAAGTCCATTGAAAGCCTTGCTCGGACTGACCCCAGTAGCCGGGCACCCATTGGCGGCCGGGCGGCAGATCGCGCCAGATGCCGCTGACCCACAGAAAATCATTCCGCTCGTCGTCCCAGGCCCAATAGCCGGGGATCCAGGCGACGTTGGTCCCATCGAGTCGCTGCTCGGGCGGCAGTTCTTCGATGGCCGCCGGCGGTGCTTTCGGTACGACGACGCCCGGCTCGGGATCGAATGTCACGGTTTCCGCGAAGGCCTCGTGGACCGGCCCGCGCGTGAGCACTTGAACCCCTTCCTCGGCGTCCGCCGGGGCCTGCTGTGCGAACAGGGGGCTGTTCAAGCCAAAGCTCAAACCCAGAACCAGCAGTGTGCCGGCCACATACCATTTGCCGGTGTTAAGTACATTCATGTTATTCTTCCTTTGTGAAAGCGAGTTCATTCGAAAAAACGGGTTCATTTGTAAAATCAGGTTCATTTGCGGGAGCGGATTCATTCGAGTAGTAATTGTTTCTTGTTTCCGGAAAAGCGCTTTGTCGGGACTGCCAGCCGTCATCCGGCACGACGTCAATTTCCATCTCGATCCTTTCTGACTGGGACTGCGAGGCTTCAAACGCCTCCATTACGGCCGCCAGCGCCAATTGTTTGACGTAGTGCGAGTCGGAGCGGCCGCGCACAATGACTCGTCCGCCGACGGTCTCGACTCGCAAGTCGTAAACTCGGCCGCCTGTTCGCCGCGAGATCGAACATTCCAGGCGGCCATTTTGTTCAGCCAAAGTGAAACGCAATCGGGGATGCGCGAGTATGGCGTGGAGCCTTCCCGCCAGCCGATCCGGCGCCAGCGGTTTGAGTTGATAGTCGCTTACCGGGAACCGCGACACTCGGTCTAATACATGATGATCGCGGCAAGCGGTAAGGACCATTACGGGAACGGTCGCAAGCTGGGGCGTCTCGCCCATGATCGCAAGAATTCCCTCGCCGCCGCCCCACGGCAGTTGCGGTTCCAACACAAGCACGTCCGGCGGTTGCTTGCGGAGCCGGGCAACGCACTCCACGCCGTTTGATGCCGTGGCCAATTCAAAACCATCCTGCGAAAGCGGCTCTCGATACACCGGATGAAGCGACTCGTCTGGATCGGCCAGCAACACGCGAAGACGCCTCGAACCATCCGGCCGCGGTCGAACGACAGCTACACTATTCATAAAATTTCCCTCCCTGGGATTGTATGCCGCTGGTCAAAAAGTGAACGTTTCCCGTTACAATCCGTGACGCCGGCTCCCGAAGCCCAGCCCCAGGAAAGACAGCGCCGCGAAAATCAGGAAGACAACGAAAATGATTTTCGCTACTCCCACGAAGGAACCGGCGATTCCTCCAAAGCCGAGCAGTGCGGCAATCAGAGCGATGACCAAAAAAGTGATGGCTAGTTGTAACATGTCAAGTTCTCCTTGAGAAAGTCGGGATAAGCCGGCGAAGCGTCGGCACGGCCCGCGTCGTACATCTCGTAACGGCAATATGGTTTGCGCGGTCGAAGGCGTGAAGCGCGCTCAACGACCTTGCATTGTTGGATTTATTCCCTTGGCTAGCTCTGTTGCTCCGATTGGTTTTGGTTTCGTCTTTCTTGCATCACGATCCACGGCCGCGCCGTGTGCGAGTTCGAGTCTGGAATCATCGCTCGGGGCACCCGTGCGGAGCCGATAATAGCACGATGGACTTCGGCGACCGACGCCACGGCGCCGGCGCAAAGTAGCATACTACCCGGTACTGGCAGAAAGAGACCGACGAACGCGGCGCCCAGCATGGCGCTGGTGTACCTGGGGCCGTAGCGATTGGTCAGTTGCACGCAATTATTCTTCACCCTGGTGAGGACCCCCGCCGTCCACATCTTGTGAGACAATATGCTGGCCATAATTATCCAACCTTTCCGCGTCCGGTCCAACTTTGTTACCTCGCCACCAGTTATCGTGAATTAACTTGTCGTATCCGGGGGCACTCTGGGTGCCCGTCAGTCCCGTTTCGCACGGGATATAATGTGACCCGCGGTCAGTACGCCGATCGCAAAACCGACGACCAACGTTCCGAACAAGAGGGCCGCGTTGGGCATCGTCACCTTGAGGAACAACAGCTTCGTTTCGACAGATTGCGTGTTCTGCAAGACCACGACCACAACTACCAAAGCGATCACGGCAATGGCCACGATCTTCAATTTGTTCGCTGTTCCCTTTAACATGTTTTTCTCCGATATTTTGGTGGGTAGTCGAATGTTCCTTTCACTTCAGACGGTTGAACACTTGCGTTAACGCGAGCGTCGCGGCTGTGCCTTCCGTCAGACCAACTGACCGGCCTCCGTGTTGATTCGTTCCCATACCTCCGACCGATGGACGGGAATATCGGCGTCGACCTCGAAGCCCAGTCTCACTTTCGCGCCTCGAATATCGAGCACCGTGACTTTCAACAGGCGATGAAATCCATCGGTCCCGCCGATCACCACCGACTCCTGATTTTTCCTCGATAGAACTAACATGGCAAAACCTCCGTTTTTTGTGATTGATCATTCAGTCCACTCTTGTTCCAGGTCGCCGCGGATATGCTGCCGGCGAGCCGGAATACCTGCACCATCATGCCACTCGTGAAGGCATGCACGACGGCGCCGGTCGTCGTTTCCACTTCCGCGGCCGCCTCCCCCACCGCGATCCCGGTAATGCGTCGGATCTCCTCTCGAAGTACGCCGACGGAACTCTTGAAGAGCTCTCGATGAAACTCCTGCACCTGAACGGCGCCTTCGGGCGTACTGGCCAAGGCCTTCTCGGCGGGCGACAACGCCTCGTGCAACGTGACGACCAGCGTGTCATCACTCAATACCACAGTGACTGCCTTGGGTGGATAACCGGTTCGCTGCTCCTGGAAGACGCTGATCGCCCGGGCAACCTGCTGCGCCATTGTTGGATCGAGCTTTTTCATGGGTTTCTCCCCGAGTGTTTGCGAACGTCGCGAATCAAGAACAAAAAAAGCCGACGTGGCCGAACACCCTGAGGTGTTCGGCCACGTCGGCTTACTCGCGAGCGAGCCACCCGGCACTTCCCGGGCTGCTCTTCATCTAGTCATCCGACAACTTCGCGGGGAAAGACGCGATCAATCGTTTCGCTACTCTCCCACCGCTACAAATATACGCCGCCAGGCCGGGAAATGCAATATGTCTTTTGCCTAAATCCCGGATTTGGTATGATTATATCTGAATTGCCGTGAAAACCTGGAGAATCCGATGGTTCCCGTTCCGTCAACCAGAGAGGGTTTCCGCTTGAATGCCACCCCACACGAAGGGGACGACGCCATGAAAACCCAGGGAGAAATCGAAGCCGCCATTTGCGAGGGGGTTTGTCGCTTTGAACAGGACTACATGGGCCGAGGTCCGAAGGACATTCGCGCCCACCTCCTCGGCGATCTCCTCGTGGTCCGCCTTGAAGGCGTATTGACCGCGGCCGAACAGCATTTGGTCAAGTCGCTTTCGGCCGATAAGGGGCGAGACCTGTTGAAGCAAGTGCGGACCCATCTGATCGAAACGGCCCGTCCGGTCATGGAAGCGATGGTCCAAGAGATCACCGGCACCAAGGTGCTGACCCTGCACCACGACATCAGCACCACAACTGGCGAGGAAGTTGTTCTGTTTACCCTCGTCGAGTCGCCGATCTTCCGCGACACAAAGAAGAAATAGCGCCTCTGGGAGAAAAGATATTCTCTGCCTTTGCAAAAGTGATTTTTGTTTTCTGGATGGCATCAGCGAAGATGTCCCTTTGACAGTTGAAAAGAGGAGGGCGATTCCTCGAACGATTATCACGCAATCTTTCGGTCTCCGTCAAGTCCCTTT
>JAFGLH010000266.1 GCA_016928165.1 Pirellulales bacterium | reverse complement strand
TGCACGCACCAGCTTGGTTTTGCCGCGAAATAAGGTGCGTGCAAGCACGCACCCTACGGATTTGGAGCTTTCCGCAACAGTAACTAAATGGATTGACTCCGCCTCCAAGTCCGACATTCCGCGTGCATCACCACAAAACAAATCGTGCGTGGTCGGGACTTCTTGAACCGCATGGTCGATGAGCGCCAACAGTTCCGGTTCTTTGGCGATTGCCGGAATAGTGGTTCGCGGATCGGTCAAAGACCGAAACTCGGGCGGCAAATACCTTTCAAGATCGGAAACTGTCGGCGGTGCTGTTGATATGCTCGTAATTTCGGGAGCGATTATAACACTGACGAACCCACTATCCAATTGCCCGCTTTCTTTTCCGCTTTACCACCCACTTATTGCATTCCGCTCGCCGGCGGCGATAATAACGGGTTACACAATTCCAGCCCCCCTCCCCCGAAGGAGCGGACGCCATGACCGATAAAAAAATCCGCGAAGATTACGGCTTGACCTTCGACGACGTGCTGCTGGTGCCCCGCTATAGCGAAGTCGTGCCGGCCGACTGCGACGTATCCACTCGACTGACCAATAAGATTCGTCTGAACATCCCCATGCTCAGCTCGCCGATGGACACGGTGACCGAAAGCGAAATGGCAATCGCCCTAGCCCAAGAGGGGGGGCTGGGCGTGATCCATAAAAATATGTCCATCGAACGGCAGGCCGAGGAGGTCGAGAAGGTAAAACGAAGCGCCAACGGGATCATCGTCAACCCCGAGACCCTCCCCCCCGACGCCAGCGTCGGCAAGGCGCGGGAAATAATGGACCAGTACAACGTCTCGGGCCTGCCGATCACCGGCGGCGACGGACGGCTGGTCGGCATCATCACCCGGCGCGACCTGAGATTTTTGGAAGACTGGGAAGTCTCCATTTCCGAGGTAATGACTGCCGAAAACCTGGTGACTGCTACGGGGACCGTAACGCTTGAGGAAGCTGAGAAGATTTTAATGGCAAAAAAGGTAGAGAAGCTTTTGCTGGTTGACGAAGATTTAAGACTGACAGGACTGATTACGATTAAAGATATTGATATGATGCGGAGGTTTCCGCAAGCCTGCAAGGATGGGCAAGGCAGGCTAAGAGTCGGAGCCGCTGTCGGAGTACACGATAATAAAAGAGTGGATGCGCTTATCCAAAAGGGCGTGGACCTTATCGTGGTCGACAGCGCCCACGGACACTCGTCGAACATTATCGAAACGCTAAGGAACATTAAGAAACAGTGGGACATCGAGGTGGTGGCCGGCAACGTGGCCACGGCCGAGGGGTGCAAGGACTTGATCGCCGCCGGGGCCGACGCCGTTAAGGTGGGCATCGGTCCGGGATCGATTTGTACCACGCGGGTGATTTCCGGCGTCGGAGTGCCGCAGATTACCGCCATTCGCCAGGTGTCGGAGGTTGCCGAAAAGAGCAACACGCCGGTTATCGCCGACGGCGGCATCCGCTACTCCGGAGACCTGACAAAGGCCATCGCCGCCGGGGCCGACGCGGTGATGATAGGAGGACTATTCGCGGGATTACAGGAAAGCCCTGGGGATCAAATCCTCTTCCAAGGACGCACCTTCAAGGTCTATCGAGGAATGGGATCCTTGGGGGCGATGGTGCAAGGCTCAAGCGAACGGTACCGTCAGGCCGGATCGCGCGGGCCGGACAAGTTAGTGCCCGAGGGAGTCGAAGGCAGAGTGCCTTTCAAGGGACAATTAGGCCCGTTCGTCTATCAGCTTGTGGGCGGATTGCGGGCGGGAATGGGGTATTGCGGGACGAGAACCATAGAACAGTTGCGCCGCGACGCGCGATTCATTAAAGTTACACCAGCCAGTGTACGGGAGAGCCACCCTCATGACATTACCATTACGCAGGAAGCGCCCAACTACAGCACGGAATATGCTGCCGGCGATTCTTAACTCGCCGTCGGGAACGTGGTATGTCGGAAAAATCGGTTTATTGTTATTTGGAGCGGTGTTGACCGTCGGGGTTTTTTCGGCCGAAGTCCGAACGGCAGTCGCGGCGGCGGACACAACCGGAGAAAAAGCGGCCGACGAAGTCCGATACAGCACCGGCCGCAATGGCAGCCGGCTGAAGTGGCTTCCCTACCGGCCGAAGTCCCGAGAAGCCGAATCGCGCGCAGCGCCGCGCGGCGAAGCGAAAGTCGTCGCCGTTCAATACATGGAGCCGATTGCTGCCCCGCAGGCCGATGAGCAACCCGGCCGCACGCCCGACGACCGCTTGTTCAACGATCCCTTCGGCGACCGCGAAGGCAAGCGGACGGATAACTCGGCGGGCCAGGAGGCCCCGCGGGCGATGCCCGAGGAACCTCGACCGGCGAGTCCCCTGCCCGGCCCGGAAACGGTGGAAAAACCATACGTCCCGCACGGCGCTTTTCCTGCGATAAACCGACATCCAAACGGCGAGGCGATGAAGAAGCCCCTTTTGGAAGAGTCGTTCGGACAGCAGCAATTCAAGCTCGATGAAAAATGTCCCTCGGCCGAGGACCTCAAGGACATCGGCGAGTTGGGCACCGACATCGCGCCCTCGGAGGGAGATTTGCCCAAAGACTGCCGCTTGGGAGATATTCCCTTCAAGCCCCGCTCGTTCGCCCCGATCACCTACACATGGACGGCCTCGGGCCTGTGCCACAAGCCGTTGTATTTCGAGGACGTGCAGTTGGAGCGCTATGGTCACATGGCCGGGCCGTGGCTCCAGCCGTTCGCCTCGGGCGCGCATTTCTTCGCCACCATTCCGATTTTGCCGTACAAGATGGGAATCGAGCTGCCAAACGAGTGCATGTACACGCTAGGCTATCACCGCCCCGGCAACTGTGCCCCTTATATGCTCGATCCGATTCCCTTGAGCGTTCGCGGCGCATTGTTCGAGGCCGGCGCCTGGGTGGCCGGCGTATACATGATTCCGTAAAAGCGCGGCGCAGGGAGTGCGTAGCCGAAACCGCCGGCCTCAATCAGGCCGGCGGTTGGCGTTTCTTGAACTTCCGTGGAAAACCAAAGAGAAGGAATAAAGGGAGGGAGTAAAGAATTAAGGCAACCGTTCACGGGGGACAGTCCCCCGTGAACGATTGCTGGAAAAGGAATCGCTGCGGAATCCGTGGAGAAAATTCGAGCTATTCAAGACCCGAGAGGTGATTTATGCCGCTTGATGCGAAGGACATAGCTCGGCTGTGGGACATGCTGGACGAGGGGGTTGTTTCCTGAAACCGCAGGCCAGCCCTAGCCTTTGGTCTACACCTGCTGGCCGCTGAAGCGTCCAGCCCTCACCCCTCATCCCTTACTTTACCGCTGCCACTTCCGCTTCGCCGTCGATCGTTTTACAATAGTCTTTTTCGCGGCGGCACGATGCCCTTTCAACACCAGGACGGCCATCTTATGAGTAAGCATATATTCGTCACCGGCGGGGTGGTCAGCTCGCTCGGCAAGGGACTGACCAGCGCCTCGATCGGCATGTTGCTCGAACAACGCGGACTGCGCGTCCGCATGCAAAAACTCGACCCGTACATCAACGTCGATCCGGGCACTATGTCGCCCTACCAGCACGGAGAGGTATACGTGCTGGACGACGGCAGCGAGACCGATCTCGACCTGGGCCATTACGAACGATTCACCAACAGCCCATTGGACTGCCACTCGAACTACACCACCGGCCAAATCTATCAGTCGGTGATCGAAAAGGAGCGGCGCGGCGAGTTTTTGGGCCAGACCGTCCAGGTCATCCCCCACGTGACCAACGAGATTAAGGACGCGATCCTCCAGCCTGCCGCGCCGGACGTGGACGTTGTCATCACGGAGATCGGCGGCACGGTCGGCGACATCGAAAGCCAGCCGTTCCTCGAAGCCATCCGCCAGTTCTCGCTCGACGTGGGCAAAGAGAACTGTCTTTACATCCACCTGACGTTGGTTCCATACCTGAAGGCGGCCGCCGAACTGAAGACCAAGCCCACCCAACACTCGGTCGGCCAACTACGGCAGATCGGCATCCAGCCGGACATCCTTGTCTGCCGCACCGAACGCTCGCTAAGCCACGACAATCGGGCGAAGATTGCCCTGTTCTGCAACGTCCCGGTAGAGGCCGTGATCGAGGAAAAGGACAAGTCGTTTTCGGTCTACGAGGTGCCGATGAGCCTGGTCGAGCACGGCACCGACGAGTTGATCGTCCGCAAGCTGGGGTTGAACGCCGGGCCGTTGAACCTGGACCGCTGGCAGGACCTGCTGCATCGGCTCCGCAACCCGGAACACGAGGTACGCATCGCCGTGGTGGGCAAGTACGCCGAACACCGCGACGCCTACAAGTCGATCTACGAAGCGATCGATCACGCCGGCGTGCACCACCGCGCCCGAGTACACATCGACCGCATCCACAGCGAGGCGGTCGGCGACGAAGGGGCCGAGTCGATGTTGGCGAAGGTGGACGGGATACTCGTGCCCGGCGGGTTCGGCGAGCGGGGTATCGAAGGAAAGGTGGACGCCGTCCATTTCGCCCGCACCAGAGGCATTCCTTTCCTCGGCATCTGCTTGGGAATGCAATGCGCCGTGGCCGAGTTCGCCCGAAACGTGCTGGGACTGGAAAATGCCAACTCCCACGAGTTCGACGCCGACACGCCTCATCCGGTAATCTGCTTATTAGACGAGCAAAAACAGATAACCGACAAAGGCGGCACAATGCGGCTGGGCGCGCAGCCGGCGAAACTTGCCCCCGGCAGCAAGGCGGCCGCCTGCTACGGAACCGAGGAAATCTCCGAGCGACACCGGCACCGTTACGAGTTCAACAACAAATATCGCCAAAAGTTCGTTGACGGCGGAATGACGTTTTCCGGAACCAGTCCCGACGGCTCGCTGGTTGAGGCGGTCGAGGTGCCCGATCATCCTTGGTTTGTCGGAGTGCAATATCACCCCGAGTTCAAGTCGCAGCCCACCCGGGCGCACCCGTTGTTCGCCGGTTTCATCGGCGCTGCGCTGCAGAGGCGGTCGGCGCGGGGAAAATCGACGGTTTAGCCCCGGCATTATGTTGGGGCGGCAGAAAAAAACGCCAGCCCAACAAATTGGTCCTACGGAGATAGCACAATGTCCGAAGAAGCAAACAATCCCCCAAAAAAGAACATTATCGACGAAGACTGGAAGAGCCGGATGGAGACCGAGAAGGAGGCCGCCCGACGCGAAAAAGAAAAAACCTCGACGACCGAAAGCGAATCGTCGGCCGATCGACAAGCGCCCCTGCCGCCGCCAACGCTGAGTTTTCTGGTCGGCACGATGTACTTGCAAGGGACCATCGCTCTGGGAATGCTCCCCAATCCGATGACAAACAAGCAAGATACTTACCCCGAACAGGCCAAACACACGATCGACTTACTGACGATGCTTCAGGAGAAGACCAAC
This sequence comes from Pirellulales bacterium, assembly GCA_016928165.1. GTDB lineage: Bacteria > Planctomycetota > Planctomycetia > Pirellulales > Thermoguttaceae > JAHIKV01. The sequence continues at coordinate 8,162 of JAFGLH010000266.1, read as the reverse complement.
GGCAACCGAACTTCGGAAGAAACCGAAGAGTTGGAGGCGGTCTTGCACGAACTACGGCTCGCCTATCTCAACGTGCCGAAGAAATAACGTCCATATCCGGTCCGGGAGGAATGGGCGGGCGCATCTTGCGCCCAAATAAATGACCCGTTCCATGTGACTTGCGGCTCCCACCAGGCGACGCGGCCGGGATCCTGTTGTTGAAAGTTCTACCGGACCGGATATGGCATTCGCTCGTGTATTCTTTGATGTGCGGGGTAGGATGGAACAAACTTTAGCGCAGTCCCACCATCTATGAAACAAGCTATTTGGCGAGACTGTGCTGCGATTGTCCCACGCCTCTTTCGATACTTCGATTACTGTGACAACTGGTCGAAGAGGCGTCGAAACCGCGGCATTCGCCCCTGAAGATATTTGAGCCACCAATCGGGACTCCATATCTCGACGCAGACGGCCGCGCCGACTATCTGCACCTCGCCGCCCGGGGCGACGCCGAGGAAATCGCGGAACCCCTCGGGCACGACCAACCGCCCGCGGCCGGCGAGTTGAACAGGTCTGTGTCGGGTGGAAAGCAGTCGGCCAAAAAGCTGCACCTGGCCGATGCGGTTTTGCAGTCGTCCGGCGCGCATCTTCTGTTTGATTAGTTCGACCCCCTCTTCCAAATGCGACCGCCACACCGCGGCGCTCCACAGGCTCAGGCAGCCCGGCCGCTCCTTGGCCAGAATGCAATCGGCCGACTCGGCCGTTAGAACGTCCGCCAACTCGTTGGGAATCGAAAGCCGATGCCGATCGTCGAGCGTTCGTTGAAACTCGCCGAGGAGAAACTCTTCCACATGGGGCATGGCTGGAACCAGTAAGATCGTCGCGAGTCAACGTTTTAAGGAAAGCGATGGACATCAACGCCGCACTCCATTATGGCGATTGGGTCGTTAGCCCGCAACTATCGGCATTATTACAGCAGAATGGGTCAATAACCCACAAACTTATTGGTGAGTTTAACGATTGTGAGGATTTTGACAAGCGGTCAACGGAAAATTATCCAAAATTCATGTAAGTTGTGACCTGAAAATAACTTGTGTTTGGTCATCTAGTGTTTTGGCGGGGCAGCTACGCAGGACACAACCAAATCCCAATGCTTCCCCCTCTTATGGCGGAGAAAAACACACATCTAGTTTTTCCGCGACGTTAAACTAATAGGAAATGCCTCTGTGCGCACCTTTTTGGCGTTCGGCTCTTCCCGAGAAATGTGGACTCGCCCCATGGAAAATACGTTGCCGCAGAAAGTGGACCGATTCATGGCGGCGTTGATGGCCAATCAACGGCATCTGTATCAGTACGTCCACGTTCTGCTGCCGCGCCAGCAGGACGCCGAAGACGTGATGCAAAACACCTTGCTGGTGTTGTGGAAAAAGTTCGACCAATTCGACCAATCGACGAGTTTCTACGCATGGGCAAGCCGGGTCGCTTATCTCGAAACGCTCAGCTACCGGAGGCGGAACAATCGTTTGGTGACAATTCTTGACGAAGGACTACTCGAACAAATATCGATCGAGGTCGAGGCCAAGCAAGACCTGCTCGAGGCCCGTCGTGAGGCGATGGAGCGTTGCGCCGATAAATTGAACCTGCTCGACCGTCAGTTGCTCGACCTTCGTTATGCTCCGGGGGCGACGGTCAAGGACGTAGCCCGGCGTCTCGGCCGGCCCGCCAATTCCGTCAGCAAGTCGTTGGGACGCATCCGCCAAGCATTGTGGGATTGCATCAATCTAGAACTTGCCGAGGCCCAAGAAACCGTCAAGGGGGATGAATCATGAACGCTCATCCCGAATGGGTAACGGAAATGCGCGGCTTGCTCGACGACCTGCAAGACGGGCTGTTCGACGAGTCGGACTCGCTGCGGTTAAATGAATTGCTCCACGCCGGCCCGGCGCAGCGAGAGTTCTACATCACCTACATGGACATCCACAGCCGTCTGGCCTGGGACGGAGGACGCGGAAGGGACCAGCGACGAGGGGCGAGAGGCGAGGGGTTTGAATTCATGGATGCCGCCGAGTCGCCGCTTGCGATTCCTCCACTCTCCACCCTCCACTCTCCGCTCTCCACTACTTTCGTCGGCGGGCCGGTCTTCTCCTACATGGTAGCTACGGTGGTTCTGTGCTTGATGCTGTTGGGGGCTTGGGCGTATAAAATCACCCACGATCGCAACGTCGTTGCCACTAATAGCCGGAGGTCAACGACCTCCGGTCAATCTGAATTAGTCTTTGTCGGCCGGATCACCGGCATAAAAGATTGCCGTTGGGCCGATCCCGATACGCAAACAATCATCGGTGCCTCGGTTCCACTGGATCGGAAATACGCTCTGGCGTCGGGGCTAATGGAAATTACCTACACCAGCGGCGCGAGAGTGATCCTCGAAGGCCCCTGCACGTACAAGGTCGAGTCCTCCGCCGGCGGATTTCTCGCGCGGGGAAAATTGACGGCGAAAATCAGCAGTCAGCCGTCAGCCGTCAGCGGTCAGAAATCAGAACCCTCTTCCCTCTCCTCTCTCCCCTCTCCTCTCTTCGCCGTTCGTACACCAACGGCGAAAATCATCGACCTGGGCACGGAGTTCGGCGTCGAGGTGGATGAGAACGGCGACACCGCGTCGTACGTGTTCGAGGGGAAGATTGTGGTTAAGTCGGGGATTCGGGGATTCGGGGACTCGGGGATTCGGGATGTGCAGCTCGCCGCCGGCGAGTCGGTCCGAGTCAGTAGGGTGTGTGCTGGCACGCACCATGACTCCACGGCCGAAACTGTGAGTTTCACACAACCTACAACCCCGCCGAAGTTCGTCCGTCAGATACCCCAGCCGCTCGGAAAACTTGATTTGCTAGACGTCGTGGCCGGCGGAAACGGCTGGGGATGGCGACGCGAATGCGGCATCGACGCCGCCTCGGGTGACGTCGACTTCGAATTTGCCGAGAAAGTGCGCGAGGGAAACAATCAGTATTCGCTGGTCGTTTGGAGCAAGTTGATCGACGGCGTATTCATACCCGACGGTCGATCCGGGGCGGTGTGGCTCGACTCGGCCGGTCATGTATTCGATGGATTTTCACACACATCAAACATAACCTACGGCTCGCTTTTCGCACGCGCGGCGAAAATCGATCCGAATAAAACCGAGAGCGAACTGGAACATTGGGTATATCGCATCGGCCGTTGTCGGCAGTTCATGCCCGAGGACCGCGGGCTGCTCACGTTTTGCCCCAACGTCGGCATTACGTTCGATTTGGAGGCCGTGCGGGCGAACAATCCGGGCCAAATGCCGGCGCGGCTGCGGGCCACGATCGGCATGGGCGACGTTCGGCCATATTATCCCACGGCGGGAAATCTGGCCGATTTTTGGGTCTTCGTCGATGGCCGCTTGAAGTTCAAGCGAGAGCGGCTCTGTCCAAAAGACGGGGCCGTCGATATCGACGTTGTGATCGGCCCCAAGGACCGGTTCCTGACGCTCGTTTCGACCAACGCCGGCGACAGCACGACTTGCGACTGGGTGGTCGTGGGCGACCCCGCAGTACAAATGATTCCGAACAATACGGAGAAAAAGTAGGGTGCGTGCGACGCACGGAAGGCAATTTTTTTATTAAGTCCTGCACGGCGAATGAACCGAGGCCGACCAACGGGAGGCCGGAAAACAAGGCAAATAAGTTTGCCTGGCGGATCATAAACAATGCAAACATCAAAAAGACGGCATTTATTCCGTGAAAGAAACGAAAGGAGGGCCGGCAAACTCGACATCGGTTGAAAGAAGGAACGGCAGTAATGCAAGTAGTCCCCTCTCCCTTTGGGAGAGGGTTAGGGTGAGGGCGGCATAGGTGAGAACAAGTTTATCAAAACTCATTGAGCCCTCACCCCCGGCCCCTCCCCCTTCGGGAGATGGGAGAGTAGTGTTGTATTCCTTATTTTGCAGGATCTATTTTTTGGGAGACACTTGTCATGTGTAAAAACTATTGCAGTGTGTTGTTTATTGCGGTTGCGGTAGCGGTTGTCGGCATGGCCGCCTGCGTTCAGGCGGAAACCGTCCTCTTCAGCGACAACTTCAACGGCGCGAACAACGCCGCGGCGGATTACGGATTGAACGACAACACCGGGGGCACTCGCTACTCGGGCGGCGGCGGGGCCTACGCCTGGGCAATCCGCACAACAACCCCCGCCACCATGACCGCCGTTCAGGCGCAGGTCAACAACACGACCATCGGCGGCGCCGGTACACTGGCGCTACAGGTGCCCTCGTCCTCCGCGAACGCTTACCCCAGCGTGATTATCCAGCACGACTTCGCCGCGGACTTGGCCGCCATGACCACCGGGTACGAGAGCAATTCGGTCTCGCCATACGCCGGTTTCACGATCCGATACGACGTCGATCCGATGAGCCTGGGAACCACCGGAACGAAACATGATGTCGGCGGCGGTTGTGGACTGGGGCTTCTCAGCGGGTCGGGATACGTGGATGGCAGCAACAGGGCCTACTACTACGAGCCATCGACCAACTTTGTCTCGACAATGTCGGAGGCCGGCGTATTCAACGCGTTTGCGGTACCCACGGGAGGCGCTTTGGCCATTCTCACCAATCCGGTTTCGCCCGTATACGACAGCACCCCCCCGACCGGCGAGAACCACATCGAGTGGTATACATGCGAGATCCGCGTGGCGACTTCGAGCTTCGCGTCGGGCGAGTCCGCCACGATCAGCTTTTGGATCGGCCCGCAAGGCACGGCCAGCGACTTGCTGACGCAGGTTAAAATTGCAAGCGATTCGATGCCCGGTATGAGCGATGGAAAATCGAAAACCATCGCTTGGGACGCCGACGGGACATGCTTCATAGATTTTTCGTGCCAAGGTTGGTCCGGCACTTACGCGATGCAGCCCACGGCGTTCGACAACATCAGCGTCACGGCCCACGGCGTGCCCGAACCGTCCACGGTCGCCTTGTTGGCCACCGGTCTGGTCGGCCTGCTGGCCTACGCCTGGAGGAAAAGAAAGTAACACGGAATTCATTCCGTTCGTCCCATGGGGTGGCAGTACAACTGCCACCCCAACACAATACTCCCTTCTCCGATTGGGAGAGGGGGCGGGGGTGAGGGCGAATCGCGCACCAACCCCCCGTGTATAATACAAGTTGGGTTCTAGTCATGAAAGCATTTCCATTCACCGACGCCGCGCGGACGCGGTGGCTAAACGATTACCCCGCGCCGTCGTGCCGACGGCGGCTAAACGGAATCCCCAGCGAGCGCGGTCGCGGGGCGTTTTCCAAATCCCCGAATTCCCAAATCCCTAAATCCCCGTTCCCAAATGCCTTTACGCTCGTCGAACTATTGGTCGTCATCACCATCATCGGCATCTTGATTGCCCTGCTTTTACCGGCGGTTCAGGCGGCGCGCGAGGCGGCCCGGCAGTTGCAGTGCAACAACAACCTTAAACAATTGGCCTTGGCCGCCTTGAACCACGAGTCGTTGATCGGCCACTTTCCCACCAACGGCTGGGGTTACTACTGGATCGGCGATCCGGACCGAGGCACGGATTGGCGGCAGCCCGGCGGTTGGATATACAACGTGCTGCCGTACTTGGAGCAGCAGCAGTTGCACGACATGCCGGCCGATAAGTCGGGGCAACCGCGGTTGGACGCCGCCACGAATATGACCCAGACCCCGTTAAGCGTGTTGAATTGTCCCTCGCGGCGGAGCGCCATGCTCTACCCGCTGCTGTCTTTCGGCACTTTGCCGGGGGCGCACCTACAGTACGCGACTCAATACGGAAACACTAATTCCGTCACCGCGGTCGCCCGATGCGACTACGCCGGCAACGGCGGCGATATCTACAGCGATCTGGGCGGACCGTTCGTAAACGGCGTAAAGATCAACACCGGCTTGCCCGGCTGCGGACCAAACAGCACCACCGTAATCGAGAACCCTCCGGGCCAAATAACGTCCCTCGCCCGGTCGGGCATCGCCATCATCGCCGGCGCGTCGAACGGCGTTTTCCATCCGGCCAGCGAAGTGCGAATGTCCGATATAACCGACGGCGCCAGCAACACCTATTTGATCGGGGAAAAATATCTGGCGACGGACGCCTACGTTACCGGAAAGGACTACGGCGACAACGAGTGCGCGGTGATGGGCGACAACGGCGACATCGTCCGTTGGACCACGCTCGGCTATTCTCCCCGCCAGGACAGCCCTTACCTCGACGACACTAGTTATGGTTACGACTGGTATTTCTTCGGCAGCGCCCATGCCTCCGGATTCAACATGTCTTTCTGCGACGGGGCGGTCCGCTTGATGAGTTATTCGATCGATGCGGAAACCCATCGCTGCCTGGGCAACCGCGAAGATGGCATACCGATCGACGGAAAAAAGCTTTAATGATGACCAGAAGCTATCCCAACGATGTATAACCACAGTACCCTCCCCCTTTGGGAGAGGGTTAGGGTGAGGGCAATATGCAAGAATACTACACATTATTTTTTATGCGGTATCACTGCGACAAAGCCCTCACCCTCGGCCCCTCTCCCAAAGGGAGAGGGGAGATTTTTGAGATGGCTTCTAAACACATTCTAATTTCTCTCGGCTTGCTGATCGCGTTGATCGCCGGCTGCGGACCCAAGCTGCCGCCGTTGGGCACGGTCCACGGGCAAGTGACGCTCGACGGAAAGCCGGTCCCCAACGCGGACATCTGCTTCCTGGCGAGCGACGGGGCCTCGTCGTTCGGTTGCACCGACGCCGAGGGACGTTACAAGTTGTCGTATCCTTTAAGAAAAGGAAAAAACGCGGGAGCGATGATCGGCAAACATCGGGTGATGATCAACACGATTCGTCCCAACGATGGAAGTTTGCCAACGCCGGCCGTGCCGCCGATTCAAATTCCGGCGCGGTACAACTCTAAAACCACGCTGACCGCCGATGTAAAACAGGGCGACAACGAGATCAACTTTCACATCAAGTCGGAATAGCAGGCAGCTCACCAACGACATCGCGGCGGTGTAGTCTTCGGTTTTGCGGTATGTTTTCGCGCCAATGAATGCGATAGTATTGTCATGCAACTGATTTCTCTTTAATAAAGGACCGGCAATGAGTTTCATCAAGACGTGTTTTCCCGCCGTTGACAAAAAAACATTGCGTTGGACAATATCCCCAGCGCTGCTGGCGATTCTTCTCTTTTCCGCCGAAGCGAACGCTTTCAACCCGGCTTATTTCACCGTGGGCGGACACCAAGCGTTCATTCTGTCTCCGACCGGCGGCGGCGATTCAATTCCCTGGGTCTGGTATGCGCCCACGATCGTCGGCCATAATCCCAACTCGTCGAACGATTGGCTCTTTCAACAACTGCTCGACAACGGCATCGCCGTGGCCGGCATTGACATTGGAGAATCGTACGGCAACCCCGCGGGTCGAACGGCATATAGCGAGTTCTATACATACGCAACGACCGAGGCGAACCTGGCCCCCCAAGCGATGCTGCTGGCTCAAAGCCGGGGCGGACTGATGTTGTACAACTGGGCGGCGGAAAACGCCGACAAAGTCAGCGCCATCGCCGGCATCTATCCGGTTGGCGATCTGCGCAGCTATCCGGGCCTGGCGACCGCCGCGCCGGCGTACGGCATGACCGTTGAACAACTTGAACAGAATCTATCCGATCATAATCCGATTGATCGCCTGCTTCCCCTGGCTCAAGCCGACGTGCCGATTTTCCACATTCACGGCGACAACGACACCAGCGTCCCATTGGATGAAAACAGCCAGGTTGTATACGACCGCTACACGGCCATGGGCGGCGATATGCAACTGGTGGTCGTGCCCGGCAAGGGGCACGAAGAAATCCCGGAGTACTTTCAGTCTCTGGACCTGTTGAACTTCGCGCTGAGCAACGTGTATCAAACGCCCGAGCCTTCAACCTTCGTCTTGTTGGCGATGGGTGCGGCATTGGGGCTGTTGGGACTTTTGGCCCGCGCCTTGCGGAAAAGATAACAACCCTATCTGCAACGGAATCCGTCGACATCATATTTAGTGTAACCGTTCACGGACCGGGGACTGGCTCATTTTTTTGCCCTTTCAAGGGCGAAAAATGTGCCTGTCCCCTTCGCCGCCGAGGGGGACAGTCCCATTTTCGCGGTGAACCGCGAAAATCGGGAC
>JAFGLH010000265.1 GCA_016928165.1 Pirellulales bacterium | reverse complement strand
TCATGGCTGCCTCCTGGGGTCAAAACGGAGTGTTGTTTACTAACCACCCAGTTTAGCCCCGGCGAGGCAGCGTTTCATCCCATTACTATCAATCGGGAATGACGCCATGAAAACAAATCCACCATCCATAATCCGCCATCCCAAATCGGCCTTCACCTTAGTGGAGCTTTTGGTGGTGATAACGATCATCGGCATCCTGATCGCGTTGTTGTTGCCGGCAGTTCAGGCGGCCCGCGAGGCGGCCCGGCAAACACAGTGCAAGAACAACCTAAAGCAGCTTGCCCTGGCCTGCCACAACTATCACTCGACGTGGGGGCAACTCCCCTGCGGACACGGATACGGCCCGGAGTCGCATCGCGGCAAGGGCAACCAATATTGGCACTACGAAGAATGGACCTGGGTGGATCGGATCATGCCCGAGTTCGATCAGACGGGTTTCGCCGAGAAGATCGATTGGCGATGGGGCCCCGGCGTCAGTATTATTACGCCGGGAAAAGTAGAACTACTCCGCCAACAAATCCCCACCTTTCTTTGCCCTTCGGATCAAAGCGCTCAAACCCCTTGGAACGACAATGGCAAATGCGGCAATCCAAATGCCTTCGGCCGAATATCCTACGCGGGCAACTACGGATACGGCCTGACCCTGGACGGCGCCAGGATGGAGGGCGTCTCGCCCAATCATCCTCACATCGAAGGCGTGTTCGGTTACAACTCGTACACCAAGTTCGAGCAGGTCTACGACGGGACCAGCACCACGTTGCTGCTGGCCGAGTTGATCGTGGGCAGCGAATGCACCATCCGCGGCTCGCACAGCTACGACGAAGGCCCCGTGTTCATGGTCTACCACGGCCCAAACGATCCCACGCCCGACCTGGTGCGCTGGTGCGATCCGGCCGACGGACTGCCGGGCGCCGATGGGCCTTGCCTTTGGGTCTCGGGGTTCAGGGGCGAAAACGGCACCGCTTTGAACTGGATCCTGCACACTTCGCGGAGCCTGCATCCCGGCGGGGTGAACGTGGCGCTTTGCGACGGCAGCAGCCGGTTCGTCAACCAGTCGATCGCGCTGGGCGTTTGGCAGGCCCTCGGAACGCCCAACGGCGGCGAGATCATCGACGGCAATTATTGATCCAATACTATTCGAAGACAATGAGATTCAATATATCTGCGTTCCTTATTGTTGCGGCGTTGGCGGCGGTCGGCTGCAACAGCAGCGGCGGGTTGCCGGTCCGCGGCACAGTTACGCTCGACGGCGCGCCGCTGGAAAACGGTTCGATCAGTTACCGCCCCGTCGATCCGTCAAAGACGAAAGGCTCGGGGGCGACGATCCGCGACGGCCGCTACGAGATCCCGGCCTCGCACGGGCTGCCGCCGGGGAAATACCTGGTGACGATCAGCGCTCATCGTTTGACCGGCCGGATGGTCTCCAGCGTCGACGGGACCGAACGGGTGCCCGAGGTGGCCGCGATCGTCTTTGCCGAGAAGCAGCCGTTCGAAGCGACGGTTGACGCCTCCGGCGGCGCGCTTGACTTCCGCCTCACCAGCGCGCGGTAATCGCGTAATACACACTGCCAACCGCCCTCGCCCCCTACAGCCTACAACCAACATGAAACACATTCTAACCTTGAGTTGCACCGTCGCGTTGTTCTGGACCTCGATCGCGGCGGCCGCGCGGGTTGAATTGAGCGTGCGGCCGAAGGAGGGCGATTACGGCGTGCGGGCGGCCGTGTCCGACGTCGGCACCGTCGCGGGCGCCAGGCTCGGCCTCGACATCGACGGACGGACGCTATGGGCCGACGCCGCCGGGAAGGCCGCGTGGAACGGCCCGGCCTCGGGCCGGCTTGCGCCGGGCGAGACCGCCACGGCCGTCTACGAATTCGACGAGCCGAAAATCGCCTGGTCCGTCGAGTTCAATCTCTCCGCCGACGGTGCGATGGCGTCGATCCGTTCCGAAATCCATAACCGCGGCGAAAAGACGGTCAAGCTGGGCCGCTGCCGGCTGCTGGACGTCGCCGGCGATGATGCGGAGTTTTCCCTGGGCGAGAAGCCCGAGCGGACCGTGATGCTGGTCATGTCCGGCTGCGGCTCTAAGAGCCTGCTCCGCACGATAGCCGCGACCAAGGGGCCGCTGACGGCGAAGACGCTGGCCCCGCTCTACAATTCCGCGGCCCCGGCCGGCGCGGTGGTCGGCTTTACTTCGTTCGACCGCATCAACACCGAGGTGCAAGCCGCTTGGTCGGCGGAGGCCAAGAAGGTGGAACTTCGCGCGTACTGCGACTTCGAGGGTTACGAGCTTGCCCCCGGCCGGTCGGTAGCGAGCGAGAGGCTGGCGGTCTACTTTTCGCGCGATCCGCAGGACGCAATGGCGTCTTGGGCCGACGCAGCCGCCGCCCGATATAAGCCCCGCACCTGGCCGGACGATAAAATTCCCGCCGGCTGGCTCGGCTGGTCGTGGGTCGATCCGTTCAACGTCGAGCGTTACGAGGACGTGCTCCGCCGCAACGCCGGGGCGATCGGGCGGCGGCTGCCCGGCTTCGACATCGAGTACGTTTGGGTAAGCATCGGGAACTTGAAAGATTTTCTGCCCGGCAACTGGGGCGAGTGGAACTCGGACAGTTTTCCCACGCCGCCGGAGCGGCTGATTGAAGATTTGCGGCGGCAAGGTTTCAAGTTCGGCCTCTGGATGGGCGCGTTTTGGATATGCACGCAGGCCGACTCGCAGCGGCTGGCCGATCTCGGCGACGCGCTGCTGCTCTACAAGGGCAAGCCGGTTATGGTTCCATATCGCTGGCAGTTCGGTAAATACGCCAAAATGCCGGTCGAGCAACGGCCGGGCATGTACGTTCTCGACCCGACGCATCCGAAGACTCAAGCCTACCTGAAAAAAGTGTTTGAGACCTATTATCGCTGGGGCGTCCGCTACTATATGATCGACTTCCTCGACGGCATCAGCGGATCGACGCCCGGCCACCACCCCTACGACCAATGCCACGACCGCGGTCTGATTCACGGGCCGGAGGTTTTTCGGATCGGATTGAAGCTGCTCCGCGAGTCGGCCGGCCCCGACACCTATCTGCTTTCGGGCACCGGCCCGACTATCCAGAATATTGGGCTAGTGGACGCAGCGCGGGTGGGGAGCGACTACGGCGAGGGCCGGCCCTTGGCGCCCGGCTCGGGCTTTTACCCCGGCACGTTCGTCATCAACCGGCCCACTTTCTGGACCTCGCACCGCACCGCCACCGACACCCTGGCCACGACAAATTTCCTGCACCGCAAGTTCTTTTTTGCCGACTCGGGCAACGTGCTGACGGTCGACAAGCCATGTCCGCTGGCCGAGGCGCAGATTAGCGCCACGGTTTTCGGCATCAACGGCTCTCCGATGATGCTCGGCGACGATATTGACCGGATGGCCGACGAGCGGCTGGCGATGGTCAAGAAATGCCTGCCCCGACTGCCCGAGGCCGCCCGCTCGCTCGACCTGTTCGAGTGCCCCGAGCCGGACTACCCGAAGCTGTTCCACCTGCCGGTCGAGGCCGCGTGGGACCGCTGGAACCTGGTGGCGCTGTTCAACTACGATTCGTCGCCGCGGACGGAGGAGGTCGATCTGAAGCGGCTGGGACTCGACCCGGACGGCGAATACGCGGTTTGGGATTTCTGGAACGAGCGGTTCGACGAAACGTGCCGCGGCAAGGTGCGTCTGACGGCCGGGCCGCAGTCGGTCAAGTTGGTGCGCTTGTCCCGCAGGCGGCCGCATCCGTGGCTGGTCTCGACCGACATGCACGTCCGGCAAGGCCAGGCGGAGATCGAGGACTGCCGTTGGGATTCCGAGTCGATGACGTTGCATTTTCGCGCGCGTCGTCCGGCCGGCGAGCGGGGCAATGTTTTTCTGCTGGTCCCGCCCGGTTGGGAAGCGGCCGAGCCGCGCAGCCTCTGGCTGGCCAAGGACGGCCGCCGCGGCAGTCAGACCTTGATTGTCCGTTGCGCGCTCGATTTTTCCGACGGCGCCGAGGAGAGGTCGATCCGGTTCGCACGCTATTAGCCTACAGGCGGCTAACGTGCGGCGGCGGCGGCAATGCGCCCTTTGACGACGAACAGTCGGGCAATCCGCAAGCGGCAAGTGGTTCGACACACTAAAGATGTGGAGTTGGGCGCCACTGTTGGCTTGTCCAGCAGTGCGGGAAACACGGGTGTACAAGCCACCCGCGGCGCCCGACAATTTAGCTGTTTCGGACCGCTAGCGAGTCTTCTCTTCCTTGATCCGCCCGGCCAGCTCTTGCAATCGCTTGGCCTTCTCGTTGTTGCCAAGCTTGTTGTGCATGGCGGCCAGATTGCCGTAGGGGACCAGCAGCGCGTCGCGGTCGAGCGATCCCTGGCGGACGGCCTGCTCCATCCAACGGATGCCCGACTCGGTCAACTTGACGGCTTTTTCGCGTTGGCCGGTTTGCCAGTAGGAGACGCCCATGCTGACCATCGATTCTCCGTGGCGGCCGAGGTTGTCGGCCACCTCTTCGGCGGAGCGGGACTCCAGCAGCGGCAGCGCCTTGTCGAACCACTCGACGGCCGCCTTGTGGTCCTGGTCGCCGATGGCGTGGACGGCGCCGAGCCGGAAGTAGAGCCGCCCGAGCAACAACTCGCCGGCGGGCGAGGGATTGCCGCGATTGGCCTCCGCCAGATGTTTTGCCGCGGCGCTGCCGACGTCCAACGCCTTCTCGTTCTCGGAGCGCATCTGGCAGACCTGCACGGCGTCGTACAGCGCGGTGCCCAATTCCCATTGGAGTTGCGTCTTTCGGCCCGGCACTCGGGCCGCGGCGATGAGTTTTTCGCCGACCGCGATGGTCTTTCCTACGATCGGAGCGGGGTCTATCTGACCGCGGACGCCCACGCACGCGGACAACGACCGCGTGCCCACGCGGAACAACAAGGCCGAACTGCCGCCCTCGTTTTCGATCGCGTCCTCGGCGGCGGCCTGGGCACGTTCTATCCAGCGGACCACCGCCTTGCCCTTCTCCTTGTATTCGCCCCAGGCGATGTCGTGGGCCGCGCCGAGGTGGGCGTCGACCAACACTTCCTTGGCGGCCAAGCGGATGGCGGGGTGCTGATCGCCGCGAAGCGGATCGGCGAGGCGAATCGCTTCGGTATGGTAGCTCAGGGCTTTTTTGAAGTCGGGCTTCGGGCCGGAGGCCAGCAGGTCGCCCAACAGGCAAACCGCCCTGGCCTTGACGTGCGGCCGATTTTCACTTTCGGCGATGGCTTTTTCGGCATGTTGCATCGCCTCGGACAACAACCCGACTTGCGCCAATACTTGCGCGTGGGTCGCGCGATAGAGCGAATTGTCCGGTTCCAATCGGACCGCCTTGCCCGTCTCATCGAGCGATTCCTCGTACAATTCGGTGCCGGCCAGCACGCGGCCCAGCAGCCAATGGGCGCGGGCGTTGTTCGGCTCCAACTTCAGCGCCTGTTCCAGATCGCGGCGGCTCAGGTCGTAGCGGCTTTCCATCGTCGTTTCGGCGCGGAGGACGAAAGATTCGGCCGAAATCGGTTCGAGAATGATCTGCAAGACCTTCATCGAGGTTTTGCCCGGCTCCTCGCTCGGTTCGAAGGCGAACAGCACGCCCCGTTCGGGATAAGCCAGTCCGAGAATTTCTCCCATTTCGTTGGACACCGCCACCGGACGCAGGGCGGTCAGATCGAGTTGATTGGCAACCGAGTCGGCGGGAAACGCTTTGCCCAATCGGATCACGATCGAGGAAACCTTGTCTCCCGCGTAGCTTACCTCTACCTGGTCGAAAGGCTTGATCGAATGCAGATGCACGACGATTTCGTTTGCCTGCACAGTATCTTTGGGCGGCCCCCACGCCCTTGCCACGTCGTCTTTGGTGGACGAGCCTGGCGTGATGCCCTTGAAACTCGCGGCCTCGACGGCGACCGGAGGGGCCTCCGCCGGATCGGGAATCGGATTGAGCGGTTCGACTTCCGCCTTCGGCTTGGTCGCGGGCGCGGGGCCTAATTCCGACGCGGCCGTGTCGACGGGCGTCTGGTTCCCGGCCGGTTTGCGCTTGGCGGGAGTAGGCACTCCGGCGCTTTGTTTCGGAGATGGAATCGTTTTTGCGCCGGCGGCTTTACCGTCGTCATCGCGCGTCGCGGTTGGATCCAAAAAGCGGATCTCTCCCGACGATCGGAGCGATTTGTCCGACGCGGTCGCGTCTTCGGCCGCCGCCGGATGCGCGGCCAATACGGTCGCCGCCGTTGCGACGACGAAAATCCAGTGGAAGTAAGACCGCATTATTCGTTCCTCCTTGAATCTCGCAGTGCGAGAAGAGACAATCCTGAGACCTAATCAGCGGGGGGGAGTTTATCCATTTCTCCTAGACCGCGTCCAGACGGAAATTCGCTTTTTCACATCATTTTGTGAAAATATCGGTTGAAAGCGAGCACCCGTACCTATTGCTTCAGAAATGGCTATCGAGGCACGTTGCGGCAATATAGGATGGATAGACAAACTTAAGTCGCCTGCGGAACACGTACTCAAAACCTGATGTACATTAACGTGCCGGTTCGATCGAAAGCGTAACCGTTGCCTGTTTAATAGGTTCGATCAACTCAATTCCCAATCGGGTGGGTATCCGGCCGTCTGGAAGGTCTTCCACGATTTTCTCGGCTACCACGCGAAACGCGGCCCCGCCGGCGTCGATTTCCACGATCACGTCGTCCGGCGATTTGCCGATCCGCAGGCGATTCGGGGCAAGCCGTTTCCAATCGTCGAACGTGACCAGCGCCGACTCGAATGATTGCGGGCTATCAAATTCTACGCGGTCCGTCACCGTCAGGCGGCCGTCGCCGTCGCGGGAAAAAACGAACGTCCGCGTCAGCTTATTCAATTGCTCGACTTGGTACGCTGCGGCCAGGTCGAGCGCGAGCGTATCGGCATCGTCGGTGAACTCGGTCTTCAAAACCTTCGCGGCGGCCTTGCTTCCGCTCGACTGCAACCGGCCCGCCACCCGAGGCACGGGATGGCCGAAAGAGTTGATGACCTTGCTTTCATATCTTTTATTGCTGAACGTGCGGCGGGTGTATACTTCCTTGCCGGGGTCAAGCAAGGGCGTCGATTTTCCCAGGGCGACGACGAACGAGCCGACGTCGTTGTGGTTGTGGTGTTCGGCGTTGTGCCCCGCTTTCAAGGCCGCGCCCAGAGCGTGTCGGTCCGCGGCGGCGGGACGGCAAATCAGCACGCCGGCGTCGGGAAACCAGTCGCGCAACGGGATTTCCTCCGGATCGGTCATGCTGGCCGCCCTCGGCTGGGGCGACGAGGCGCAATAGTTCATCGCCGTGATGAACAATGTGGATGAAACCGTTTCGAACTGCGCGGAGTTCGGCCCGCGCTGCGGCCATCCATATCGGCGGGCGAGCAGCGCCGTCAACGTCGCGTTGGGGCGCGTGGCGGGCGGACAATCGGCAAATGCCGGATACACGCCGGGGAGAATTTCCAATCGTTGACCGAAGCGGGCGACGTTCTCCACGTTCGGCCATTGGAAGAGGTCCACCTCGCCGCCGCCGGCCCGGCGGAGCGTCTCGGCCAGCATGGCGAAATGCACGAACCCGTAGTTCCAGTAGGCCAGCCCCTCGCTGCAATAACCGTCGGGCGTGAATCCGCTCAGATAGAACTTGATCTGATTTTCCGCCGCGGCGGCGAAAAAGGCCCGCTGCCGCCGCGATTCGATCGTCGCCAGCGCAGAGCCGGTCACGCCGTCCAGGCAAACGGCGTTCCAGTTGTTCGTGCAGTCAATCCACCACATCCGCGGCTTGCCGGTTTTCATGGCTTCGACAAAAGGCGCGAACGTTCGCCGCTCCAACTGGTCGGCAATCAGTTTACGCGTCGCCGGGCTGAGTTTATCCGCCAGCCAATATCGGGCGGCGGCCATCCGCCACGCCCAACCGGCGGCCCCCAAGTCGATGTACGTTTCTTTCCCGTGGAAATTATTCAGATCGGGATCGTGGGCCGGCAGCACCCAAGTCGGATCGCCGCACAGGTTTTGCACCGCCGCCTCGATCGCCGGCAGGAACCGGCCGCGATTTTCCATGCACTCCGCCATGACCAGCGATGAAAAGCGGGTATTCCGCGCGGCATGCGCGTTTTCAAAACGAGCGCGGTTTCCGCTGCGGGAGAAATCGAGATACAGGTCCTTGGGGAAATCGGCCATCGGCTCGGCCATCATCTTCTCGGCCCGCTCGATGATCGCTTGCCCTGCCTTGTCCGCGGCCCATCGGTCCCACGTGCGGCGGTCGTCGATCGTCGGGCCGACGCCGCGTGGATGCTCGGGCAGGAGCTTCGCCCATTTTTCGATTTGCTTTTCGGACGGCGGAAAAATACCAAACGCCGGAGAAACGTCGGCGACAGCTACCACTAGCAGGATCGACAATGAAATGAGACGCATCGGAAGCATGGCTGGCTCCTTGCGAAAGAGTGGGAGGGAAAAATGGGGGGATTATTGTAAACCGAAATGCTTCAACACGATGTCAAACACGTCTGCGTCGGCCGCTTCGAGGCCGCCGAGCATGGTCGGATCGGACGTCAGCAATACGGTCCGCTGCGCGGGATCGACGGCCGGAGCGCCGTGCGAGCCTTTGATCGACGTTGCGTCCAGGGGAATGCTTTTCGTGGCCGCGTCGAAACACAACTCCACCGGATCGTAACCCGGTTTGCGGTGGATGTCAACCGTGCGGGCGAATTTCGGCGCCCGGCCGTCGTCGAGCCACCAGTAATACGCTTGCCAGCTCTCCGGCGTGGAGATCAGGACCACTTCGCCGCTGCGCGGATGTTCGAGGTTGTAGCGGCCGCGCTGCGCGCCGAGAAGGACTTCGGCAATGCCCGGCCGGTTGCGGAACAACTCGGCTACCCGCTCGGCCGTCTTCTGGTCTCCGTCGGCGACGAAGACGTGGGAGAATTGGTGATCGACCATGGCGAAGGCGCGGCTGTTCTCGAAGTCGAGGTGTTCGCCGTCTTCCTCATCGCGGACGGCCAGCAGCCCCGCCTCGCGGAGCGCGCGGTTCGGATAGCAGACGTGGTTGACCGGCGTGATTGCATACTCGCCGGCCACTATCCACAACGGCGGCTGCCCGTATGCCTCTCGCATCCCCTCGGCGAGCCGTTCGACGAGGGCGTCGAACTCGGCGATTGCCCGCTCCGCGTCCGGGCCGTCGGGGCCGCTTCGCTGGGCCGCGTAGTCGAGGTGCTGCAAGTAAATATAGAAGAAGTCGGGCCTCCAGCGCTTCGCGGCGTCAAGCGCCGAGTCGACGATCCACCGGCTCGACGGCAGGCCGGCCAAAGGCCCCCAGTAGTTTTTCAGCGGAAAATGGCCGAGCCGGTCGCGCAACTCCCCGTAATAATCCGTCGGCCGGGTGTAGCACCAAAGCGATTCCGTGCCGTCGGGGTTGTGGATCGGGGCCGGCGTGCAGACGTAGTCCGCCTCGCAGCCCTTGGCGTGCAGCGGGAACCAAACGGCCGATTTCAAGCCCCCGTCGTGGTGCGAGAGAAGATCCCAAAGCTGCGGCTGTTTGATGAAATCGTTCGCCGCCGTCCACATCTCCACGCGGCGTTTATCGCGGTCGTAGAAACCGTTGGCCACCACGCCGTGGCGGTCGGGCCGCCGGCCGGTGGTCATGGCGGCCTGCACCGGACAGGTGACGCAAGGGAACCCCGGCGTCAACGAGGCGATGCCACCGCCCGCCATCAACTCTTGCAGCTTCGGCATCGCGGGCAGGTCAATTTCCCGCAGCGCGGGCACGGACAGCAGGATCAGCGGCTTGAACATTGGAAGTGGCGCTTTTTTCAGGGGCTGCGGTTGTTGGTCATCAAAACCGCGTTTTTCCAGTTTCTCGCTCCTCCGCAACCGTTCACGGGCCGGGGACTGGCTCATTTTTTCGCCCTTTCAAGGGCGAAAAATGTGTCTGTCCCCTTCACCGCCGAGGGGGACAGTCCCATTTTCGCGGTGAACCGCGAAAATCGGGACAGTCCCCTGTGAACGGTTACGCTCCTC
>JAFGLH010000264.1 GCA_016928165.1 Pirellulales bacterium | reverse complement strand
TGGACTTTTGCAAATTCGAAAACGAAAGTCCCCTCTCCCTCCGGGAGAGGGCTAGGGTGAGGGCTTGCGGCCTTAAAACGCCTTGACCTGCTTGCGCGATTACCCATGCCCACATCACCGACCCCTCTCCCAGTGGGAGAGGGGATAAATTTGCAAAAGTCCAGTAACGTCATAAGCGGTTGTCTAGGTGAAGGGGACAGGCACATTTTTCGCCTTTGAAAGGGCGAAAAAACGAGCCAGTCCCCGGCCCGTGAACGGTTACAAAGTCCAGTAACGTCATAAGCGGTTGTCTAAGAATAACATCGGGGGGTTTCGGCCGCCCTCGTCCTTTACCCCTTGCCCGCAAGCGATCGCGTGCGTAAATGACTTCGACGTTGCCGATGACGGGGCGGCAGTGCGACTGCCACGCCAAGAAGCGCTGCTCCAATGAGCAGCCGCTATCGTTCGACGACCTTAAGTTGGGGCAAGGCGCTTTTCAGGTTTTCGATTCCGGCTTCGGTTGTTTTCGTCTCGCGGAGTTCCAGTTCTTCGAGTTGCTTTAGTCCTTCGAGGTGTTTTAGCCCGGCGTCGGTCACGGCGGTTGCTTGGAGTACGAGCGCACAAAGTCCGTCCAGGTCTTTTAGATGTATCAGTCCGGCGTCGGTCGCGGCGGTGAATCCCAGGTCCAAGTGGCGCAATTTGTCGAGTCCTGCGAGGTGTTTCAGGCCGGCGCCGGTGACTCGAGTGCGCCAAAGCGAGAGCGTCCGCAGGTTTTTCAGTCCGGCGATGTGTTTTAGTCCGTCGTCGCCGATGGCGTTGTCGCCGAGGTCGAGGCGGCGGAGTTGTTCGAGTTCCTCCAGGTGTTTCAGCCCGGCGTCGGTGACGCAGGTGTGCCAGAGGATGAGCGTTCTCAGTTGCCGGAGTCCTTCAACTTGTTGCAGTCCCGCGTCGCCGATGCCGGTGCCGAGCAGGTCGAGCCTCGTCAGCCGCGCGAGCTTTGCGACGTGTTTCATTCCCTCGTCGGTGACGGCGGTGTACCTGAGGTTTAGGCGCCGCAACCGCGGGAACCTTTCCAGGTGCGCCAAACCCGCGTCGGTGATTTTGGTGTTTCCCAGGGTGAGATATTCGAGTTTGTCGAACAGCGTCAGGCGTTCGAGCATCGAATCGTCGATGGGCCGGCTGCCCATTTCCACCCGGACGACGGGCCGGGCCGGGTGCTCCTCGTCGCGGGCGACGATTCCGCCTAGCGATTGAATATCGTCGATTAACCGTTGCCGTTCGCTCCGTTGGTCGGACGTGCATCCGGCCGACGGCGCTAAGGCCGGCAGAAGGAGCGGCATGGCAATTAAAATGTTTTTCACGTTCAAATGCCGGGTCGCGGCCCGGCCTACCCATCAGCCGCCGTCCGCTATCCACCAACCCGCGCCGCCAGCCAGCGTTCGGCGTCCAGTGCGGCCATGCAGCCGCTGCCGGCGGCGGTGATCGCCTGTCGGTAATAGTCGTCGGCCACGTCTCCGGCGGCGAACACGCCCTCGACGCTGGTGTAGGTCCTGGCGGGGGCGGTCCGCCGAATGTATTTTTTCTCGGTCAACTCCAGCTTGCCTTTGAGGAAGGCGATGTTCGGCGTGTGTCCAATAGCCAAGAAGACGCCGGAGACCTCTTTAATCATCTCCGCTTCGCCGGCGGTGCCGCTCAGCCGCACGCCGGTCACGCCGTTTTGTTCGTCGCCGAGCACTTCGGCCAGGGTTCGGTTCCAAAGAATTTCGATTTTCGGATTGTTCATCGCACGCTGGGCCATGATCTTCGACGCCCGCAGCTCGTCGCGGCGATGGATCATGTAGACGGTCGAGGCGAACTTCGAGAGGTAGTCGGCCTCCTCGACGGCCGAATCGCCGCCGCCGACCACCGCCAGCGGCCGGTTGCGGAAGCGGGGCAACGCGCCGTCGCAAACCGCGCATGCGCTGACGCCGCGATTCTTGTACTTCTCCTCGGAGGGGAGTCCGAGGTAATTGGCCCTCGCCCCAGTGGCCACGATCACGGCGTGTGACTCATGGACCTTTTCATCGGAGGCGGTCAGGCGGAAGGGGCGTTTGTCGAAGTCAACATCAACCACGTCCTCGGTGATGATCCGCGTGCCGAAGTTGACGGCCTGCTGGCGCATCAACTCGACCAGCTCAGGGCCGCTGACGCCTTCTTTGTTGTGGGGGGCCATCGTCACGCGGCGTTTCTCGTCGATCGCGGAATCGAGGAATCCGCTTAAATCGCCGGCGGGGAAGCCGGGAAAGTTTTCCACTTCGGTCGTCAGCGCCAGTTGACCCAGCGGCAAAGTGCTCGCCAGACGGTTTTCCTCGGTCACTGCCCCCTCGAAAACCAACGGTTCGAGCGAAGCGCGGGCGGAATATACGGCAGCGGTCCAAGCGGCTGGGCCGCTGCCGATGATGATTACTTTTTCCGGCACTTGACTGGTTCTCCGATAATGGTGTGAAAATCCGGGCGCCATGGGTAAGCGCAGCTTACCCGTGATTCCTAAAAAACGTGATGCCGTAGCACGGGTAAGCTGCGCTTACCCGTGGCGCCCATAACTATATCAGCACGGACATCAATAAACAATGAAACGTCGATGCTGCTATTATATGGTCTCCGCCCGCGGCGGCAACCGGCGGTGGTTGCGGGAATCCGTGTGGCGCGTTATCTTTACGATCTGGTGGGGTGGGACCGGCATGTCTCTTCTCGCAAACGGGAGGTCGGGGAGTGCTGGAGAACGCAGCTTTTATTGCCATTTGCTCCTTCGCCGTGCTTATCGCGGCCTACTTTACCTACGGGCGTTTCATCGCCCGGCGGATATACAAGCTCGATCCGAACCGGGAAACGCCCGCCCATTCGCTGCGCGACGGCATCGACTACGTGCCGACGCGGATACCGATTCTTTTCGGGCACCATTTCGCCTCGATCGCCGGATTGGGGCCAATTCTCGGTCCGGCCGTCGCCGTGATCTGGGGCTGGGGGCCGGCAGTGGTTTGGATCCTGCTCGGCTCGATTTTCATCGGCGCAGTCCACGACCTGGGCGCGTTGACCGTCAGCCTCCGCTACCAAGGCCGTTCGATCGGCGAGGTGTGCCATCATCTGATGGGCCCCCGGGCGCGGATTCTGGCGCTGCTGATAATTTTCTTTATGATGTCGCTGGCGATGGGCAATTTCTGCGACGCCATCTCCGGCGTGTTCGTGGACTACAACCCCGACGCGATCCCGCCCTCGCTCGGTCTGATGGCCGTGGCAATCTGCGTGGGGATCGGCGTCTACAAGCTGCGGTTTCCGCTGGGAGCGACCACCGTGGTCGCCCTGTTGGTGTTCGCCGGTTTGATCTACCTGGGCGTGAAGAATCCGATTTGCACGTATCGTTGGTTTGCCGACGCGGAGATCGTCGCGGCTTTGGACGCCGCCCCGGCCGATCTGCCGGATGAAAACGCGCCGCAGTTCAACTTGCCATGCGGCGCCGTCGCGGGAGAAAAATATCTGTCCGACATCGGCGCGGAAGCAGCGGCGGCCAAACTGGCAACCGCCGCCTCGAACGCTCAATCCACGTGGATTTACATCTTGCTGGCCTACGGTTTCCTGGCCTCCGTGCTGCCGGTGTGGCTGTTGTTGCAGCCGAGGGACTACATCAACAGCTTTCAGTTGTACTTTGTATTGACGACGTTGTTGATGGGGATGTTGATCGCCGGATTCACCGGCGCGGCGGAGAACCACATCGAGGCGCCGCCGATCCGCGCGGACGTGCCCGGCGCCCCGGGCATTATCCCATTCTTGTTCGTCACCATCGCTTGCGGAGCGGTAAGCGGTTTTCATTCGCTGGTCTCCAGCGGAACGACGGTCAAACAACTCAACCGGGAGAGCGACGCCCTGCCAATCGGCTACGGGGCGATGCTGGTCGAGGCCGCCCTGGCGATCTTGGTGATTCTCGCTTGCGTGGCCGGATTGGGAGCGACTCATTGGGCGGAAGGAGGAACGTATTCCACCTGGACCGGCATCAAGGGCGAGTTGGCCACGCAGTTGAACGCGGTCGTCCGCGGCGGGGCGAACTTCCTCGATCACCTCGGCATTCCCATCGCCTTCGGCCGCGCCATCCTGGCCGTGACCATCGTGGCCTTCGCCCTGACCACGCTCGACTCGGCCACGCGCCTGTTGCGGTTCAACGTCGAAGAGATGGGCAAGGCGTTGCGGATTCGGTTGTTGGCCAACCGCTACGTGGCGTCGGCCGTCGCCGTCGGGGGAATCGCCTTCTTCGCCCTTTCGCCCGCCGGGATTCCGCTGTGGATACTCTTCGGCACGACCAACCAACTGCTGGCCGGGCTGACGCTGCTGGCTGTGAGCGTCTTTCTGTTCAAGCTCCGCCGGGCCATAGTGTATACGATCATCCCGATGGTTCTCATGCTTACGATGTCCGTTTGGGCGATGATCGGCAGCCTGATCGGATATTGGAAAGAAGAAAAATGGTCGCTGGCCGCGGTGTCGATAATCGTGCTGGCGATTTCGCTGTGGCTGATGGTCGAGGCGGCGATTTCCTTCGCCCGAGGACGCGGCGGGTTGGGGTTCGACGACGAGCCGCGCGGCGTTCCCCCCGACGAGCAAGCGGCCATCGACGCGACGCACTTGGGATGACAGAAATCCGCGACCGGTGGTCGCGTAAAACTAACAAGTTGCGGTGGCAGTTAAACTGCCACCCCAACCAATAGCGCGACCACCGGTCGCGGCTTTGCAAGGAAAGATCATGGACCGACCGAAGGAAGCTTGGGGCTCGCGGCTGGGTGTGATCCTGGCGGTGATGGGCAGCGCCGTCGGACTGGGCAATTTTCTCCGCTTTCCCGGCTTGGCCGCGCAGTACGAAGGCGGGGTGTTTATGATCCCCTATTTCGTCTCGCTGCTGGTCCTCGGCCTGCCGCTGGCCTGGGTCGAATGGTCGCTGGGCCGCTACGGCGGCTCGCAAGGCTACAACTCCACGCCCGGCATCTACCGCTCGGTCTGGAAAAATCGCCTCGCCCCCTATTGCGGCGTGCTGGCGATCATCATACCCGTAATGATCTACATGTTTTACGTCTTCATCGAGGGATGGTGCTTGGCGTATTCGTTGCGTTATTTGTTCGGCCAAATGGACCTCGGCGACAAACCGCAGTTGTACGAAAATTATTTTAATGCGTTTGTCGGCTGGAACGAGAACGGAACGGCAATATCGTCACCCGGCGGTTGGCCGCTCGGATCGGCCGTCTTGTTTACGGCGGTTTGCTTCGTAGTCAACTTCGTTTTGATCTATCGCGGGCTGGCGAAAGGGATCGAGTGGTTCTGCCGTTGGGCCATGCCGCTGCTGGTCGTTTGCGCCATCGTCATACTGATCCGCGTGTTGACGTTGGGAACGCCGAATCCCGCGCTGCCTGAACAAAATCTGTTCAACGGCTTGGGATACATGTGGAATATCGACGTTAGCGGCGAGAAATGCTGGCTGTCGTTGTGCGATCCGCAGATGTGGCTGGAAGCGTCGGGGCAAATTTTCTTCTCTCTCTCGGTCGGTTTCGGCATAGTCATCACATACGCCAGCTACATGAAGAAGGACGACGACATCGCCCTCTCAAGCCTGACTGCCTCGGCGGGCAACGAGTTTTGCGAGGTGGCCTTGGGGGGCCTGATAATCGTCCCGGCGGCGTTTATCTTTCTCGGGAAGGAATTTTTCAGCAAACCGCAGGACACTTTCTCCCTCGGCTTCAAGACCTTGCCCAACGTTTTCAATCAAATGCCTTTTGGGCAAATGATCGGCTTCTTGTTTTTCTTTCTCTTGTTCCTGGCGGCGGTGACCAGTTCGCTGTCGATGTTGCAGCCGGCCATCGCCCTGTTGGAGGAAGGACTGGGGCTGCGGCGAAGGGCGTCGGTGGCGCTGCTGGGCTTCATCACCGCCGTCGGGACGGCCCTGGTGGTCTACTTCTCCAAGGAACTTACGGCCCTGGACACGCTCAATTTCTGGGTCGGTACGTTGTGCATCTTCGTGTTGGCCACCTTCCAAGTAATCCTCTACGGCTGGGTGTTGGGCGTCGATCGGGGATTCGAGGAACTCCAACGCGGGGCGGAAATCCGCATCCCCCGCTTCGTCAAATTCATTATCAAGTACGTCTCGCCGACTTATCTGCTGGTGATTTTCGGACTCTGGATACACCAGCAGTTCCTGACGATCCCGGCAGACCCGGAAAAAACCTGGCTGCATAAAATCCAACATAACGGCGTGGTGCAACTGACCCTCGGCTTCATCGCCGTGGTGATTGTGCTATTTTTGTTGTTGATCGCCCAATCCGTGCGGCGTTGGCGCGCGGCGGAGCGGGCGGAAAAGGAGGCCGCGAAATGAATCTCGGCGGATGGATAGTAATGGTTCTGGCGGTCGGCGGCGTCACCGCGCTGCTGGCCTGGTGCATCTATAAGGTGATTGCCACTCCCGGATCCGCGGAGCGCCTACATTCCACGGCCGACATCGAAACGCCCGACATCGAGGAGGAGGAGGAGGAGGAGGAGGAGGAACAAGCGTAGTACGCAGGGGACTGTCCCCCTCGGCGGTGAAGGGGACAGGCACATTTTTCACCCTTGAAAGGGCGAAAAATGAGCCAGCCCCCAACCCACGAACGGTTACCCAACCCTTTCCAAAAAGGAGAGCGGACTCTGCGCTACCGCGGGTAAAACGCCAACCGGGCCGACTTCGGGGCCAACGGCTCGATCAACACGTCGTTCTCGCCCGGCTTGACGTGCTCGGAAATGTCCAACCGCAACGGGCGGCCGATCACGCCGCCGGCCTTCTCGCCGTTGACCGTCACGGCGGCCGCCTCGTCGGGCAAGTCCTCCATTTCCAGAAACACTCGGCAGCGGGTCAAATCGACATCCGCGGGGATCGTCGCCCGGCCGCGGAACGGATCGGCCGCCTTCACCGGACCGAGCGTAAGCGGCCGACGCTTTTCGTCCGGCGTCGGCGACTCGGCCGGCGGATTCGGCGCGCGGACCAAGGCAATCGGCTCGCGGATCGGTTTCGAGTCGTCGTCGATCCGCGCCGGCCGCTCGATCTTTTCAGACCGGAAGACCAGCATTACGGTCTCCAGCGGCTTGAGCGCCAGCCCGAAGATTATTCTTTTCTCGTCGATTCGCTGGTACGGAACGGCGGTTATTTCGTTCCGCATGGGGTCCCACAACTCCGGCTCGCCTTCGGCGGTCGCAAGCAGGAGGAATTCATCGCCCGGACCTTCGGCCCGTTGGTTGCAGATCATAAAGACGTCGCGGCCGGACTTGACGCGATGCAGTACGTGCAGCCAGCCGTCTTGATAATCGCAGATCACCCTCAGTTTTGTACGAGTCGATTTGCTGATCCACTCCAGCGGACCGAAAACGTCGATTTTTTCCGGGTCCATTTCGGGGAAGAAAATCGCGCAGCCGCCGTCCGGCTCCGTCTGGGATACGTTTATCCAAGGGGCGACGTTCGAGCCTTCTTGTCGATCGGCTATCTGGTCGCCCCATATCTCGCGGCGGAGTTCAACGATCTCTTCGTCACCATGACCGAAGGAGACCGATTTCGACGGCAGGAAACCGTAGCCGATGACGGTCCCGCCGTTGTCGTAAAACTCCTTGACTTTCGTCAGCGTCTCGTAGGGGATCGCTTCGACCGGCGGGACGACCAGGATGCGATACCGCTCATCGTGCAGTTTGATTTCGTTTCCGTCCAATTGGGTCTCTTTCTCGAACACGTCCATCGGCAGCCAATCGCAATCGAGCCGCGCGTTTTGCAAGGCGGTAGTAATCCCCTCCGGTCCGATCATTTTGCCGACCCGACCGAGGTTGCCGGAAAAGAGGACCGCCGCCGGACAATCGTGCCGCCCGCCGGAAAGCAGCAGGCTCAACCGATTGGTGTAGTCGGCCCATACTCGATACAGCGGCCAACGCGGCTCGAATCCGCCGTTGTAAAAATAGGGCGGGCAATCGTTGTCGTACGGCGCGCGGGGATTGAACGAATGGGTCACCATGAAGTTCACGCCCGAGACCTGCATGTGGTCGGTCCACCATTTCATTTCGCGATAGGTCAGGTCTTGTCCCCGGGCGCCGAAAATCTCGACCATCGCTAGGTCGTCCTTCTTGCCGAAGACGTGCGAGACGGAGCTAGCCAGCTTGGGCGTCTGCCAGGTGAACTCGTCGCGGGCGACGCGGCCGCCGATCTTGAACTGATCGTAAACGGCGTCGATCCCGCCCATGTCGCTGAAGCGTTGCAGCCGCATCATGTCTCCGGCGCAGTAGTCGGGGCGAAGATAGAATTGTTGGTGTTCCATGAAATGTCCGATCGACTCGACGCCCCGCTCGCGGCACCAGCGTTGCAGCCCTCCGTAGAGCGTCCGGCCCCAGGCGTCGGCGAAGGCTTCGAGATAGGCGTATTTCGCGGCCGTTTGCTCCTGCCCGGCCAACTCGAACTTGTAGGCAACGTAAGCCTTCTTCCAATCGGCGCCGCGGTGTTCCAGGGCGGTGTTCAATTCGGCGCCCCAGTCGCCGCAAGTCTCCGGCTCATCGTAAAAGAAGCCGACGATCGTTTTTCCGAAGTCGTCCTTGAACCGGTCGTAGTGGGGCTGATAGACGCGGCGGATGTACCACTCGACGCAATCTTGGCTGGCCCCGTCGATGCTCAGTTGACGGCTCTGCCTCAATCCCGGCGCTTGCACGTGTGTAAATTTCATGATCCGCCACTTGCCCGCCGGAGCGGACCACGTCAGCACTCCGTCCTTGATCGACGCGGCGAGATCGACGAGACTGTCGCCGTCGATTGTTCCGTCGGTCGTTACTTGGCCCGCCACGGCGGCGATGTATCGTTCGCCGGCGTATCCGTCGAGTTTCAGCTCTTTCGGTCCTTCGACTTCGACGGCCTCGGCGGCCAGGCTTTTCGCCGCCCAACGCTCGCGCACCTTGCCGCCGATGCTCTGGCTGGGCCACCACCGCTCGTCGAAAATCCACATCTTTAAGTTGCGTTTCTTCGCCGCTTCGAGACAAACTTTCAAATCGCGATACCAGCCTTCGCCGAGCCAATCACTGTGCGGGCGGCTCTCGGCCACGAAACATCCGTTCCCCCCTTCGACCACCTTGCCGAGATAGGCTTCGAGCCGCTCTTGGCTCTCGTCGCCGTGCAGCCAGAACAGCGGACCGGTCAATCGCCGGGCCTCAATTGGCAGTTCTCGAAACTGTTGTTCGATCTCGGCCCATTCGTCGCTCGACGCCGTGGCGCACGTCGTGAAAATACAAAAGCCGCCGAGGAGGATCGAAGTCAGATATTTCATGTAAAATTCTCCGTTGCGCCGAAAAGCCGAAAACCGCCGATAACGACCATTATCATCGACTCGCGCCGCCGGGGCAAGTCATTGACTGGCAGACCAGATTCGACGAAAATGGCCGCCATGAACGCAAAAAGCAGAGACCCGCGCGAAACCATGTCGTCACGTCAACGAGTGCTGACGGCGCTCGACCATCGCGCGCCCGACCGGGTGCCGATCGATCTGGGCGGCAACCAGACGGGCATCCATAAGTTCGCCTATCGGGCCTTGATCGACCATTTGGGGATCGAGGCCCCGATCGAGATCATGGACGCCGTGCAACAGCTCGCCCGGCCCTGCGAGGAGGTGCTCGAACGCTTCCGCGTCGATACCCGCTGGATCGCCGCCGGCGCTCCGGACGGTTTCTCGGGCAAGATCGAGCGGAACCATCGCGGCGGCCGGCTCTGGCACGACCTCAGCGACGAGTTTGGCGTGGTCTGGTCGATGCCCGACGACCGCCCCTATTACATGGACATCTCCCACAACCCGTTGGCTGACGCGACCGTGGCCGACCTGGCCGACTACCCGTTCCCAAAGGGCGACGATCCGAGCCGTTTCCGAGGGCTGCGCGATCGCGCCCTGGCAATCCGCAACGACACGCCCTACGCGGTCGTCGGCGGAATCTCAGGCGTCATCTACGAGACCTGCTGGTACATGCGCGGCCTGGAGCGTTGGTACATGGACATGGTGACCGATACGGAGTTCTGCGAGGCGCTGCTGGATCGGGTGACGCAATTCTGGCTCGATTGGTTCCGGCTCTTCCTCGACGAGGTCGGCGACGTGATCGACGTGATCACCGTCGGCGACGATCTGGCCGGACAGAAAGGCCCGTTGTTCCGCCCGGAAATCTACCGCACGCTGGTCAAGCCGCGGCAGAAGCGGCTCGTGCAATATATTCACTCTCGCACCAAGGCAAAAATTTGGTATCACACCTGCGGCTCGTGCGTTCACTTCATTCCCGACTTGATCGACAACGGCATCGACGTCTTGAATCCCGTTCAGATCAGCGCGCGGGCCATGGACCCGGCGGCATTGAAGGCGGAATACGGCGATCGGATGTCTTTCTGGGGCGGGGCAATCGACGCCCAGCACGTTCTGCCCACCGCTTCGCCCGATGAAATCCGCGAACACGTTCGGCGGAACGTCGAGGCGCTGAAGCCGGGCGGCGGCTACGTCTTCAACAACGTCCACAACATCCAGGCCGGCGTCCCGCCCGAAAATATCGTCGCCCTGTTCGACGCCGCCTTCGAGTTCGGCTTCTACGGCTGAGCGGTTGTTCTCTTGGGGTGGCCAATGTTGGGGTGGAAGCTCTACTACGTAGGGGTGTAAATTCTACTGCGTTGAGGTGGCAGTTGAACTGCCGCCCCTGCATAAAGCTGACTGCTAAAAGCCGATCGCTGACCGCCAATAGCCACTGGAGAGGGGGCGGGGGGGCTTAAAATGGAAAATCGAGAAGTTGCTGACCAACAGCCGCCAGGTGACTGGTATGGTGTTTTGCCCTTGTTTTCGGCGACTGCCGTGGGTAAACTCCGCCCCGCGAAATCTTCTCTAGATTTGCCAGAAGACCAATATTAGAGGCCGTCGGTACGTCCCGTGGCTGCCATTGGGCGTCATAACCGGCATAACCGACGGTAGATCAAGTCGGATCATTCCCCCCCGTGGGGCATTTTTCTTGCAATGGAGGCCGGGGCTTTTACAATGGAAGTTTAGAAGCCCCAGTTTCCCCAGACAGCAAAGTCAAGGTGGACAATGGGACGCACGATGTTGGGGATTATCGTGGGCTTGGGGTTAGTGGTGGCGGCGGCGGCCGAGCCGCGCGGCGAGTATCAGCCGAGTGCGGTCCCGGCCCTGAGGACGCCCGCTGCTACGGCCGGTACGGAACTGATAGTCGTTTCGACCCCCGTTGGGGACAACGTGCTGATGCTGACGGTGGTCGACCCGCGACGGAAGGCGATGAGCGTTTATCACATCGAGACGGCGACCGGCAAAATAACCTTGAAGAGCGTCCGCGACATCCAGTGGGACTTGCAGATCACCGACTTGAACAACGAGAACCCTCTCCCGCAAGAGATACGCTCGTTGTTGGAACAGAGGTAAAGAAAGACAGTCATGGCTCAGAAGTATTACAACACCGCGGAGACCGCCAAGCTGCTCGGCAAGAGCGTGGGGGACGTGAAGAAGATGTTGGAGAACCGCGAGCTTCACGGTTATCGCGACGGCGACGACTGGAAGTTCAAGGCGGAAGACATCGACCGGATGGCCGGCCAATCGGCGCCGCCGGCGGCCGAGGAAGAAGGCGGCGACGTGTTGCTGAGCGACGTCGAGTTGGGCCAATCCGATCCGGGCCTTTCGGGTACGGTAATCGGCATGAACGGCGCGGCGCAATCCATTCCCGACAGCGACATTCA
Source organism: Pirellulales bacterium (assembly GCA_016928165.1). Classification (GTDB taxonomy): domain Bacteria; phylum Planctomycetota; class Planctomycetia; order Pirellulales; family Thermoguttaceae; genus JAHIKV01. Next base: position 13,539 of record JAFGLH010000264.1, on the reverse strand, counting down.
TCTGGCCGAAAGCGACGTTGAAATCGCCGACCAGTCCCAGACTCCCGTCCCGAAACCGAAGACCGGTTCCTCCGCCCAGTTCGAGGAGTTGGACTTGACCTTGGAAGAAGACCTCACGCTGGAAGACAGCACGCTGATGCTGGAGAAGGACGCGGGCGAAGACAGCGCGCTGATTGATCTCGGCGACAGCAAAACGCTCGAAGACGACAACCTGGTCCTCGGCGGCAGCAGCAAGGGGAGCGACCTGACCCTCGGCGGCGACAGCGGAATTTCCCTGGTCGATCCGTCCGACAGCGGCTTCTCGCTGGAAACGCCCGTCAACTTGGGCGCCTCCGAGGAGTCGCTGGAGCTTGGCGAGGACGACTTGCTGACCACCGACAAGCCGGCCGGATCGGACTCGGCCACCATGTTGAAGACCGACGAAGAGTTTACGCTCACGCCCTTGGAAGAGGTCGTCGACGGCGAGGAGTCGGAGAGCGGCTCGCAAGTCATCGCCCTCGACACCGAAGGAGACGAATCGGCGACGATGATCGGCGGCGCGGCGGGGGCCTCGATGGCGGCCATGCTCGATGAGGACCTCTCCGCGCAGCCCGACTTGGACATGGGCGCGGCCGCGCCCTTGGCCGGGGCGCCGGTCCTCGGCGGTCAGCCGGGCGTGGGCGCCGAAGGCGCCGTTTTCGCCCGCGCCGGGGCATACTCGTTCGAGCCGCCTTACACCGGCTGGCAAATCGCCGGATTGGCCGTCTGCGTCGTCCTCCTGCTGCTCTGCGGAATGATGGCCGTCGACCTGCTGCGGAGCATGTGGGGATGGAGTAAACCATACGACGTGAACAGTGCGTTGATGGATATGATCATCAGTTGGATCACTTGATACATATACGACCGATTCGAAAGGAGTCGAATCATGCGAACGTCGTTCCGGTTGTTTCCCTGCGGCGCCGTGTTGCTCTTCCTCGTCGGCTGCAAGTGCGTGCCCGACACCGAGTGGAACGCCCTACAGGCGCGTAATTCCGCCCTGGCCGAACAGAACCGGGCGCAACTGGCGGAAATCGAAAACCTCCGCCACCACGGCCGCGCGCTCGAAGACCGGCTCATCCGCAACGAAAAGCAACTCGCCTTGCTTGAAGAACGGGCCAATCTGGACCGCGAGCAACTGGACGCCTTCCGCCGCGAGCGGGAGGGCCTCTACGATCAGTTCCAAGGTCTGGCCTTCGGACGCGGGCGGATGCCGCCAGAGTTGAACCGGCAACTCGTCGAACTCTCGCAAAAACATGCCAGCCTGCAATTCGACCCCGAAACCGGCGTCAGCAAACTCGACACCGACATCCTCTTCGACAGCGGCGAGGCGGTGCTCAAACCCGGCGCCGAACGGCTGCTGGACGACCTGGTCCGCGTGCTTCGTTCGCCCGCCGCCGGAGACTTGAAGATCATGGTCGCCGGACACACCGACAACCAATTAATCGCCGGCCGAGCGGTCCGCGAGAGATACCCCAACAACTTCCACCTCAGCACGGCCCGCGCATTGGCCGTCGCCGACCGAATGAAGCGGGCCGGACTGCCCGAGCACCGCATGGGCGTGGCCGGCTTCGGCCCCTGCCAGCCGATCTCCTCGAACGCCACCGCCCGAGACCGGCAGAAGAACCGCCGTGTTGAAATCTTCGTCATGGACGCCGAAGTCCCGGTCGTCGGATGGAGCGAGTCGATGCCCGGCGTTTATGATGCAGGTGTCAGGCGGTAGGCGGGTGGCCGCATGTCTTAACTGCAAGTTCGATTGGGATTTTTTCGGGCGATTTTTCTGTAACTCTTCTTTGGGAACCGCACTGGCGTCGCGTGTGGACGGGCGGACAATGGATTGATCGTCTTGGAACCGAAACGCACCTTGTCGCTATATATCCTGGATTTGGCTGCTGTCACCTTTTTCTTCCCCGGCGCGTGATCGGAGATTTCATAACGCCAGGTTGTTGCCGCTGCCGGTTATTCCCGCCTTAAAACTCCCAAATCCAAGCCATTCCCGCCGCCCAGCGGAGGACCAGCGTCACCAGTAGATAGAATCCGTAATGGAACATTCCGTTGCCGAACTCCAGGTCCAAGCAGGACACGGCCGTCATCCCGCCGGCGACGACGAACGGCGGCAGGACGATGGCCCAATTCCATAGTTCGCCGGTGATAACCCCGCGAGAGGCCAACAGGGAAAAGATGCCCCAGAGAACCACGTACGCCGTGCCGCAGACCGCCGCGCGGACGTAGAGGGGCAGGCCGCGGTAAGGCTCCAACTCGTCGTCGCGAAGTATCTCGTAGGCGACGATGGCCAGCGGCGGCGAAACCACCAGCAAGCCGAGCGCGGCAAAGAGGTATCCTTGAAACAAACCCGCTCGCCCGCCGATGAACGTCACCACCAACGCGACGGCCGAGGCGGCGACGATAATGACAGCCGTCAGCGGTTGGAACTTGGCGTCGGTTCGGGCGATAGGTTTTGTAATGAGTTTGCCGGTTTTGGTGCGCCCCCCCTCGGCGAATTGCTCGGGGGCGTGAATCTTCACCTCTTCGCCCTTCTCCGGCACGTGCAGTATGTTTTTGCAGTTAGGGCAGGGGCCAGATTTGCCGGCGAACTTGTCGCTGACCTTAAAACTCTTCCGGCAGTTGGGGCAAGCGACGATAATCGACATGCGAAGGTTCTCGGTGTGTTGCCTTGGGAGGTATATCCTAAATTGTTACTGTTGCGGAAAGCTCCAAATCCGTAGGGTGCGTGCTTGCACGCACCTTATTTCGCGGCAAAACCAAGCTGGTGCGTGCGAGCACGCACCCTACAGTGGTTTTCCGCAACAGAAACTAAATTGGTCCACGCAATTGCGTGGTTTTCAGGTTTACCCCAATTTCTGTTTTCCGCGGTTTTATTTAGTTTCGCACACCCCCCGCGGCTGTCAAGGATTAGCGTTTTTTCGACTTAATGATTGTCCCGTCGGCCGCCGTGAGGTACCATTTAGCAGGTTCGCAACCATAATAATATATGTTGGGTACTCCGTACCTGACGGCGATAAATGCGCGAATGACCATGGTTTCAGGTTCAGGATGCCTGAACTACGAGAAATGATTGAGTTCCTTTGCCCGAACGGGCACCGAATCCGATGCCACGCGGAGCAGGCGGGTCGGGCCGCCAAGTGCCCCCGCTGCGGGGTTAAATTCCGCGTCCCCGACGCCGCCGATCTCGACATCCCCGAAGCGAACGATTCCGACCCGAACGTCTCTCGGCCGGAGTTCACTGACTCTGGCTTCAAGGGCGAAACGCTTTCTTCCACCGGCGGGGGCATCAAAAAGGAACCCCAGATCGAGTTCCTTTGTCCGAACGGCCATCGTCTCTTTGGCCCCGCCAGCCTGCAAGGCAAGCCGGGCGAGTGTCCCGAGTGCGGCTCCCGTTTCCGCATCCCCACCTACGACGAAGGACCGGACGAAAAACAGAGCAAGGTCAAGGATGGCGAATCGGGGAACGCCCGGACCGCGCCGGCGATTGACGACGCTCCGACGACCATTTCCAGATCGACCCCGACGGATCGCTCAATGGCGTCCGTCTTTGCGCGGCTCTGGAAACTGCGGCCGAAAGGATCGACCGTCGAGCTGCGGCTCCGCGACGGCGAGACGATCGTCCCCCATCAGTTTCTCGACAAGGCGTCTCGCGAGAACCGCAGCGGCGTTTTTCTCGTTAAGGAGGAAGGAAAGCTGTCCGTGGTCGCCGTGGCCTGGGACGCGGTGGTCCGCGTGAGCGTCCGCGGACTGAAGGAACTGCCGCCGGAGCTGGCGGACGGCCACGTGTAGGCGGTTAAACCACCGCGTCTACACTGTCGGCTACTCCTCCTCTTCTTGCAAGTCGGCCTCGGTAATCATGGAAAAACCCTTGGCGGCGAGCGTCTCTTGCGCGATTTCGATGTTGTCGACCATCAGCGCCACGGCCGCGATTCCCCGTGGCCTGACGAACAACGGATACGCCTGTGCGATGTTCACCTCGGCCTGCAACAGCGCGGTGCAGATGTCCAGCATGGGTTGCGGTCCCTCGGGTAGTTCCACCCCGATCAGATCGCTCTCGACGATCGCCAGCCCGCCCCGCTCCAATACTTCACGCCCTTGTTCGGGATGGCTCAGCAGGAAACGGACGAAGGCGCACTCCGCCGCATCGGTGATCGACAGGGCCACGATCCGCACCCGGCTCCCCTCGAATCGTCGCACCACTTCCAGCAGGGTCCCTACCTTGTTCTCCAAAAAAACCGTAAACTGCCGGATCGCCGGATAGTTTCGCCCGCGCATGGTCGAATAGTCGACGCCGGAGGATTGATCTGTGGACATCTGAGTTTATAAGGGGTCGGGAACCAGGGGTCAGAGTTGACGACTAATATCACAAGGGACTGTCCCGATTTTCGCGGTTCACCGCGAAAATGGGAATGTCCCCCTCGGTAGTCCACCGCCAATATACCTATATGCACATTAAGAGGAAACCCACCCATGCTCAGCCAACATGAGATTGAACTTCGCGTCCGCTACCAAGAGGCGGACCCGATGGGACTGCTTCACCACGCGTACTACTTTACCTATTTTGAGATCGGACGCACCGAGCTTCTTCGCGCCGCCGGGGGAAATTATCGTCAAATGGAGGAGAACGGGCTGTTGGTCGTGGTGGTGAAGGCCGAGTGTCGTTTTCATCGCCCCGCCCGCTACGACGATCTCTTGCGGCTGCGAACGACGGTCACGCGCGTGACGCAGGCCAAGATCGAACATCGCTATGAGTTGTTCCGTGGCGGAGAGTTGCTGGCGACCGCCCAGACAACGTTGGCGGTGGTCAATCGCCAGGGCAAGGTCTTGCCCGTGCCGGAGTGGATGCGGCCGGAGGAACAGTGAAAACGTCTTTAACTGGAAGTATAAGTGAAAATAGTCTTGGTCCTTGCGTTGAAACCATTCTTTCTACAACCAAAAATTCATTATCAAAAACGTCCTAAGAACGGTGTTTTGAAAATCTCCCCCCTCTCCCTTTGGGCGAGGGGAGGGGAGTTTTTTTGCCCTCACCCCCGGCCACTCTGCCGCGCGGCGGGAGAGGGTAGTTTTTTGCCGACCATCCCCGCGACCGCAGTCGCGGAGTGTTTGTCTCACTCTCCTCTCTCCGCTCCAACGCGACCAGCGGTCGCGGCTTTTTAGTACATATCCTCGTCGCCGCCGGGCATCGCCGGGGCCTTTTCCTTCTTCGGCTTGTCGGCCACCAAGGCGTCGGAAGTCAACAACAAAGTGGCGACGCTGGTCGCGTTCTGCAAGGCCGTGCGGGTGACTTTGGTCGGGTCGATCACGCCCGCCTTGACCAGGTCTTCGTAGGTGTCGGTCAAGGCGTTGTAGCCGAAGGCGCCCTTGCCCTCGACGACCTTCTCGCAGACGATGCCGCCGTCCTGGCCGGCGTTGGCCGCGATCTGGGTCAACGGCGCGCGGCAAGCGCGAAGCACGATCTTGTAGCCGACCTCTTCGTCTTGGTTCAGTCCTTCCGGCTTGACCGAGGCGGCCGCGCGGAGCAGGGCGACGCCGCCGCCGGGCAGTATGCCTTCCTCGACCGCGGCGCGGGTGGCGTGCAGGGCGTCCTCGACCCGCGCCTTGCGCTCCTTCATCTCGCTCTCGGTCGCGGCGCCGACGTTGATCTTGGCCACGCCGCCGGCCAGCTTGGCCAGCCGCTCTTCGAGCTTCTCGCGGTCGTAGTCGCTGGTGGTCTTCTCGATTTCGGCCCGGAGCTGGTCGATGCGGCCCTTGATGTCCGCGCTCTTGCCGGCGCCTTCGATGATCGTCGTGTTGTCCTTGTCGATGACGATCTTCTTCGCCCGACCCAACTCGGCGAGGGTGACGTTTTCGAGCTTCTTGCCGAGGCTTTCGAACAGCGGCTGGCCGTTGGTCAGGATGCCGATGTCCTCGAGCATCGCCTTGCGGCGGTCGCCGTAGCCGGGGGCCTTGACGGCCGCCACCTTGAGCGTGCCGCGGAGCCGGTTGATGACCAGCGTGGCCAGGGCCTCGCCGTCAACCTCCTCGGCGACGATCAACAGCGGCTTGCCCGAGTTGACCACCTTCTCCAACAGCGGAACCATGTCCTTGACCGTCGAGATTTTTTTCTCGTGTATCAACACGTAGGCGTCCTCCAACACGCACTCCATTTTCTGCGGGTCGGTGACGAAGTATGGCGACAGGTATCCGCGGTCGAACTGCATGCCCTCGACGAACTCGATTTCCGTTTCCATGCTTTTTCCTTCGTCGACGGTAATCACGCCGTCCTTGCCGACCTTTTCCATCGCCTCGGCCAGCTTTTCGCCGATCTCGGCGTCGTTGTTCGAGGCGATGCAGCCGACCTGGGCAATCTCTTCCTTCTTGTTTTTGACGGAAATCGACATGTTTTTCAGTTTGTCGGTCACGTCGGCCACCGCCCGCTCGATGCCTTGCTTGAGTTGGATCGGGTTGACTCCGGCGACGACCGCGCGGAGTCCTTCGTTGAACACGGCCTCGGCCAGGATGGTGGCGGTGGTGGTCCCGTCGCCGGCCACGTCGCTGGTCTTGCTGGCCACCTCGCGGACCATCCGCGCGCCCATGTTCTCGTATACGTCTTCCAAATCGATTTCCTTGGCCACGGTCACGCCGTCCTTGGTCACCGTCGGCGAGCCGAAGCTCTTTTGCAGGATCACGTTTCGGCCGCGGGGTCCGAGCGTTACGCGGACGGCCTGGGCCAGCTTGGAAACGCCGCGCTTCAGCGCGCCGCGGGCTTCCTGGTCGAATGCAATCATCTTTGCCATGAGGGATAAGCTCCTGTACTGGATTGTTGTTTGATATGTTTCGGGGTTCGGGGACTCGGGGTATCGGGGATTTCAGGATGTCGGAGTGTCGGATTTCAATCTTAGTTTCCCGACTCCCCGATTCCCTCGTTATTTAATCACCGCCAGAATGTCGCTTTCGCTCAGCAGCAGCAATTCGCGCGTGCCGAGCTTGAAGTTGTCGCCGGCATAGGAGGTGAACAGGATGCGGTCGCCGGCTTTTACCTGCAATGGGCTGCGGCTGCCGTCGTCCAACAGCCGGCCGTCGCCGACGCTGATCACCTTGCCGCGGGTCGGCTTGTCCTTGGCCGAGTCGGGCAGGACGATGCCGCCGGCGGTTACCGTGTCTGACTCGTCGCGCTCGACGACCACCCGGTCGCCCAGCGGCTGGAGCTTGATCTTGCTCGAATCGGAAGGGGTTTGCTTCTTTGCCATCGCTGAGTTTTCTCCAATATATTGCTCTGTCAGGCAAAACCTGACCTACGGGAACAACGGGTATACCATCTGCCAAAGCGGCGCGCGGCCGATACTGGGCCGTCAGAGTAAGCAATCCGCGCGCCAAGCGGGCCCGACACGACGCAAGCACCTTAACCGGAAGGGTTTACGCACTGCGGCCGACAGAGGCCGTTCTTTTCCAAAATCCATTTTCGCCTGCCAATCTGGCAGATGAAGATTGACTTAACCCCCCGATAGCCTACTGTTGAGGGGACACCGCCATGAAACACACCGCATTCCGTAATCTGATCCTCTTTCTGGCAGTTTCGTGTTTATGTTCGCCCGCCGCCGCGGACGAGCAACAGCCGAACGCCGATCTCATTCAGCCGATGCTCGACCGGCTGGCGGAGATGAGCTTTGCCGAGCAGCAAGCATGGCTGCGGCGGCTGGAGGAGCGCGCGGCGCGGGCGGCGCGTTTGACGCTCCCGCCCGAACGAACGCGACAACAAGCCGAACAGTTCCGCTCTTTGTTGTATCGGGAGATGATCTCTTGGGACGTGTTGCGGGAAGCGATCCGACAGACCGACTCGTTGGAGCGCGCAGCCGTCGAACGATTGGCCGAGCAGTATCAAAAGAACGCGGCGGAAAAATTCAAACTTCGCCCCGACGAAGCTGCCCGACGAATGGAGGCCTGGAAGACGACGCATCGGAACTGGAAAGAGGCGGGCGGGAAGTTCGAGCGTCAAGACCGCTTGATCGATTGGCTCGAGCTGTCGATCGACAGCGTCGCAAAGGCCCCGCGCGAAGCGGTCGTCGAAGGGCCGCCGCCGGTCGTTCATCGGCAGCCGCGTCCGCCGAAGTTGACTCCGCAACCTATCGCCAATCCGAAGCCGGCTTTGCACCGCGCGCCGATCAGATGTGCGGCGGTGCAACGGACGGCCGAGGAACGCCGGCCCGAGCGGCCGCCGCTCGAATTGCCGACGGAGACGCAAGTCGATCCGCCGCGGCCGGTCGAAACGCCGCCGGCGACGATCTCTGAGCTTCCGCTCGGCACGGTCGAGGTCAAAGCCGACGAGTTGGCCGCGCGGATCGCCGGTTACAACCTGGCGCTGCGGGCATTGGAAGCGGAACTGGACGAAGAGGGCCGCTGGGACGCCGCGCGGATCGAGCCGCTGTTGAAGAAACTTAAAATATTAACGGTCCGTTGCCGCGACTTCGATCTGTTTCGGGAATTATTGCCGGCCGAGCAGCGGGCGGAGATGAAAAAGCCGGGGTCGCCTCAAACGGCCGTTTCTCAGCTCGGCGCGCGTATTTTCGACGCCCGGCGGGCGGCCTCGGCGGACGATTTCGCCGGCACAGAGGCACAACGCCGCGCGGAACTTGCACGATTGGAGTCGCTCTCCCGGCAACTGGCCGAAACGGTCGGGAAAGAGAAAAAAGCGGGTGACAATTAGTGCTACATCGCTACGTTAGCGGAAAATGGGGACTGGCTCCGTGGTGCAAGCAGAAGCGTTGCCGCCGCGGCGCCCCTTCCCTTTTTACGCCGAGCCGGCCTACTTGACGGCGGCGACGATGCTCTCAACCGTTACGCCGAAGTGTTTTAGAAGCTCGTCGGCGGGGGCCGAGGCGCCGAAGCCGGTCATGCCGATGAATTTGCCGGCCGGGCCGATATATTTCTCCCAGCCTTGACGGACGCCCAACTCGACCGCCACCCGCCGGGTCGCTTCCGGCGGCAACACCGACTCGCGATACTCCCCCGGCTGCGCGTCGAACAATTCCCAACATGGCAGACTTACCACCCGCACCTTGACTCCCTCGGCCGATAGTTGCTCGTAAGCGGCAACGCAGAGCGAGACCTCGCTGCCGGTGCCGATCAAGATTACGTCCGGTTTTCCGTCCGGGGCGTCGGCCAAAACGTAACCGCCGCGCCGCAACCCCGCGGCGGAAGCGTATTTTTCTCGATCGAGTGTCGGCAAACCTTGGCGGGTAAGGACCAGCACGGCCGGACGGTCCTTTAGCGGCAGCACGGTCCTGTATGCCTCGGCCACTTCGTTGGCGTCGGCCGGGCGAATGACCAGCAAATTGGGGATCGCCCGGAGCGCGGCCAGGTGTTCGACCGGCTGGTGGGTCGGGCCGTCCTCGCCCACGCCGATCGAGTCGTGGGTGAAGATGTATAAGACCGGCAGCCGCATCAGCGCGGCGAGCCGGATCGAAGGCCGCATGTAGTCGGAAAAGACGAAGAACGTGGCCCCGTAGGCCCTCAGTCCGCAGAGCGCCATCCCGTTGCAGATCGCGCCCATGGCGTGTTCGCGGATGCCGAAGTGGAGGTTTCGTCCGGCGTAGTTGCCGGCCTGAAAGTCGCCCGCGCCGTCGAACTTCAGCAGCGAATTGTTCGAGGGGGCCAGGTCGGCCGATCCGCCCAGCAGCCACGGCACGCGCGGGCCGATCTGGTTGAGCACCTTGCCCGACGAGGCCCGGCTGGCCATCCCCTTCGCGTCGGCGGGGAACGCCGCCACGTCGGCGCCCCAGCCGTCGGGCAACTTGCGACGGCGGATCATTTCCAACTCGGCGGCCTGCTCGGGATATTTCTTCTTGTATTTTTCGTGTCTCGCCGTCCAATCGGCATGGAGCTTTTCGCCGCGGGCGCCAATGCCTTCAGCGAAGTGTTTTCGCACCTCGTCCGGCACGTGGAATTTTTCGTTTTCCGGCCAGCCGAGGGCCGCCTTGGTCAGACGAATTTCCTCGTCGCCCAGCGGCGCCCCGTGCGTTTCGTGGCTGCCGGCCTTGTTCGGCGAACCGTAGCCGATCGTGCTGCGAACGACGATCAGCGTCGGCCGGCCGGGCGTGAACCGTTCGCAGAGATCGTCGAGCGTGACGTGTTGGATCGAATGTGGCCGAGCCGAGGGGATAGCGCCAGCGCCCTCGCCCGCCGAACCCGACTCGCGGAACAAACGCAGCGCGTGCCGCAGCGCGTCGAGCGAATTGACGTCCGAGACGCGAACCACGTTCCAGCCGTAGCCGGCGAAGCGGGCGGCCACCTGCTCGCTGAAGCTGAGCCGGGTGTCGCCCTCGATGGTGATGCGGTTGTCGTCGTAAATCCAACAGAGGTTCGACAGTTTCAGGTGCCCGGCCAGCGAAGCCGCCTCGCCGCCGACGCCCTCCATCAAGTCCCCGTCGCTGCATAGCGCGTAGACATTGAAGTCGAACAACTCGAAGTCCGGGCGATTGTATCGGGCGGCCATCCAGCGCGAGGCGATTGCCATGCCGACGCTGTTGCCGATCCCCTGGCCCAGCGGGCCGGTGGTGGTCTCCACGCCGGAGGTCTCGCCGTATTCGGGATGGCCGGGGCAACGGCCGTGCAGTTGGCGGAAGCGGCGCAGGTCGTCGAGCGAGACGGCCGGCGCGTCGGTCGGCGTGCCGGTGGCGTCCAGTTGCCTCACTCCCGCCAGATGCAGCACCGAGTAGAGCAGCGCCGAGGCGTGTCCGCAGGAGAGGACGAAGCGGTCGCGGTTGGGCCAATCGGGCCGGGCCGGGTCGTAGCGGAGTACGTCGTTAAAGAGCACGTAGGCCGCCGGGGCCAACGCCATCGGCGTGCCGGGGTGTCCGCTCCGCGCCGCCTGCACGGCGTCCATTGAAAGGGTCCGAATCGCGTCGATCGCCGATTTTTCAAGAGTCTTGTCGGCCATGTTGGAATAATCAGTTGTTGTGTGAAGCAAAAAGCTGCCGATTACGGCTCCGGCCGGTGGTGGCGGACTATGCGTCCCTCGGCCATGTAGATGACGTCCTCGGCGATGTTCGTGGCGCAGTCGGCGATGCGCTCGAGGTTCCGCGAGACGGCCAACAGCCGTAGCAGGGGACGCACCCGCTCCGGCTCGCGGCGGATCTGATCCTCCACGCCGACGCGGATGTCGTGCTTGATCCGATCGATTTCGTCGTCGCGGGCGCAGACCTCGGCCGCCAGCGTTCCATTGAGATTGACAAGCGCGTCGATGCTGTCGCGGAGCATGGCCTGGGTCTTTCGCCACATGCCGGAGATGTCGAAGGGGATTTCCATCGACGGCTCGTCGGCGAAGGCGACGGCCTTTCGCGCGACGTTCACCGCCAGATCGCCGATCCGCTCCAGGTCGTTGTTGATCTTCAGCGCCGAGACGATGAACCGCAGGTCGATGGCCACCGGCTGGTGGAGGGCGAGGATTTTCAGGCAGTCCTCCTCGACGTCGACCTCGCGGCGGTCGATCTCCTCGTCGCGGCCCTCGACCTGTTTGGCCAACTCGGCGTCCCGCTCCAGCAGCGCTCGGACCGCCTCTTGCACCTGTTCCTCGACGATCCCGCAAAGGGCGAGGATGTCTTTTTTGACTTGTTCGATGGCCCGTTGCAAATGCACCGACATAATCGCTCTCCGCTGACTGTCGAGGTTGGATTAACGACTACCATACCCCGACGGGGGGAAATTGGCAAGAGCGATTGGATTGATAATCCTTCTGGTTTCCACACTCCGCGTGGGAACGAAACGGCGCGCTTATGCCTGCCGGGAGAAAATGCCGAGGTCGAGGCCGATGACCCAGGCCATCAGCGCCAGGATCAACGCCAGGCCGATGTAGGCCAGCACGGCCTGGACGTTTTCGTTGGCCGGCTTGCCGCGGATGCCCTCGTAGCAGAGCAGGACGAAGTGTCCGCCGTCGAGCACGGGGATCGGGAAGAAATTAATCACCGCCAGGTTGGCGCTCAGCAGCGTGAGGAACAGCAACAGCTTGGCTGGCCCCTCGTCCGCCTTTTGCAAGATCATCCAGAAGATGGTGATCGGCCCGGCCAAACCGCGCATTGACACTCTTTTCATGCCGATCGACTTGACGCTGCGAAAGACGATCGTCAGGTTGTCGAGCGTCTCTTGTCCGCCCAGGGCAAGGGCCTCGCCGGGCGAGGACGCCTTCCGCGCGAAGGTGGCCGCCTCGAAGCGCAAGCCGCGGTCGGGCGCGAACCAATCGTCGGCCACGGCCGGCGTCAGTTTGGCCTTATACTCCTTCTCGCCTTCGCCCTCTTTCCGCAGCACGGTTAGTTCGACCAGCGTGCCGGGGGCGAGACCTTGCAGCACGTCCATCATCGTGACCCAATTCCGCGCCTTCTCGGAAAAATCCAGCGCGGCCTCTTTCTGATCGTCGATTCCCAGTTTTTCGAGCGTTTCCTCGTCGGGTGGAATAAAAACGACTTCTTTTATCGTATCGCCCGGACGAAGGCCGGAGTCGGCGGCGGGGCCGCCGGCGTCGACCCGCTCGATCCGATTCAGAACGTGATAGGCAACGCCCAGGGCGGGCGCGGACGCCTGGCAGTCGAAGATTTCCGCGGAAGAGAACTCGTTGGGTTCTCCAGGGGAAACCGAGACGGCTTTCGCTTCCTTGGCCCCTTTTTTCCGCACCTTGAGTTCGACCGTTTTGCCGGCGCGGCGGCGGAGCCAATCGGGCAGCCGCATCGGATCGCCGGCCGGATCGACAAGCACGTCGCCCGGCGCGATGCCCGCGGCCGCGGCGGGAGAGTTTTTCCGCACCGCCGCCACTTCGCCCATTTTCATCGCCAATCCGAGGCGCCTCATCGGCTGCGGCGGCACGGTGGAAACAAACAATTTCGCCTCGCCGGTCGGCTTGCCTTCGGCGTCGAGCACGTCGCGCTCGACGGTCACTTTAATCGGCGCGTCTACTTTGCGGGCCAGCTCGCTCGCTATTTGAGCGTAATTGTCGATCGGCGCGTCGTCGATCATTACGATTCTGTCGCCGTTTTGCAAGGGCGGTTCGGCCCGGTCGGCCGCCGAGCCGGGCACGACGGCGTGGAACTTATGCACGAGCCACGTCTTTCGGTCCTTCAACAACTGGGTGGTGTAGCCGCTGCCGACCCCGAGGATGAACGCGCCGCGCGATCGGTCCGGTTCGGCCATGACGGTGAACGGCTCGGCGATGCCCGGCCGGCGGACCCGCAATTCGACGCTGTCGCCCTCGTCGATGTCGCCGAGTTGGATGGCGGTTTGCAGGTCGCGGAATTGGTGCATCTTCTTGCCGTCGATTTCGACGATTTCATCGCCCGGCCGCAGACCGGCCTGCCAGCCGGCCTCGCCCGGATATACGTTGCCGATGATGCACAACGGCTGCTCGACGCCGATCGAGAACGCCGCGACGGCCAGCACGAAGGCGAAGATCAAGTTCATAATCACGCCGGCCGAGATAATGGCCATCCGCTTTGGCACGCTTTGGGCCAGATAGCTGCGGGGATCGTAGGCTGGAGACTGGAGGCTGGGGGCTGG
>JAFGLH010000035.1 GCA_016928165.1 Pirellulales bacterium | reverse complement strand
TGTCGTGGTTTTTATGGGTAAATACTTACTACATCGTTTATACCACCAGGAGGACCACTCTTTCATAGAATCAGAACTCCCCGTCCCCGGAACTCCCCCCGGAACTCCCGGAACTCCGAACGCTCATTCCACCGTTGGCCGGCCGCCCGACGGAAAAACTTCCCGCGGGCTACTAGCGACGTAAAATGGCCGTGTGCTTGAGTCATAGCCGGTACGGTCAGCGATGGCAAGTGGAGACGGTTGTAAGCATGTTGAAGCGGTTGTTGGGCGCGGCGTTGCGAGCGAGAAAGTATTGGTCTCAGTGCCGTGAAATCCTTCTCCGTTCACTCACTCTCAACATCATGATTCTCTGGTGGACCAAGGTTTTCTACAGAGCATGTCGGGAACCGTTTTTCTATAAAAATTCCTTGCGGGGACAACCCCGCGGTCATGGGACGAATAATATCGAAATTCTTTTATGTAGTCTCTAGTGTTGTCTCCAGCGGAATGTCAGGCGCGGGGCGTCTGAACTACGTGTTTTTCGATTCGGGCGCGCAGCGCCGGCACCACTTCGCGGGGCAGAAAGCGGGTCAACTCCTCGTCGCCGGCCACAGAGGCGATCTGCTTAATCAACGAACTGGAGACGTGGGCCAACTCGCCGTCGGCGATCATGAACAGCGTCTCCACCTCCGGGGCCATACGGCGGTTGGCCATCATCATCGTCAGCTCGGCGGCGATGTCGGTTATCGGACGGACGCCGCGGACCATGATCCGAGCGCCGCACTGCTTGACGAAGGCCACGGCCAGCCCGCTGAACGTGCGGATCTCGACGTTTGGCAGGTGCGCGGTGGCCCGATGGACCATCTCCCGCCGCTCGTCCGGGGTGAAAAGCGTTTCCTTCTCGATGTTAATCCCGATGCCCACGATGAGCCGATCAAACAACTTGCTGGCCCGCTCCATGACGTTAAGATGGCCCAAGGTGATCGGATCGAAGGAGCCGGGATAGACGGCGATTCTCGGTGAGGGTTGCGGGGGCGAGTTGGCGTTTTGCATGGACATTGCAGATCGGCCCCCCATTGCGGCGGGGGCGGCGGTTGAGGACGGTGGTTAACGGCGACCGAACCGATTATACTGGATTACTATCGATTTGCCATCCGGTGGAGTATCTCGGAGTATCTCGATGCCAAAAGCCCTTTGCATAGTGGGAACCGTCGTAGCCGTGCTGCTGTTGCTGGTATTCGGACTCGATCTGGTCGTGGGAATCCCCTTTCACCGGACAAGCATGGTCATGGACGTCGGCTGCGTAATATGTTCGCTCGCCTTGGGCTACATCAGTTGGGCGACTTTGAAGGAACAAAAGTGACCGGCGGCGAAGGTCCGATCGCCTGCAACGGCGTTGTATGCCAAGTCCCGGCCGGATAAAATAATCGCATGGCAACAGAAGAGAGCATACCGGAAGTCGTCGCCGCGGGCCGCGAGCCACTCTCGCCGGCAAAGAAAAAGCGGCTCGAAAAGCTCTTCGAGGTGGCCAACAACAAGGCCGAATCGGCCTCCGCGCCGAACGACTTCGACTACATCACCGAGCTGCTGACGCAATGCGTCTTCGGCGATCCGGGCAACGCCTACTACGTTCGCGCGTTGCTGGACAATCTGCACAAGAAATACAAGCACAACAAGAAAGGCGCCCCGCTGGCTCAGTTGAAGGTCCGCGGCGCCCGCGGCGCGGTGAAAAAGGCCGTCGCCCAGGAGCAATGGGACGAGGCGGTCCGCCAAGGGCTGAAGGCCCTGCCGATCAACCCTTGGGACATGCCGACGCTGCTGGAAATGGCCAACGCCGCCAAGCACATGGGCGACCGCGACTGCGAACTGTGCTATTTGAAGTCGGCCTTGATGGGCAGCCCCAAAGACCCCGCCGCCAACCGCCTCTTCGCCATCGCCATGAACGATCGCGGTCTGATCGACCAGGCCATCACTTACTGGCGGCGGGTCGAGGAGGCCTCGCCGGGCGACGACGAGGCCCGCCGGGCCATCGCCTCGCTCACGGTGCAAAAGGCCAAAACGAGCGGAAAGTTCGACGAATATGAAGAGGACGAAATCTCCAAAAAAGTGAAGGCCAAAACCAAGCGGCAAGAAGAACTTACCCTCGAACAACGCCTCCAACGCAAAGTCCAAAACGAGCCGGAAAACATCGCCCATCACGAGGAGCTTGCACAGTATTATCTCGGCAAGGACCGCTTCGCCGAGGCCGAGGAACTGCTCGAAAAGGCATACCGGCTCTCCGGCGAAGACCCCGACGTGCGAGAGAAATGGGAGGACGCGCAGCTCCGCCGCATGCGCCAGCAAATCGGCCGGGCGAAAGATGAGCAGGAGGCCCAGCGGCTACGGCGCGAGTATTTCCTCAAGGACGTCGAGTTCTGCAAAAAGCGGGCGGAAAGGTATCCCAACAACCTGATCTTCAAGTACGAATTGGGATACCGCTACATGAAAACCGGACAGTACGCCGAAGCCATCCGCGCGTTGCAGGCGGCCAAGAGCGATCCCCGTCGAAAAGGGGCCTGTATGTTGGTCCTCGGCGAGTGCTTCCAGCAAATCAAGCAGTATCCCCTGGCCCTGACCCACTACGAGGCGGCGATACAAGAGATTCCCGAGCGGGAGTTGGAAAACCGCAAGAAAGCCCTCTACCTGGCGGGCCGGCTGGCTCTCCATCTCCGCAATTTGGCCGTCGCCGAAAAGCACCTCACCGCCTTGGCCAGCCTCGATTTCACCTATAAAGACGTATCGAAGCTACTGGACAAACTCGCCAAATTACGCGAAAATCCGGAATCCGCCCACGGCAAGAGATCGCAAGCGGAGGCCGACGAAGCGGATGGCGTCCAAGCGCAGGACGATGACGACGACTGACGCGCCTTACACAAACACGAGTAGGTCGGGCCGCGCCTGACCAGCGTTTTTTTCAACAAACAATAAATTTCCGCAAATCCAAGCCATGCCAAACATCAAAAGCGCGAAGAAGCGACTTAAACAGAGCGTTGTCCGCCGCGGGCGAAACCGTTCCATCAAGCACGCCATTCACACCGAAGCCAAGAAGGTGCTGGCGGCCGTTGAATCGGGAGACCTGGAGGGGGCCGAAGCCGTCTTCCGCTCGGCGTCTAAAAAGGTGGACCGGGCCGCGTCCAGAAACGTCATCCATCGCAACGCCGCCGCAAGGACCAAGTCTCGGCTCTCGGCAAAAATCAAGAAAGCCAAGGGCAAGTAGCGAAATCGCGCCGAATCCGTCCAAGAGTCGTGGGCGCGTTTCGCGCGGCCCACGGCGATGAATGGACGAGGAGAACGCGGCATGAGTCAAGCCGAGCAGTCCGAACCGACGAAACGCCCCAGGGTGATGACGACGCACCTCACCCCGCTGGTGATTTTCGCGGCGATTGCCGTGGCGTTGATGCTCGGATACGAGTTTTTGAAGCGGTTCCGCGCTCCTCGCCTTAATCCGTTGCTTCAACCCGCCGTGGGAAAGCATCTGGAACATCTCCGTCTGCTTCCTTTGACCAGCGGAGAAAAACCGCTTTCGCTCGACGACCTGAAAGGCCGCGTCGTATTGGTGAACGTCTGGGGCACGTGGTGCGCCCCCTGCCGCGACGAACTGCCGCGGATGGCCGAGCTGCGAAAACGATACGCCGGCCAAGAGAAGTTTCTTCTGCTGGCCCTCTCGACGCCATCCGGCGGATGGGGAGGCGACGTCGAGTCGCTGCGTGAAGAAACCGCCTCTCTTTTGGAGCAACTTGGGATTGACCTGCCCACCTATTTCGATCCCGATTCCGCCGCCGAGAGCTACAAATTGGGCGGTCGGATCGACATCCAGGATTATCCCACCACCTTGTTGTTCGACCGCGACGGAGTAATCAGGGCGGAATGGATCGGATACCGTCGCGGCGCCGAGACGGAAATGGAGCGATACATCGGCGTGTTGCTCGATAAGCTAAAGAAGCCGGAATAGGAACCGTTCACAGTCCGAGTTCCTTCGGTTTCGGGATCAATCCGTAGGAAAGGGCCAGCAGAACGATCGGGTGGAGTGTTGGTTTGTCCGTGCCCTGCTCCATTTGGGTTTTACAGGCGCTGCATTCGGTGGCGCCCGCCTGAATGACCGGATCGCGGAGCCTGGCGATGAGCTTCAGACCCGCGCGAAGGCTGGCGCGGTAGTTTTTCCGCGTCAGTCCGAAGGTGCCCGCCATGCCCGAGCACCCGCTCTCGATCCGTTGCACTCTCAAACCCGGTATGAGTCCCAGCAGTTTTTCGCCCGGGCAGCCCTCTTCCAGCGCCTTCAGGTGACACGGCGCGTGATACCCCAGGGTCAGGTTGAGCGGACTGAGGTCGAGTTGAAGATTTCCCAGCCTGTGCATGTCCCAGAGGAAGCCGCCGACTTCGCTGCTGTTTTCGGCGACCAGCCGGGCATCGTCGTTTTCGAGCAGTTGCGGATATTCGTGCCGCAGGCAGAGCGCCGCGGCCGGCTCCGTGGCGACGACGTGGTATCCCTGACGGACCGCTTCGGCCAGCAGTGCGACGTTGTGCGCTGCCAGCCGCCGAGCGTGGTCCAAAGCGCCGCAGGCGATGGCCGGCATTCCGGCCTGTTTCTGATCGGGATGCACGAATACGCTGACGCGATTGTGTTCCAGCACGGCGACCGCGGCCTCGGCCAGTCCCGGATCGAAGTAATTGGCGTAGATATCCACGAAGTAGAGTATCTTACGGCCGCCGTGGCGCGAGGGGCGCGTCAAGCGGCGGCGGGCGGCGCGGCGCATGAACGTCCGCGAGGCAACCCGGGGCAGCTTTCGACCTTGGGCAATCCCCAACGTTTTCTCCAACAACCACCGCATTTGGCGGTTGCCGAGCGCCCAGTTGGCGGCCGGCGCGAGCAAACCGCCCCAGGCGGCAAGCAGATCCAGCCTGATCATTGCTCGCTCGGTCAGCGAAAGTCCGTTGGCCGCCGTAAACGCGCCTTTGCTCTCGCGCATCAAACGGGGAACATCCACCTTCGCCGGACATTCGAGCCGGCAACAGTGGCAATGCACGCACAGATCGGCCACTGCCTTGAACTCGTCCTCGGTCAGCAGTTCCAAGTCCAACGCGCCGGAAAGGATGCCGCCGAGCAGGTTGACCTTCGCCCGCGGCGAGGCCTCTTCGGCGGGCAGGGCGCGAAACAACGGACACATGCGGAACCGTTCGTCCTGCGTGCGGCACTCGCCGCAGCGGTTGCACTTCGCCACCGCGTCGGCCACCGAGGCGGGGTCCCAATCCAACTGCAACTCGAGCAGGTCGCGCATCTTTTCCGGCTCGGACGCGGCGCCGCCCCGCAACGGGGCAAACGACCGCGCCGCCGGCCGAATATGGCGCGTGGCCATCTCCGCGTCGTCGCCGACGATCTTGCCGGGGTTGAGAATATTTTCCGCATCGAAGATTTTCTTCACCTCAAGGAACACGTCGAACAATTTGCCCGACTGGCGGCGGACGAACGGCGTGCGGCTCAAACCGCAGCCGTGTTCGCCGCCGATGCTCCCGCCGACGGCCAGCGTCTCCTCGTAGAGTCCTTCGGCCAACAGCCTCATGCGGCGCACGTCGTCCGCGTCGGAAAGATCGAAAAACGGCTGCACGTGCAGTTGCCCCTGGCCGGCGTGGCAATAGAGCGAGGCGGTGGCCCGGTTGCGCTTGAGCACGTTCTGCACGCGGGGAATGAAATCGGGCAACGACTGGGGGGCGACCGCCATGTCCTCGACGACCGGCAGCGGTCGGGTCGGCCCCGACATGCGGTACAACGCCGATTGGACTTTGTTGACCAGGCGCCAAAAGAGTTGCGCCTCGTCGTCCTCGAACGCCTGCCTGGCGCCGAAGGCGAAACGTTTCCGCTGCCACAATTCGCCCACCAGCCGGTGCAGCCGCTCGCGGACCCGCCGCGGATCGTCGTCGTCCTGCTCGACCAGCAGCAGGGCCTCGGTTTCGACCGGAATCAAACGCTCGAAGCGGCTTTCTGTTTCCCGGGCAATGCTCAGGTGGCGGCGGTCCATCAGGTCGCAGGCCGACGGCCCGTGGGCAAGCACGTCCGGCACTGCCCGGGCGGCCTTGTCCATGCCGTCGAAAAACAGCAAGGCCACTCCGCGATGGCGCGGCAAGAGGTCCGTGCTCAGCACCGCTTCGGTCGTCAGCGCCAGCGTCCCCTCGGAGCCGACCAACAAGCGGGCCACGTCGATGGCGTCTTCGCTCAACACGCCGGCGAGGTTGTAGCCGCAGTGGTTTTCCGGGCAGTTGGGCTGCCCGCCGCGGATCAATTCGTCTTTCTCCCGCAGCAGCGCGGCCAAGCGGTCGATCAGTTCCCGTTTGCGGGGAATGGAACTGGCGCTGCGGCCGCCGACCAGCGGTTCGCGGCCTAGTTCCAGCACCTCGCCGTCGGCCAGCACGACCTGGAGACCTTGCACGCAGCGGCTGGTCGAACCGTACTTCAACCAGCGGCTGCCGGCGGCGTTGACGGCGATCATGCCGCCGACGGTGGAGACCGCGCCGACGGCCGAGTCGGGGCCGAACACGCGGCCCCGCCGACGGAGCTGCGCGTTGAGCCGTTCGTGGACCACGCCCGGTTGCAGAAGCACCCGATCGTCGTCGATGCGGATTATCCGGCGGAGATGGGTGGAAAAATCGACGACCAGCCCGGGGCCGAGCGACTGGCCAGCCACGCCGCTGCCCGCGCCGCGGGCATGGAGGGGTATCCGCTTCTCGGCCGCGTATTTCACGCACGCCGAAAGATCGGCCGTCGAACGAGGGCGGACCACGCCCAACGGCTTGATCTCGTATATCCCCGCGTCGCCGGCGTAAAGCTGCGAAAACACGTCGTCGCAACGCACCTCTCCGGCGATCAGCCCGCGGAGGTCGTCTTGGATGCGCATGCGCTGCTGGTCGAGTTGGCTCATCCGATCGTTCCAAGAAGCTGCCTTGAAAATCCCCCTTCTCCCTTTGGGAGAGGGGCCGGGGGTGAGAGCAGCTTGATAATCATACGGGATTGTTGGCAGTCTGGTCCTCACCCTAACCCTGGGCTGATGAAAACGGGGACAGGCACCGCAATCAGTAGTGGTTTTCGTTGCGTAACAATACAAGGGATTGCGGAGCCAGTCCCCGT
>JAFGLH010000263.1 GCA_016928165.1 Pirellulales bacterium | reverse complement strand
TTTTTCGCCCTTTCAAGGGCGAAAAATGTGCCTGTCCCCTTCACCGCCGAGGGGGACAGTCCCATTTTCGCTGTAAACCTCGAAAATCGGGACAGTCCCTTGTGAACGATTACCCGAATCAGGAACAATGCCGCCGCCGCGAATACGTTCCCAGCACCAGACCGGCCGTTGCCAGCAACAACACCGTGGCCGGTTCGGGGAGCGAGTGTTCGGGGAAACCGTCGATCAGCAGTCGCTTGGAAACGGCGGCAACCGGATAATCGGACAAGCAGAAAACGTAGTTGATTCCCTGGTAGCCGTCTTCCAGTTTAATGTCGCGGAAGGCGCCATCGACAATCTGGCCGGCGTCGGCAACGGGGAACCCGTCGGAGTCGAAAAGTTTTCCGAGCGTAAGTTGGGGCGGGTCCGAAGTCGGCGTCAGCAAGGCGATCGAATAAGTCCCCGGGGGCAAATCTACAAATGAGTACTTGCCGGTTGTATTGGTGTAAGTCGTCATAAACGGATCGCTATCGCCCTCCTTGGTGAGGGCAATTTCGACGTCGATAACGCCCCAGTCGGTCGTCTCCATTAAGCCGTTGCCGTTCTCGTCGTAGTAAACATATCCCGAGAGAGCGGTGGTCGCGGCGTCGGCGTCGGACTCCGCGGCCAACTGCGAGAGGGACACGGACGAAGAAAACAACGTCTCTGGGAGATCATTATTGGCGTCGCTATCGGTCGGCGCGGCCGACGCGATCCGCGAGAAGCCGCCCCACTGCCATGTGTTGTAGCTGTTGGCGCCGGAAGCGCCGTTGGTCGAAACCGGTGCACTGGAGAAACTCGCGGCGACAAAGCCCGTGCTAGTAGCATACATTTCTTCTCCGGCGTTCGTTGAGGAAAAGGAGAAGCCGCCCCAGCGCCAGGTGTCGTAACTGGATACACCGATAGTCTCGGCCGATGAATCGGCAACCAGAATAAAAATGATTGCGACAGAAATCGAGCAACGCCAGGCATAATTTGCGCATGCCTGAACCGGCCGCCGATGATGAATTGTCACGGACGCTGCCTCCGATGATATGATGTCGAAAGGAAAAATTCCTATAAATTCCCCAACCCCCATGCTAGCTAAAGTTGCCCAAATTGCAACAATTTGTTTCTAGTTTTTTCAACGCCACATACATTCTTCTCGGAAAAAATAATAGAAGTCACCAATAAATCCTCAAAACAGGGGGGGTAATCCCGTCCGTTTCCCCCCATTTCGCCCACTACACCCATGTTCATGCAATTGGGACTACCACGGGTGGGAGTAAAGATGCGGTGCGATGTATGGCGTGAGGGGACTGTCCCCATCGGCGGTAAGGGGGATAGGCACATTTTTCGCCCTTGAAAGGGTGAAAAAATGAGCCAGTCCCCAGCCCGTGAACGGTTGCCATTTTATCGATCGCCGTGGCACGCTCGACGGGTTGCCCATAATTGGGCTGGAGATCACCACCGCCATTCCATGCTGAGCGAGACGCCGTGATAGTAAATCATGCCGTTGGTGTTTACTTGGTTCACGGTGTTGGTGGTGAATTGGAGTTGCTCGGGGGCCAAGCTCATGCCGGTAACCCACATGAAGTCGTAGCCCGCGCGGCCGATCATGTTCGGAAAGAACTTGTAAGAGGCGAAGAAGCCCGTCTCGCCGAGCAGCGAAGCCTCGTGTTTGGCGGCCGACAAGCGTCGGCTGAAGTCGGGCGCCAGGGATACGCCAGAGTTGATCTCGCTTTGCTGGTCGGTGAAGTTGAGGTATGGCCCCAGCTTGGCGCGTATTCCCCATTCAAAGCGACATTTCCTGAACGTCAAATCGGCGCCGAATTGAAATCCCAATAGAACATTATGCGTGGCAATGTCGTAATCGCCCGTGTAGGTGATTGCGTTGGAAGTCCCTTGGCTATGAAAGCGGAAAGTCTCGTTCTCTTGAAAGACCCGTATTCCGTAGAGGTATGAAAGATAGGTTCCCGGCTGACATTCCCGCCGCCATTTTCCGTTGGGCTGCATCACCAGACGGTCGGGGCGTCCGCGAGGCACGATGCGACCGTTAACCTCGTAGTTGTTTGTGTACGAGGCGTAGTAGGTGGACTGCAAATCGGCCGCGTCAAAGCCGTCGAGGGCAAATCCCTGAATCGCGTACTCACTGTATAAATTCCCTTGGCCGATGCGTTCGGCCTTGTCCTTCCAACCATTGAGTCCCCAATACGTGAATTCCACGAAGTGATTTCGATTTTTTTTATCGCGGGCGAAGTAGTGCCCCAACGTCGTGTAATACATTGCCGCAAGGTCCGGGGCCGCCGTCCGGCTGCTTAAGACCGTAGTTAATACTCCGCCTTCATAGCTCGAACCAATGATCAAATCGCGCGGCCTGCTACGGGTCATCAGGCGGACGCCTTGTTCCGTGTACCAATCGGGGGGGCATCCGCTTCCGCCGCCGCAGACCGCGCAACACGGTCCCACATCGGCGCCAAGCCAAAGGCCGTTATCAACCATTAACCCATCCTCTGGCATACCGTCCGCCGATGAAAAAACATACCCCTCGTCTGCTGTATTAATGCCATTTTGCGGATGATTGACGGCTCCTTGGTCAATCTCCCCTTCTATGGGCATAGGCATACTCTGTTCGGCATCGGGATTCGGCATTAGCGGTTGGTGCTCCATTTGGCCAACCGCTCGAGAGTCGGCATATATTATGATCCCGGCAACGATTGTCAGCAGAGTTGTCAATGTTGCTTTCACCAAAACATCCTCCTTGCCTAAACCTCCGGCATCCATAGCCAGTGCGCATCTACAGCGAACGACCACGGTAACACACAACAGGAAAATCGGCTGACGACGGGCCGGAGAACAGGAATAATCGGCAAAATCGCAAAAAATGACGCATTTTCGATGAGCGCAAATCCTTTGCTTGTTTACCCTGTTTGCCATCCTTGGCTGAATTCAAAAGTCCTTTTTATTTAGGGAAGACGGGCGACAGAAGAGCTTTGCGTCAATTGCGGGGGCCATTGGCCCAGGGATTGATTTCCGCCACGACCGGGAGAAAATGAGAATGTCTTGCTGCATATCGGTTTATTGCCGATTCCACTGCGCGGTTGGAACCGCGCGGCGCGGAGTGTACGAGGCATTAGAGACGCCATGATAACATGATAATATGACGAGCAACTTATTTAAGGAGGGTGGTTTATCCCATGTCAAACCCCATTGAATCTCTTTTATCCACCGGCACCAAACTATGGCTCGACTCGATTGATCCCGACCTGATCCGGTCCAATCGCAACGCCGGCGCCACCGGCGCGACCTCCAATCCGATTATCGTGACCAACTTGTTGACGACCGGAAGATTCGATGAAAGGATCGAACAACTCATTGGTCAGCGGCTCGACGATTCCCAGATCGCCTGGCAGATGGCGGACGCGATAGTTCGCGACGCCGAGGAGGTCTTCTTGCCCGTCTGGGAACAGACAGCCGGCGACGACGGCTACGTCAGCTTCGAGCTTGATCCGCTGTTGGAGGACTCAGAGTTGGGCCTATCTCACGCCAAGCGAGTGAGCGAGTACGTTCGGCTGGGCAGGGAGTGGTCGGCGGGCCATCGGAACCGAATGATAAAGGTCCCTGCAACGCCCGCCGGATTGGACGCCCTGGAAGAATTGGTCGCCGCCGGCGTGACGGTAAACGTAACACTGATCTTCACCATGCGTCAGTATCGGCAGGCTCGCGAGGCCATCTGGCATGGCGCGCAGCAGCGAAAAAATCTCGACGCTTTCAAGAGCGTATACAGCATCTTTGTATCCCGCCTGGACGTATATACGGAGAAGGCGGCGCCGGAGCTTTCGCCCGCCGCGCAAGGAATGGTGGGAATCCTTAACGCCAAAAGGATTTGGTTGGAGAACCAACAGTACTGGTCCGAGCGTCCCACGCCTTTGCGGCAGGAGATAGTGTTCGCCAGCACGGGCACGAAAAAGCCGGACGACCCGCCTTGGAAATACGTCGAGGCGTTTGCCGGTTCGGACATCCAGACCAATCCGCCGGCCACCAACGACGCGGTCGCCCGCAGCGGTCTGACTTTCACCCGCCAGGTAGATCGTCTCCCGCCGGAGGAAGTCATCGCCGAGATCGACCGGCTGGTGGACATGGAAAAGTTGGAGACGACTCTAATGGACGAAGGGATCGTCAAGTTCGCCGATCCGCAGAAAAAACTTCTGGCGTTGGTGGCCGAGAAACGCCGGCTGATTACGTGATCCGCCGCCGGGACCATCGCGGGGAACAGTCCCCGCGAACGAGCCTATCTGCTTGTGCTGGAACGATATATTCCGCCGGGCGCGACTTTTTCGGCGTACGACATTAAAGCGAAATCGGTCAACTGGGCGGGATCGAAACGGGGGTCGGCCGGAGCATCCTTGATGATCTCGCCGATGTGGGCCAGTTCTCCGTCCGCCGCCGCCGCCAGCGCGCTGTTGCCGGGAACCTGCTCGGCAAAAACGTAAAGATGGAACGGCAGGCCGCCGTGCTTGCTTCCCCAGTGAGTCAAATAATCGTCGCGGTTTGATAGACGCATGTGGTCCAGAATCCATCGGCGCGCTTTGTCCAGTTGAATCAGGGCCGCTTCGCGCCGCCGCGATCCGGGTTCCAGGTGCGGCAGGCCCGCCGAGTACGACTCCAGGCAATACATGATCACCGTCGGTTTGATTGTTTCCTCGGGGTAGAAATCGCGGGCCACGGTCATCAGGTTCTGCCGATTGAGCCAGTCGATCGTTCCCCGGCCGATCTTCAAACACTCTTCGTCGCCCGTCTCCTTGTAGAGGCAAAACGCCAGCGAGCCGAAGATTCCGGTGGCGCACCAGAATTCGTCGTCGCTCTTCGGCCAGTGGCCGTTGGCGAGGCCGCCGGAGGGTCGGACCCATTTGTCGGCCACCAGGCGGTAAAACGCCTTGACCGAGTCGAGATACTTGGCCTTCTCGGCCGGATCGCCGCAGCGGACGGCGGTGGCCAGCACGCCCAGGGCGATCGAGGAACAGTCGGCCACGTACCAATGGCCTTTGTCTTCACCCGGCGCGCGGCCGTAGTTCATGTAGTATGCCCCCTTTTCGAGCATCCCGTTCTGGTCGCGGATCATCCGGTCCGACCATCGCTTACATGTATCGAGATACTTCGCGTCGCCGGTGAGGTCGCAAGCCACGGCCAGCGCGCGGACGGTATATGAATCGGGAAAGAATCCTCGAAACGGCTTCGGGGGCGGGGCGGGCAAGTCGATCTGCTGCTCGACGATCTTCGCGTTGGCGTCGCAGAACCTCAGAAAATCCGCCTTGAAGTCCGGCTCTTCGGCGCGCACGCGGGCGGGGCCAACGAGAAAAATAATCGCACCCATTATCAACATATGTTTCGACACGACATTCTCCTTGTTTTGGCTCAGAACGTGTTTTGAAAATCTCCCCTCTCCCTTTGGGAGAGGGAACTAATCTTTCAATTTCAAAACACGTTCTCATTGGAACCAGAACTTTTGGATGCTTGATCGACAACGGCCCGATCTCATTCCTTTCACCACTCGGCGACGACGGCTTCGTATTCATCCAGTGAATTAACGGTAAAATGCAATTTGTTTCCCTCGACATCGAAAGGCACTTCCGCATCGGCCATTAGTCGTCGGACCCGCTTTACGCGGCAATCGGGCGGGATTCGCATCGACACCCGAACCTCCTTCAACGGTTCGACGGCGTAGTCCTTGCCGGTCGAGTCGCCGTTGTGGTTGACTAAATGAAGAATGCGGCGCTCCGGCTGCTCGAACAACGTGGCGGCCACGGGACCGCCGGCCTCAATTCGCGCGGGCGCCTCGCCGCCGGATACCCAATCGACGGCGCCGTTCAGCAGCCGTTCGACGGCCGGCGCGAGGCGATGGCATTGCAGCGCGTCCCACCGGCCGGGCAAATAAACCACCCTCCCCTTGCCGTATGTGCGGCACACGATCGCCGGCGCCGATCCCTCGGACGCGTCCGGACCGCTCAGCTCGGCGACGGATGTCCCGCCCGACAGCCGAGCGAAAACGTGGGCGTCGTCGTGCTCGGGCAACTCCGCCAGGTCCATCCCTTTGAACCTCGGATGCTCGGCCGCCGGGCGGATGCGGCGCTTCGCGGGCGGGAGGGTGCGGACGTATTCGACTCCGAAAACGTCGGCCAGGCCGAGATTATCACGAGGTTTGCCTTTTTCGTCGTAAAGCGAGGTCTCATAAGTGGCGACCAGTCCGCCCCCGTCGGCGACGAACTTGCGAATCGACTCGATTTGCCGGTCGGAAAGGGCCGCCTCGTTAGCCAGACAAAGGACGCGAAACCCATCGAGATGTTTCTCGAAATCGCCGGCGTGCAGAGTCACGATCGGTACGCCGGAGCGCATCAAACCCGAATACATGCCGACGTATGATTCGAGAAACGGGCCGCGGGAAGGCTTCACGGCGGCGTTTTTCGCGACCGCCTGACGCAGGCTATCGACCGACACCATTCTCGGAAAGGCGAGAAACTTGACCGGCGCGGTCCGCGCGAAGTCGAAACACTCGGCGTTTCGCCGCATCGTGCCGAAAACAGGCTTCATGTAAAGAATGCTCCAATAGTTCGGATAGCATCCGTTGGCCAATCCTTGCACGGCCTTGGTCCTCGCTTCCGCCTGCGTGTTCGTATCGTGAATATATATATTGAACAGCGTGGGGACCGAAAATGCGTTCGAGTGGTTGGCCAACTCGCCGAACTTCCACCGCGCGTGACACCAGGGATCGCGAAGATAAACCTCGGTAAGAGTCCCTTCGTAATAACGCTCGGTCTCGGAACGCGGCCAACGGTGGAAAAGGACCGCCGCGTCGGGCTTGGTCCGTTTGACCGATTGATACACCAATTCCGTGAAGTCGGAAAGCGTCTTGGTGTAGAATTTCGCGAACTTCGCCGCGTCCGCGTCGTCCGCCGGGAGCAGGTGTTGGTCCGGTTCCAGGCCGGTCAGCCATGTCTTCGGCCGTCCCCAGCGGGCGATTTTATCGACCGGCATTTCCTCGCCCCACATGCGGCGATACTTCTCCCGGCAATGCGAACAAAAACACATCGGCGGCGTAGGGCCGTCCACATAAAGACCGGCCGGACCGTAGTCGCTGAAAATCTCCTTCAACACGTCGGCGATGAACCGCTGATACTTTGGATTGTTAAAACAGACGACGTGCGCCCCGGGGCGACGGTGCGTCAAATTGGATTCCTCGCCGTCGGGCAACCGCACCGCCGCCTCGTGGTACAAAGGATGATTGTTATAGAGCAAGCCGGGCCACATGTAGACGACGATCTTAACGCCCAAACGGCCCCCTTCGTCCAGTCCTTCTCGCAAATAGTCCAATTCGCCCAGCCCCGGCGCGTGGGGCGTGACCTTGCTCTGATAAAAGGCGTCGCCCGACGCGTAGACGGCGAGCCGCAGCACGTTTCCCTCGTTGGCGGCCACCTGGCGGACGAGATAGGCAATGTCGCCCGGCTGGCGGAGCATTGCCTCTTCGTGCCAAGTGTCCTTGGTGAAAAACCGCGGGCAACGCATCCAATCGGGTATCGGCTGCTTTCCGAATCGCTTCAGTTCCTCGTCCGAGACCTTGGGCAGATTCATCGGCTCGACGCGGAGCGCTTCCGGATCGACACGCGACGGCTCGAGCTTCAGCGCTCGGCCGGCGTCTTCATCGGTCGGAGTGTAATTTTCGTCGGTCGTCAGACAGACGAGATTCAGGCGGGGATTGAAGACCGGCCGGCTCATGATCCAGTTGTTCGGCTGATAGGTCGACTCGTAAGCGCCGCGCGGATAGACGCGGAACCGCCACCGACCCTTGGCAAGTTGATAACCGATTTGCTCGACGTTCTTTTTGTCGATCGTTTGGCCGCCTTGTCGCACCCAATGCCAACGATCGGCGTTGTCGTTTTTACCGCCGAGTCCGCGCTGGGGATCGGCGGACGGTTTTTCATCGGCGGGGAACAATCCAAAGCTGCCCCCCCGGCGCATGGGACAACGAATGCGAGCCCAAACGTAATACTTTCCCGGATTGGGAACATTCGCTTCATATTCGGCGAAGTCCGCCTGCTTATCGGGCGTAACGCAGACGGTGGAAATGAGGAAATCGCCCAACGCTCCCTCTTCGACCATGCCCGCCTTCAGGCCGAGAATGATTCTATCGGAAATCGTTGTCGCGTCGTCGGCCTTGATCCAAAGCGTGTCGGCCGAAGTCCGGCACACGTGGCTCAATAATCCGATAACTGTAAAAAACAATACGCAAACATTGCCTCGAAACGTCATGATATTGATCCTTCGGTGACGAATTAGCAAAAATCTAAGGCAGGTTGCTTCCCCAAGGCGGGAGCGGTCGCGTGGAGGGTACAGCGGTGCGAGGCTCTCGTAATATACCGGACGGAAAACAGCTTGTCTAGTCGCTCACTCCGAGTAAAACCGAAAAGCGAACAGGTCGGCGTCTTGAAGCACAAACCGCAATCGGACGGTTTTTCCGGCCAGTGAACCAAGCCCTTGCCCTTGTTTCCAACTTGCCGTCCGTTCGATCTGGTCGCCGATGATCTCGGGACAGTCCGCCAACGCGAAGCCTGGAATCGGCTTTCCGGCGGCGTCTTGAATTTCAACCCGAATGTTGCCCGCCGCAGATGTGGAATAGTTGATCGAAAGCCGATTGCCCGAGAAACGGATTGGTTTGGTGACCATCTCGCCGCCGGCCAGTGGGGCGTTGACCGAGGCGAAACCGTCCGGCCGCAGCGTATAGCGGCGCACATGCGCGGTGGGATAACCGCAATGGTGCCAGGCATAGATCGACAATTCCTCGGGACCGGTTTGCACGATGCCCTGGGCGGCGTAGTTCGCCCGGGACGACCAGTTGCGCACGCCGAGTCCGGGACGAATGAACGCTTCGAGGAAAGTGCGTTTCAATTCGACGCCGCCCCGGGTGGAGATCAGCGTGATGTCGGAACAGTCGTTGTGGAACTTCTTGATCGTCCCGGCCGCTTCGAGCTGGTCGGCGCCGAGCGCGCGGCGGTTTTCCATGAACCGCGAGGGAAAGCCCAGGTATACATGCGGCGCGCGGAAGTAAGGCGCGAGTTGATTCGTGTAGAGCTGTTGCATCGGCTTGCCGTCCTTGGAAAGCAGGACCGGATAAGTC
>JAFGLH010000262.1 GCA_016928165.1 Pirellulales bacterium | reverse complement strand
CTTGCACGCACCTTATTTCGCGGCAAAACCAAGCTGGTGCGTGCAAGCACGCACCCTACAGTGGTTTTCCGCAACAGAAACTAAATATGCATTTAGCAAGCACAACGCGGCCCCGCGCATACCCGCACGCAACTCTCTTCGCAACAACGCTCTCTTTGTGGAAAGCTGTAAATAATTGTCGGTAAAACGATTGCCTAGTTCGAGTCGCTTTCGGCCACAACGGAAACGAAAACAACCCGTAACGAACCAAACCACATGATACCGGTTAACCGTGAAAGAGGCAAGATTGTTAACCAGTGCAATGTCTCACGCAGATTGTAATTTATCGAGCACGTTCCTGGCGCGCTGAACCTTGGCGATCGCCACATGCTCGGTACGGCGGCGGCCAAGTCGCGCATCTGCCGCCACCGGGCGTTTTCGCTCTTGGCATACCGTGTAATGAACAAGTACAGCCGTTTGGTTTTACGGTCGTGGAAGCGGTGCGGACAGGTGTCCGGGGCAATGGCCCGCCCCCGACGCAACATCCGCGCCGCCACCCGCCAGGCGTCCCAAAGCAGCGAGGCGTCGGTCGGCCAGTGGATGTTCATCTCCGCCGCCCTGGTGTCGGTCCGGATCGTGGAGGGGTCGATGGCTTTCGACTCCACCGCCCCCTGGGCCAGCGCCGCGTTGATCTTTTTCCAGGTGGCCGGGCGAATGGCCTGAAAGCACTTGTCCAAAAAGGTGAAATCCATCGTTGCCTTCTTTCGCGTCCGCAGAAATGCCTGGAGGATCTCGTTCTCCGCGATCCGCACCATCGTCTCCCGTAGGGAAAGTCCCTCGATGGCGTGGACCGCCAGCGCCCGCAGGATCGTTTCCGAAGTGAAATCCCCTTCCCGTCCCCGCCGTCCGCCGCGGGAAAACCTCTTCAAGTCCTCGTGCACCAGTTTCAGAATCTCGGGATGGTCGTCCAGAATCCGGCTGATGGCCTTGTATTTCTCCCGATACTCGCGTACTGTTTTAGGGAGATCGTTGTTGTTCCAGGTAAACGGCAGCATTGTTTCTCGTATTCGACGCATCCTTGTCCTCCTTGGGATTTAGTATGTCATCAATCAAATACCCAAAAGGGAAGGATGCGTCATTCATTGACAATCCCAGCCCGCCCACGTAATAGCTCAAAATTCTTTTCGCAACAGAAACGAATTATGTGCAAAGTATCAGGTGGCGCGATGCTACCGACAAATAGGCAGTGCGGGAGCATCTGCCCATGGCGCACCGCGTTTACGTTGGTGGAGCTTTTGGTCGTCATCACGATTATCGGGATTCTGATTGCGCTGTTGATTCCGGCTATTCAAGCTGCGAGAGAGACTGCCCGGAGAGTTCAATGCGGTAATCATGTCAAACAGTTAGCCTTGGCTGCCCTGAGCCATGAGTCGGCTATCGGTTTCTTTCCGACCGGCGGATGGAATAAGTATTGGCTCGGCCATCCGAACCGGGGTTTCGACAAGCATCAACCCGGTGGGTGGATATACAATATCCTTCCGTATATCGAACAGCAAAAATTGCATGATTTGGGCGGAAGCAACGGCAGTCTGAGCATCGAAGACGCCAACTCCCTTCGACTTGCTATGCCGTTGGCGATAATGCACTGCCCCAGCCGCCGGTTTCCGGCTTTATACGATAACTTTCACAACACTCAGTTCAAATATACTATCGATCCCATAAAACAACTCGCCAGAAACGACTATGCCATGAATGGCGGTGACTACATGCAGTGGCATGCCGTTTCACCGGATGATTTTTTTGAGGCGGACGATCCAAAGTTCGAATGGGACGACATGTCGCAACAAACAGGTATTTCTCATCAACGCAGCCAGGTCACTCTGGCTGACGTCAGGGATGGCACAAGCAACACTTTTCTAATCGGCGAGAAGTACGTCAACCGTTACCATTACACCGACGGCAAGGACTGGGGCGATAGTGCTACTATGTATTGCGGTGACCACTTGAATTTGCTGCGTTGGACGGGAGTATGTGGCAAAGTCGAAAGCGCTGGCGAAAACAATCTGCCCCGGCAGGACAGTTCAACCATCGGAGAAGGTAATAAGGTGCAGTGGTTCGGCAGCGCGCACGCCGGCAGTTTCCACATGTCGTGCTGCGACGGCTCCGTCCGCACAATCAATTACTCAATTGATGGCGAGGTCTACCGTCGTTTGGGGAACCGCAAGGACGGGCTGCCGATAGACAACAGGCACTTATAACAAACGACCCACTATCCCCAGGGCCTGTACGGATTTTTGTGTCAGCCGGGTTTGGTGCGTTATTTGCCGGTGAGTTTAGGCAAGCGGTCCTCGAACATGATGGCGAAGTGGTTCAACGCCGAAACCTCGTCTTGCGGGCCGATCGTCACCATCGCCGCGCGACTGAGAGGATACTTTTTCAACACCGCGGCGAGATCGGTGACCGTGAGAGCGGAGATTGCCTCTAGATCGAGTTCGACTGGGCAATGTCGCCGGCGATAGACCCATTCGCTGCCGACGGCGAACAAGCGGCCGCGCGGCCGCTCACTGCCGAGCACGATTCGGCTGCGAACCTTGCTTTTGGCCTGTTCCAATTCGTCCTCGGTAATCCCCTCGGCCTCCGCGCGGCGGAAAACTTCGAGGATGCGGCGGATGTTTTCGGCCGTGTGCTCGGGGCTGCATACCATGTAGGTCATCATTGCCCCGGCGGCTTCGTATTCGCTGTGGCCGAGGCTGGCGTGTTCGGCCAGGCCCGGGTCGACCAGCTCCCAATAGAGCCGGCTTCCCGAGTCGTCGCCCAAGACGGCGGCCAACAGCTTGGCGGCGTATCGGTCGTCGTCCCCGGCGGCGGGGGCGGGCGAAAGCCGCAGCAAATACTGCTGCGACGCGCTCTGCTTATGGAGCGATCGGAAACCTTCATGGGTAGCGGCGGGTGTGACTTTTCTGCCGTTGGCCTCCGCCGGCCAGAGGCCGCAAGTCCGCTCGACGGCGGCGACGAGCCGCTGCGTGTCGATCCGCCCGGCGGCGGCCAGCACCATGTTGCCCGGGCTGTACCGCCGTCGGCAGTATTCGCGGAGCGCCTCGATCGACAGGCTCGCGACGCTTTCCACTTCGCCGAGAATGCTTCTACCCAACGGGTGCCGGCCGAAGAACAAGGCCCGGCACTTGTCGTCGGCGCCAAACGGCGGCTGGTCGTCGTACATCCTGATCTCTTCGAGAATCACCTGTTTCTCGGTGCGGAAATCAACCTCTCGGAGCGCGGGGCGAAGAATGTCGGCCAGCAGTTCGGTGGCCCGGTCTTGATGCTCCGGCAGGACGGCGGCGTAGTAAACCGTGTTTTCCTCGGTGGTGAAGGCGTTGTAGTGGGCGCCCATCTCGTCGAACTCCCGGTTCACGTCCTCGGCCGAGCGGGTCGGGGTGCCCTTGAACGCCATGTGTTCGAGAAAGTGGCTTGCTCCGGCGATTGAGTCGTCTTCGTCGCGGGCGCCGGTCTTGACGAAAAATCCCAGCGCGGCGGAATACGCCTTGTCGTTTCGTTCGACGACGATCTCCAAGCCGTTCGGCATGGCGTGGTGAAGAAATTCCATCGGTGCGTTCCCAGAGGAGCTTCTCCGAAGACATTACGGCTATGAAAATCTACGATAGCCGCGCGATCTCCCGACGGTCGAAGGAAAAAGGCCTATTCGAGAAGCGTGTATCGAGAATATATGTTCGCCTATTTTATGCGCGGAGTCAAGTAACTCTCTGGTTGGGTGCGCGAGGGGATCAAAGGCGGAGCGGTCGCCGGCCGGGTGAATCGAAAAGCGGCTTGGCCGAGGGCGGTCGCGCCACGGTTCAAATTTTCGCCGCGTTGACCTCGGCCAAGACGGGGGATTCAATATCGGCCGAAGCGAGCGGTTCGCCCGCCTCGCGCAATACCGCGCCGTTAGCTTTCTTCTCGGCGCGCGTGGCGAGATAATCCCGCAACCAGCGGATCGTCTCGTCGACCGTGTCGGCCTGCAACAGCAGCAGTTCGCCGGGCGCGGTCGAGTCGAGCGCGATCTCGGCCGCCCTGGTGGCGCCAAGCACCTCGACGACTTCCTTGGCGCGAGCGGCGGAGTTCAATCCTCGCCGCAACAGTCCGATGATTTCGCCCGAGGCGCGGCCGCGCAGATAGTGGTCTTCGTAGAGGACTACCCTGTCGAAGGCGGCGCCGAGCAGTTCGCCCTGGCGGACGATGTCGCAGTCGCGGCGATCGCCGGCGGTCGAGTAGACGCACGCCCGGCGAAGATGCGGAAAGCGGCCGATCGCCTCGATCACCGCCGAGAGCGAATGGGCGTTGTGGCCGTAGTCCACCACCACGGTCGCGCCGTCGATTTCGAGGACGTTGAAGCGGGCGGGCACCCTGTCGATGTCGGCGGCGAAGGAGGTCGTTCGCGCGCTGATCACCTCCATCGGAACGCCCAGCGACCAAGCGGCGGCGATGGCGGCCAGCGAGTTTTCCACCTGGAAGGAGACCTGTCCGCCGCGGCTGAGCGGGAGCCGGTCGAGCGAGACGACCGTTTCTTCCCGTTCGCCTTCGGCGACGATGATATGCCGGTCGCGAACGAAGGCGGCCTTTCCGCCGAGGGCCCGATGCCGCTCGATCACCGAAGAGCGCGGATCGAGGGCGAAAAACACGGTCCCGCCGGGACAGTGCGCCGCCATCGCCGCAACGAGCGGATCGGCGGCGTTCAGCACGGCGTATCCGTCGGGCGCGACCGCCTCGACGATGCACCGCTTGACCTTGGCCAACTCCTCCGGCGTGTTTACGTCGCACAGTCCGAGATGGTCTCCTTCGCCGATGTTGGTCACCACCGCCACGTCGCAATAATCGAAGGCCAGCCCCTCGCGGAGTATTCCGCCCCGGGCGGTCTCGAAGACGGCCGCCTCGACGTTCGGATTCAGCAGCACGCTCCGCGCGCTTTGCGGCCCGCTGCAATCCGCGTAATCGAGCCGCTGGTCGTCGACGAATATCCCATCGGTGCAGGTCATGCCCACGCATTTCCCTTCGCCGCGAATGATGTGGGCGATGAAGCGGGTGGTGGTCGTTTTACCGTTTACCCCGGTGACGGCGACGATTGGCGCGCGTCCGTCCTCGCCCGGCGGAAAGAGCAGATCGACGATCGCCTCTCCGACCGGTCGGGCGATGCCGGCGGATGGCTCCAAGTGCATCCGCAGCCCAGGCGCGGCGTTGACCTCGACGACCGCGCCCCCCTGTTCCTCCAAGGGGCGCGATATGTCGTGCGCCAGCATGTCAATGCCAGCGATGTCCAATCCCACCGTTCGGGCGGCGTCTAGCGCCTTGGCCGCCACGGCCGGATGAACCCGCTCGGTTACGTCGATGGCCGTTCCGCCGGTGCTCAGGTTGCCGTTTCGCCGGATCAGCACCGTCGTCCCGGCCGAGGGGACGGACTCGGGGGTAAATCCCTGCTCGGCCAGCACCGCCAGCGACACCGCGTCCAGCTTGAGCTTGCTGAGCACGGTGGCGTGGTGATCGCCGCGACGCGGGTCGGCGTTTGCCCGTTCGATCAACTGGTTGATGGTATGTTCGCCGTCGCCGAGGACCTGCGCCGGCTCGCGGCGGGCGGCGGCCGCGACACGATCTCCCACGACCAGCAGTCGATAGTCGTGGCCTGGGGCATACTTTTCGACCAACACGGAACCGCTTTCCTGGGATGCGGCTTCGTATGCCGATATGACCTGCTCGCGCGTGGTCAGGTTTGTGGCCACGCCGCGCCCCTGGTTGCCGTCGCGCGGCTTTACGACCACCGGCGCGCCGAGTTCGCGGGCCGCCCGCCAGGCGTCTTCCGCGTCGGCGACCGCACGGCCGTTGGGGACGGGAACTCCCGCCGCGAGGAGAAACTCGCGAGTAAGCTCCTTGTCCTGGGCGATCGATTCGGCTATCGCGCCGGTCCGGTCCGTCTCGGCGGCCTGAATGCGGCGCTGTTTGCGGCCGTGGCCGAGGACGACCAAGCTGTTGGCGTTCATTCGCCGGGCGGGGATGCCGCGCGCCCGGGCCGCTTCGACAATCGCCCGGGTGCTCGGACCCAAGGATACCTCTTGGGTCAGATCGCGGAGCCGGGCGACGCAGCCGGCCACGTCGAACGGCCGGTCGTAAACCGCCGCCAGAAAAAGCTCGCGCGCGGCGGCCAGACATTCCCGCCCGACCGTCTCCTCGACGTATTCGACAATGACCCTGAAAACGCCTTCCTCGGACGTCTCTCGGGCCTTGCCGAAGCCGACGTCCGTGCCGGCCAGGGACTGGAGTTCGAGGGTGATGTGTTCCAGGATATGTGCGGGATAGGTTCCGTTGCGGAGCCGTTGGAAAAATCCCCCCCGTTCGCCGATGCTGCAACGGTGCTCGATCATGCTGGGCAGCCAACTCATCAAGCGGTCGTTGAAGCCGGGTATTTCGTTCGAGGCCTTGTCCTTCAACTCGCCCAGATCGACCCAAACCTCCAGCACCGGAAAGTTCGCCCAAATGTTCGGTCCACGAAGCGCTAGTAACTTGCGGAATTCCATGTTTTGAATCTCACATAATGGCTGTTCAGAGTTGTTCCGGGGGGCGAGGAGGTTGATCCCTATTAACACAATCTACGCAGGCGACGGTACAATGGTTGGGTTTTTATTAGGGAAAGTGAGTAATTGCCGAAAATTGGGTGAAGTACAGTAATTCACCATACAAGCATCAATCGGACTTTCTTCAGCAAAGGTATAGACCGACAGTCCCGAACCACCATGCCGGAAAGTACAACGTCCGCATCGACCAAACTGTTCCGTGAAAGACTAGTTGTCCCGGCGGCTGAACCAGACCGGGAAGTAATAAGTATAATCCGGCCACCGGCAAATATGCAATAATCTCACGGGAGAAAAATTGGGGGGGTGGCGTTGATTTGGCGGTTGCCGAACCACGCGTCGTAGGTCGGGTATATCCCGACACCCCCTGCTAGATTGTTGGGAACGGTCTGACCTACTTATTATATAAAAGATAGTCTATGATGTCCTAGCCGGATGCCTGGGGACACATGGAAAAGGGTGTTTTACGGCGCCCGGGACGTTATTTGCGATAAGTCCGCCACTGCCCATTATGGTGTTCCGTATATGCGGGGGGAGAATTGAACACGCTGAACGACTCCTGGGAACGGATGCCGTCCGAGTTGCGAGGGGTAGTCGAGTCCGCGCTTGCGCCGGGCGAATCCCCCCTTGTTTGGCTCGAACTAGACCTGGACGCACGGCTCCGTTTTTCTCCGGGGCTGGTCGTATTGACCGCCGGTCGTTTGTTGGCCGTCGAGACAGCCGAAGGTAGACAGCCGCAAGTCATTTCATGGCATTTGGAGGATGCCAGCGGGCTTCGCGCGAAAGACCTGGGGGCGACGGGGCGACTGGAATTGCTAGGCTCCGACTCGCTTATAGCCTATTGGCGGTTCACCATCGGCCGCGCGGCGGCGGCGCACCGGCTCGCCGAACGGTTCGAGGGCCTGCGGCTGGGTCGGATGACGGGCGAAGGGGATTACGTCGAGCCGCCGACCAGGATTTGCCCCAGTTGCGGGGCCATTCTGGCCGCCGACCAGGGGACTTGCCCCGACTGCGAATCGGCCAAGAGCAAGCCGCCGGTCCGCTCGCTGTTCCGTTTGATCGGATTTGCCAAGACGCGGAAGTGGTCGATTCTGCTCGGTCTGGCGTTGATGATCGCCGGCAGTCTTGCCGGGCTGGTGCCGATATACCTGACCATCCCCTTGATCGACGACGTTTTAACGCCCGCCCAAAACATTGAGAACATCTCCGACGGCGAAGCGTGGCGCTTCATCCAACAAGCCTCGTGGTATTTGACCGGATACGCCGGGGTCGCCGTCTTGGCGTGGCTCTTGTCGTGGGGGCGGACGTTCGTGCTTGCCCGGGTCGGCGAACGGATCGCCGTCGATCTGCGCAACAACACCTACAGCCACATGCAGCGCCTGTCGATCGAGTTTTTTGGCGGCAAGCGGACCGGAGACCTGATCGCGCGGGTCAGCACCGACACCGACCGCATCTGTTATTATTTGACCATTTACCTGCTCGATTTCGCCAACGATTTTCTCACGCTCTCTCTGACCGCGGGCTTTATGATCTATCTCGATCCGCGATTGACCGTCGCCACGCTGGCCCCCTTGCCGATCATCGCCTATCTCGTGTATCTGGTGCGCAGCCGCTTGCGTCGCGGCTTTGCCTTGAGCACGAGGACCTGGGGTGAAATGACCAGCGTATTAGCCGATACGATTCCCGGCATCAGGGTGGTGAAGGCTTTTGCCCAGGAGCAGCGCGAAATCGATCGCTTTCAGACGGCGAATGAGCGCATGCTGCGGGCCAACGACCGAGTGAACAACGTCTGGACGCTCTTTCACACCGTGGTCAGCTTTCTCACCTCGCTCGGCTTGCTAGTCGTTTGGGGGTTCGGCTCTTGGCAGATAATCCGGGGCCAAGGATTGACGGTCGGCCTGTTGACGGGCTTCATCCAATACATCACGCGGTTCTACGGGCGGATGGACTCGATGAGCCGGATCGTGACCGCCACGCACCGGGCCGGGGCCAGCGCGCAGCGGATCTTCGCCATCCTCGACCGAGTGCCCAGCGTGGCCGAGCCGCTCCACCCGGTCCACCCCGGACGACTGCGGGGCCAGGTCGAGTTCCGCGGCGTCGGCTTCCACTACGGCAACCGGCCCGTGCTTAGCGGGATCGACTTACATATTAACCCAGGCGAGATGATCGGTCTGGTCGGCCCCAGCGGAGCGGGAAAGACAACGTTGGTCAACCTCGCCTGTCGTTTCTACGACGTCGCCGAGGGAGCAATCCTGGCCGACGGCGCGGACATCCGCTCCTATCCGCTGGGAGAATACCGGCGAAACATCGGCATCGTGCTCCAAGACCCGTTCCTGTTTTACGGCACGATCGCCGATAACATCGCCTACGGGCGCCCGGACGCCACGCGCGAGGAGATTGTCCGCGCCGCCCACGCCGCACGCGCGCACCAGTTCATCCTCCGCCTACCCGACGCCTACGATTCAATGGTCGGCGAACGGGGACAATTTCTCTCCGGCGGCGAGCGGCAGCGGATTAGCATCGCCCGGGCGCTATTGATCGACCCCCGCATCCTGATCCTCGACGAGGCCACCTCCTCGGTCGATACGGAGACGGAGCGAGAAATCCAGTTGGCTTTGGAAAACCTGATCCGCGGGCGGACCACGATCGCCATTGCCCACCGCCTGAGCACGCTCCGCCGGGCGGACCGGCTGGTGGTCGTCGAACGGGGCCGGATCGTCGAGGTCGGCCCGCACGACGAACTGTTCCGCCGCGGCGGCGTCTATGCCCGCTTGCATCAGGCGCAATCCGAGATGAACCAGGATGACGTGTTGGACGAGAGCGGCTCGGCCGCATACGCGCAGAGATTGGAAAAATTGGACGATTGACATGTCGGATTTCTCGCTCCATCGCGATCCCTGGCAGCAATTGGTGTTGGTCTGGAAGGACGGCCGGCAAGTGACCGGCGTCGAGCCGGTCCGGGCGTTTCCCATTACCGCCCCGGCGGGGTTGATTTCTATCTGCGACGCCGAGGGGCACGAGCTGGTCCGCATCGAGGACCTGGCCGAGTTGCCGGCCGAGGTCCGCGCGGTCTTGGAAGAAGAATTGACTCGTCGCGAATTTATCCCTGTCGTATTGCGCATCGAACAGGTCTCGGTCGCCAGCGATCCGTCGGAGTGGAAGGTGGTGACGGACCGCGGGCCGACGACGTTTTTCATGGAAGATAGCGACGATGACGTGCGGCGGCTGGGTCCGAGCCGCGTCATGCTGGTCGACACGCACGGCATCCACTACCTAATCCCCGACGCCCGGCGGCTGGACGCCGCCAGCCGAAGGATTTTGGACAGATACTTATAGAGTGTCGCAGCGTCCTGTCGCAGAGTCCGCTCAATCGGCGAGATCGAGTTGCTCGGCCAGCGAATCGAAGACCTCGTCGATCAGACGGCAGTCAACCAGCCGCAATTCGCCGAGCGACGTCGCAAGGTCGGCCGAGCGGGACAATAACACCGGCGAGACGCCAGTGCCACCCATCTTCCCGGCGGCCTTGTCGAAGATGGAGGATGTTTGCCCGAAACGATCCGATCGCATCGCCTCCGCCAAAGCGAACGAGCGATAATCCGGCGAAGAAAGCGTGGCGTTAAAGGCCGCGTCGAGCGCGGCCGACAAGTGCTCGACCCGCAAGGCGAGCAGATCGGCCGAGCGCAAGGCATCGTCGTGGGCCAGCAATACGGCCAGATGGTCCGATGCTTCGGCGGACGACTCGACGGCGTTTTCCACCGACGGCGTTAGCGAGAGCGGAGAAGCGAACGATTGCAGCCACGCGGCCCCGGCCGTCGAAACCTGGAACGTCTCGCTGCTGCTTTGGCGCCCGTCGCCGACGGTCACGCGGACGAAAAAGTCGTTCGTGTAGGCCGGGTCGCGGGTGACCGTAAGCACGTTGTCCGTCATGCGCGCCTCGACCGCGGCCGAGTCGATCGAAGAGAGCCGCGGCTCCTGGGCCTCGCACACGAGGAACGGATTGTCGTAATACGCGGCGCTGAGTGTGGTGACGTATACGCTCTCTTCGATGCTGCCGCCCCAGCGGTAGAAATCGCCGTTGGGGAGGATGAAGTACGGATTTCTGGAGGCCCCGTAATATCCGGCGAAATACTTTTCGTCGTGCCCCCGAAGATCGGTCCAAAAACTACCCTGCCACTGATAGAGCCGATACTCCTGGTCCAACTGGTAGGCTTCCTCGGCAAGCGGATCAACGGCCAGCACCTCGGCCGAGTAGCTCAACGGGTCGCCGTCGGCGTCGCGGGCGTCGATCGAGACGACCAACGTGGTCTGGGCGGCGGACATGGTCCGGTCGCCGATCGGCGTCAAGTGCGGGGCGGAGTTAGTCACCGACACCGAAAACGTCGCGCTGTCCGAGGCCAACCCGTCGCTCACGGTAACCCGAACCATTAAATCGTCGAGGTAATCCGCGTCTCGAACGATCGTCAGCACGCCGTCGGAGACGCTCGCCCGCGCGTCGTCGGGGTCAGCGGGCGTGTGCTGCGGCTGTTGGGCATCGCAGAGCAGGAACGGGTTGTCGTAGTAGTCGCTGCTAAGCGTGGTTACGTGGACGCTCGTCTCGATGCTGCCGCCCCAGCGGTAGAGTTGCCCGCCGGGGAGTATGAAATACGCGTTCCTGTGTCCTTCATAATACCCGGCGAAATACTTCTCGTCGTACCCGCGAAGGTCGGTCCAAAAACTTCCCTGCCACTGATAAAGCCGATACTCCTGGTCCAACTGGTATGCCTCCTCGGCCAGCGAATCCACGGCGAAAAGCTCGACCGAATAGCCGAGCGTGTCGCCGTCGGCGTCCGAGGCGCCGAGATCGACCGAGAGCGTGGTCTGCGAATACGACATCGCTTGGTCGTCGATGGGCGCCAACTGCGGGGCGGAGTTCGTCACGGAGACGGCAAAAGTCTCGCTGTCGGTTTCCGTCCCGTCGCTGACGGTTACTTGAACGATCAGGTCGTCGAGAAAATCCGCGTCTCGAACGATGGTCAGCACGCCGTCCGAAATGCTGAGTTGCACGTCGCCGGCGTCGACCGGGGCGTACTCCGGCTGCTGGGCGTTGCAGAGCAGGAACGGATCGTTGTAGTAATCGCTGCCGAGCGTGGCGACGTATGTGCTCTCGGCGATGCTGCCGTCCCAGCGATAGAGTTGCCCGCCGGGGAGTATGAAATACGCGTTCCTGTGTCCTTCATAATACCCGGCGAAATACTTCTCGTCGTATCCGCGCAAATCGGTCCAAAAACTCCCCTGCCACTGATAGAGGCCGTAAGCCTGGTCGATTTCGTAGGCCTCTTGGGCAAGTGGATCGAGCGAAACGGCCGAGACGGAATAACTGAGCGGGTCGCCGTCGGCGTCCGCGGCGTCGAGTTCGACCTCAAGCGTCGTTTGCCGGTGCGAGATGGTCCGATCGTCGATGGGGGCCAACTGCGGGGCGGCGTTGTTCGTCGCGGCCGAAAGGACGTACGTGCCCGCGTAGCGGTTCGCATAGCTTCCCACCGCGATGTAGTAGGTGCCGCTGCGCGAGGCAGTCCAAGTGATTTGCGAAGCCAGCGAGCCGCCGTAGTCGTCGTTGTATCTTAGCAGCGTGGCGCCGTCGCGGTCGTAGAGCCTCAGGGTGGAGTCGATCAGCGAGCCGAGTCGCGTGCTGAAAACGTAGGTCTTGCCGGCGACCGCCTGGAACTTGAACCAATCCGCATCGCCGGCGGCGCCCAGCGTCCCGGCGGTGGAACCGGAGGCGAGGATGGCGGTCGCCGTCGCGGCGCTGTCGCCGTGGTCGTCGGGCGGCAGAACGTTGAGCGAAGCCGTCGCCCAACTGCTCGATTCGGCGTGGTTGTCGATCGCTTGGGCCAGGTAACGGTGCGTGCCGGCGGCCAAAGCGGAAGTGTCGATGGAAACGGAAGCCGTGCCGCCGACGATCGAGGCAGTCGAGCCGACCAGCGGATCGGTGGCGTCGTAGCGTGAGTTGTTGTTGGCGTCGCGGTAGAAGTTGACCCGCACGACCGTGCCCGAGTCGTCGGAAATGCCCTCGGCGGTCAGCGTGACCGTCTCTCCGGCCATCACCGAACTTGGCGAAGCGGCGAGCGTGGAGATTATCGGCCCGTGGACCTGGCCGCCGATAATTTGCATTGTGTTGTAGGCGTTGAGTATTCCGCCGGTGGCCGTTTTGCCGGCTAACGCCGACGAAGTTTCAGCGCCGGCGAGAATGGCATTGCGCACTTGCGCCGCGGAGGCGTTCGGGTTCAGCGAGAAGGCCAGGGCGGCGACGCCGGCCACGTGCGGGGTGGCCATGCTGGTGCCGGAATAATACGAGTAGCGGTTTCCGGGAATTGTACTGAGTATGGAAACGCCAGGCGCGGCCAGATCGACGGTCGTCGCCCCGTAGGAACTGAAGCTGGCCAGTTGGCCGTTTTGCGAAATCGCCGCCACGGAAATAACGTTTGAGCAAGAGTAGTTGGCCGGATATTGGGGGCTGAGGTCGTTGTCCGAACTGCTGTTTCCCGCCGCGGCGACGAAGAGAATGTCGGCGTTGTTGCTTGCCTGGATGGCGTTGTACATGGAGGTGCTGTATCCGCCGCCGCCCCAACTGTTGTTGGTCACCCGCACGTTGACGTCGTATTGCGTCCGCATCATGGTGGCGTAGTTTATTGCCCGGACGGCGTCGGACAGGTACCCCGATCCGTCGCTGTTGAGGAACTTCAGCGCCATCACGGAGCCGGACCAGTTTACCCCAGCCACTCCCACGCCGTTGTTGGCCACGGCGGCGATTGTTCCCGAGACGTGCGTTCCGTGGCCGTTATCGTCCATCGGATTGCCGTCCTCGTTTATAAAGTCGTATCCATGCACGTCGTCGACGAACCCGTTGCCGTCGTCGTCGATTCCGTTGCCGGCGATCTCGCCGGGATTGGTCCAGACGTTGGCGGCCAGATCGACATGCGTGTAATCCACGCCGGTGTCGATCACCGCCACGACCACGCTGGAGCTTCCGGTGGAAAGGTTCCAAGCCTGCGGGGCGTCGATGGTTTCCATTCCCCAGAGTTGGTTGTAGTAGGGATCGCTGGGGGTCGAAAAATCGACTTGACTAATGGCGTCTTGCTCAAAAGACGCGACGTAGACGTTATCGCTCAGCCAGGCTTGCACGGCGTCCAGCGAGGCGCCGGAACTGCGGACCAGCACCTGTCCGACCAGGCCCAGGCCGCGGAGGACCTCGAACTCCATGCCGCCGCCGACCAAGAAAC
The DNA here is from genome assembly GCA_016928165.1 of Pirellulales bacterium. Lineage (GTDB taxonomy): Bacteria > Planctomycetota > Planctomycetia > Pirellulales > Thermoguttaceae > JAHIKV01. The sequence goes on along the minus strand of JAFGLH010000262.1, from coordinate 86,346 downwards.
TCGCCGTCTCGGCCACTGAGGCGGCGCCGGCCGCCGCGGCGGAGTCGAACTGAACGATCCAGTCGTAATCGTCGGATTGGGCGGCGTCGGACTTCTGAGCGGCGGCGGAACCGCTCTCCACTGTCCAATCGGCCACGCCGGCGTGCGCGGCGGATTCCTGGTCCGATACGTCCTGGAACCAAACGGCCGAGATCAACGAAGCCGCGCCGGCCGCGTCCATCAAATGACGCGCTTCGAGCGGCTCGATGTGCAACGACCGGCGTCGGGCAGGCGGCTTGCCGCCCGAGGGCCGGTCTTCCAGATTCAACAGGTCGGCCACCTCGCGTGCCAACCTGCCGCAAACGCCCAACGCCGGTGCGTTGTAAACGGAGCCGCGCATGATGCTGATACCGTGGTGCGAAATCTACGAGCGCCCCGTCGGTGAAGACGAGCAGGCCCAACCAGACAAGACTCAAAGCGACGAGATCAATAGTGAAAAGCGATTCTTCCTATTGGAAGTCTGTGTCAAAATGGGCCCGCGGTCAAACGACGGGGCTAATTTCCAACACCACCGCGCCGGGACGTGGCATTTATTGGTCAACCGTTGCTTTTTTTCAACCCTCCCACGAACGTATGAGGGGTTCACGGCGACCTGAAACAAACCCATTTACGCTCTTGCGTCGAGAAAGGTTCGCGTCGTCGTTGCTGGCTTGCGTGCGGCTTATTATCTGGTTCTTTCAGCCTGGAAAGCGTGAAGGACTGTTAAGGGAACTCCCTGTCGCGGCTCCTTTTTCGGGTTTTATGACCCGCCCCAAGAATAAAATGTTCCCGCTCTGTTTGTCGCAGATCATAAACAGGAAGGGATGGTCGGCGCGAAACACCGCCGGGGTAGTGCGGGGAGGCATGCCGGTTGCCAACCCCGTAACCGCCGTGGCGGCGGCCGCCACGGTCCCGGCCTCGTTCACGTCCGCGAACGTCTTATGGATCACGGCGGAAAGCATGAGGTAACGTTCGCCGTCGATGCCGGAGAAATCGGCCGCTGCGGCGAACGCCCGTTTCATTCCCAACCGTTCGAGCGTCGGCTTCAACTCGAAGGCCGTCTCCAACTTGAACTTCGGCAGATGCACTTCCACGCGGCGGGGACGCAGCCTCGCTCGCCACTTGCCGATGCGCTCCCGCGAAAGACTTTGTTCCAGGGCCGGCAATCCGTCGACCTTTCGCGGCAACGCGATAAGCATCGACACGTCGCGGCCTCTATAGGGAAGCTCCAGGACTTGGAGCGATTCGTCCTCCCAGTAAAGATGACTCTCTTCTTGGAACATCGTCGGAACTCTTACCTTCTTCTCGGCGGAGACGCTGAAATCCCGCGGCCGGGTATTGATCGGATCGAAGGTGTCCCGCCAATCGCCTTTGAAATAAATGGCATTGGTCAGCACCAATCGGGTAGAAGAGTCGATCTGCCCTTCGGCGATCAGGTCCTTGATCTTATCGTTTGTTTTGTCCTCGACCCAATCGTTGATCCGCAGCCTGGCCGCCTCCGGGGCGCGGCAAAAATCGACCGAAAACAACCCCCCGGTCTTGTAATGCTTTTCAATCGCGTCGATGTACGATCGCAGAAAGGGGTGCGACTTTTCGCCCCACAAGGCGTTGGCCACTTGCAACTCGTACGGGAGGTCCGGTGCGTTGTAGCGCCGGTTCAACTCGGCAAGGCCGGCGTGAATCGCGGCGATCCGTTCGTTTCCTCCCGGAAAGCGGAGCGTTTTGCACATCTGCTCGGCCGTCTCGCCGCGGGCCCCCTCGGCGGTCATCGACAGCGCGCTGAAAATCGAATACGGAGAAAAGAACAGATTCTCGCTTCTCCGCTCATTCGACAACTGCTTGTAAAGGTCCAGGGCGAAATCGCCATTGGCCGCGACGGCGTTGTCCACCGCTCCCTTTTCGGGTTCGGCCCCCCAAAGAAGGCTGCAAAAAACGCCGCTGGCAGCCAACACCGCGGCGAACGGAACAATACGGATTGGATTCATCGCGTCGGATCCTTTGAAACGTGGCGTGACATGGTTTTTTCCGGACGTTTATCCGATACCCGCCGGAGTCAACTCTTCGACGCCGGCGGCAAGACGAAAGTTCCACGATTTTTCGGAATTACGGTCCGCGGCGGCAAATCGCGCGAGAATTCCGGCTATTGCGGCTCCGCCGACCGGCGCGACGGCCCGCCGTCGAAGAACCCGACGGCGTCGCCGCCCCGCGACTTGACTCGATACATCGCCCGATCGGCCTCGCGGAGCATGTCTTCGGCCCGCCGATGCTCTCCGGGGCCAACGGCCAGTCCCACGCTGGCGGAGAGCCGAACGGATAAATCGTCGAGAACGACCGGGCGGCGGATTTGTTCGAGTATTCGTTGCCCCGCCGACTCCGCGCCGCGGGAGTCTTGCACGTCGTCGATAAGCACGGTGAACTCGTCGCCGCCGAAACGCGCCGCCATGTCTCCGGCGCGCACGCAGCCGACCAGTCGCCGGGCGATTTCGCAAAGCACCCGGTCGCCGATCAAGTGGCCGAAGCGGTCGTTGGTCGACTTGAAGCCGTCCAAGTCGATGAAACATACGCCGAAGAGATAATCGCCGCGCCACCGCGACCGTTGCAGGGTCCGTTCCAGAAGGCGATGAAACAATCGTCGGTCGGGCAAACAGGTCAGCGGATCGTGGCCGGGCAATCCCAACCCTCGCGTATAGGCGGTGGACGATTCGCCGGCCACTACCAACCAGCCGCCCCCGTCGCGCGCCGGGATGGGTGTAAAACGGCACTGTGCTACCACGACCGCTCCGACTTTCGGCTGAACGATCGTATGGTAAACACCGCCGACGGTCCCGTCCTCCTTGCCGTCCAATATCCTCCCCCGATCAGCAAGGAGCGAAAGATGGCACACTTGGCTCATCGCCATTCCCCGCAACTCTTCCCGACTATAACCGAACAATTCGCAGGCCGCTCGGTTCGCGTCGCCGAAGGTTAGCTCATCTCCCGCCAAGCGAAAGACGGGGTCGGGCAATAAATCAAAGGCGACTTGCAACGCCTCCGGCCAGCGGTTCCCGGCGGCCGTTGCCACATGGTCCGTCTCGGCCGCATCGCCGGTGATTTCCGCCCGCCCGGTAATAAAGAGAGTTTGAGCGTGTGACATTTGTCGGCGTGCTTCTGATGGAGAGAAAGCGGAGTGAACAATTATATCCACTTGAAAGAAAGAATATACGCCCTTATCCCCACTACTTGGGGGTAACTGGTGTTTAGTAACTCCTTTGGAACCATATATAGCTGTTTACGCACCGCTATTTCTTTTTGTTGCCATGCTCGATTCCCCTTATTACAATAGCCAGATACCCCATATTTCCCATACTGCCCAATATCACAATCAATGTTGGGCAAAGGAGATCGTGATGGATAATACCAGGCAACCATCCTTACAACTAATCGAGGCCTACCGCGCCTTGCACCGCCATAGGAAAAAGGGCTTCTTGTTTTTTTGCATCGTGTTCGGCGGCGCCCTTCTGTTTACTTTGCTTGCCCCACGTCAGTACAAATCGGAGGGGAAGCTTTTCGTGAGGCTGGGCCGCGAGAACGCCACGCTCGACCCCACGGCAACCTTGGGCCAGAAGCCGATCGTCGCCGTGCCGCAGTCGCGCGAGAGCGAGATCAATTCCGAGGTCGAGATACTCCGCAGCCGCGCCCTGATCGAGAAGGTCGTCGACGCACTCGGATCGGAGAAAATCATCGGCAAAGACGACCGCGAGAAGGCGATCCGCCGACTGTCCAAACGGTTGGAGGTCGAGTCGGCCAAGAAGTCGAGCGTAATCAGCGTCTCGTTCCGGGGACCGACGCCCGAGCTTTCGCGGGATGTGGTGGCCGCGTTGATCGACGCCTATCTCGACGAGCACGGCCGGCTGAACCGGACCCGCGGCATGCACGAATTTTTCGCCGCGCAGACGCGCCGGCTCCGCGAAAAACTATCTCGCGGCGAGGAGCGGCTCCGCGACCTGAAGGACGAGACGGGCTTGGCATCGCCGGCTGCGCAGCGGAAGCAGATGGTTGCCCGCGTCGGACGCATCGAGGACGACTTGCTCAAGACGGAGGAGATGTTGGCCGTCGAGGAGGCCAACGTCGATAACCTCCGCCGCAAGGCGAGCAGCTTGCCGGCAACGCAGGTCAAGGAGACGGAAGGGCACGACGACGACGGTACGAACCGAATGAGGGAGCGGTTTTACGCCCTGCAATTGGAGCAGAAAAGGGCCCAGTCCCAATATACCGACGAGCACCCGAAGATGCGGCAACTGCACGAGCAGATCGCGGCCGCGAAAAAGATCCTCGAGCAGGAGGAGAAAACGCTCAGGCAGGTTACCCGCGAGCCGGGCCGGCTCCGCCAAGAGGCCGAATTGGCCCTGCTTGTCGCCGAGCCAAAGTTGGCCGCGCTCCGCTCCCAGTCCGCGTTGCTGAAAGGGCAACTGGCCGCGGTCCGCTTGCAACTGAACAGGCTGAACGCGGACGAGTTGCGCGTCGCCGCGGCGCAGCGGGAAGTCGATCTAATCGAGGAAGACTATCGGAAATACTCGACGAACCTTGAGCAGGCGCGGATTGACCGGCAGTTGGAGGCCCAGCGGATGTCGAACGTCGGCGTCGTGCAGCCAGCCAGTTTCGAGCCGCGCCCGGTCAGTCCGCGGGTCTTGTTGAATTGTCTGCTGGGGTTTTTTGCCGCCGCGCTGGGCGGATTGGGGCTGCCGCTGGCCATCGACCATTATGAGCGGATGATGCGGCCGCCGCAGATCGCAACGGTGGGCGGCGAACGCGGAGAAGAACGGCGGCGGGAACCGATTTTGGCCGCCTTCGCGCGCGTCGGATCGAGATAAACGACGCCGAACGACCGATATTCCCCGGACAAAACGCCATGCGCGCAAACAAAGACAATTCGTTTGGGATCTTGAATTATCACCGCGTCGCGCCGCGCGTCGCAGGCGTTTTGGCGCCCACCTGGAACGTGACCCCCGCGCGTTTGAGAAACCAACTCGCCGGGTTGATTGAACGAGGTCATCGCCCATGGCCGTTGCGCCGCGTGCTGGAATGCAGGCTTTGCGGCGAGGCGGTGCCGGCGGGAATTTTCGTCGTCACCTTCGACGATGCATACGACAACGTCTATCACAACGCCTGGCCGGTGTTGAAGGAGCTTTCGGTCCCCGCGACGGTTTTCGTGACGACGGCCTATTTGGACGGACGACGACCGTTTCCCTTCGACGACTGGCCGGCCGCCGGCTCGGACGCTGCGCCGGAGCTTTCCTGGAGGCCGTTGACCGCCGCCCATTGTGCCGAGATGATGGAAAGCGGCCTGGTGGAGATCGGCTCGCACACTCACACCCACGCCGATCTCCGCGGCCAACCGGAATTGTTCCGCCGCGATCTGACACGTTCGATCGATGCGCTCCGCGAGCGGTTTGGCCTCCGCGCGGTTTGTTTCGCTTATCCGTTTGGATACCACTGCGCGAAAATCACCGCGGTTGCGCGTCGGTCTGGCGTCAGATGCGCGCTGACGACCGAGCCGAAGATTGTCGCGCCGGGGGAGGACCGGTTTTCGTGGGGTCGGTTCAACGTCGGCCGATTCGACACGCCCGCCACGCTGTCGATGAAGCTCCACGGCTGGTATGCGGTTGTTCACGGTCTTCGACGCCGGTTGCGCCCCTTGGCGATGCTGTTCAACAAGAAACATCCGAGCGGCGCCATTTCCTCATGAATCCAATCCTCGACGAACCGCTCCGTTCCGATTGCGTCCGGGTTCCGTCGCCCTTGGCGGTCGGCGCAGCGGCGCCGACGTTCTCCGGACCGTCGGAGCCGGTCTTGCGGAATGGGTTGATTTCCGTCTTCGATCAGGGGATCGTCAGCGGGACGAATTTTTTGACGGTGGTGGTTCTTGCCCGCGCCTGCACCCAGGCGGAAGTCGGCCTGTACGCGCTCGCCTGGACGATCGTCGTCTTCCTGACCGCCGCGCAGACGAACTTGATATCCATTCCTTACACGATGTATTGCCATCGCCGGCAGGGAAGCACGGCGGCCGAATACGCGGGCAGCGCGATCGTCCATCAATTACTCTTTTCGGCGGTTTCCGCGGCATGCATCGTCGCTCTTGCGGGGTTGTTTTCGCTGGGCATCGGGCCGAACGGCATGGGGCCGATGGCGTGGGTGCTGGCGGCCGCCGTTCCGTTTATTCTGATGCGCGATTTCGCCCGGCGGATATCCTTCGCCCATCTCGCCCTGAAAACGGCCTTCGTGCTGGACGCCTTCGTTTCCGCGGCGATGGCGGGAAGTCTGTTGTTGTTGTGGGGATCGGGATTGCTTTCTATTGCCGCGGTCTACGGCGCGATGGGCGGGGCGTGCGCCGCGGCGGCAATCGGTTGGCTGTTCTTGCGCAAACAACCGCTCGGTTTTTCCCGCGAGAGCGTCGTTCGCGATTGGCGGCGGAACTGGTTGTTCGGCCGTTGGGCGCTAACCGGACAGATGACCGGCTTGGCCTTTTACGCGCTGCCCTGGATGCTGGCGGCGGTGCGCGGCGAGGCGGAGACGGGAAAACTGGCCGCTTGCACGACGCTGGTCGGACTCTCGAATCTGTTCGTAATGGCCTTGAACAACGTGTTGATGCCGAAGGCCGCCCAAACTTACGCCTCGAACGGCGTCCCGGCGTTGGCCCGCGTGTTGCGAAAGACCGCGCTCGCCGCGACCGTCGTCTTGGGAGGAATGTGCCTGGGCGTTTTCTTCTGCGGCGATCTGGTGGCGCACGTCTTCTTCGGGCCGACGTATATCGGCACGGGCACGTTGCTGACCGTTTTGGCGATTGCCGCCCTGACCGATTCCCTGGGGCAAACGGCGGCCGCCGGCCTGTGGGCGTTGGATCGGCCGGCCGCCAACTTCGCCGCCGACGCGGCTTATGTCTCGGTTATGATCGTTGCGGCAATCGGGCTTGTATTCTCGCTCGGCGCGTTGGGTGTTGCGCTGGCCATCGTGGCGGGCCGCGTTGCCGGCGCCGCGGCAAGGTGGATCATGCTGTGGGGATTCATGGAACGCGGCGCCGCGCGAACGGCGGTCAATTCCTGTCAAGCGATTCAATAATGGACCGACATCCGAACATCACATGCGACGAAGGCGTCAACCTCGGCCTGGCGTGGACGGCCGCCGCGTTGTTCGGGGCCGTGTTCTTCTTCGTCGGACACGACTTCCAGGTTTCCGCTTTCGAGGGCTACGCCCCTTGGTCCGATTCCGACGGTTCGCTGGAATCAGGTGGAAATGTCGTCAAGGGGCTGACGCTCTCGCTGATCGGCATATTCGGCCTGTATTTGCTCCGCCGCCGCGACGGACGTCCGCTGCGCTTGACGGGCCGGTTGCCGGCCTTGATGGTTTTCTACCTCGCCTGGTCGGCGGCAAGCGTGCTCTGGTCGGACGACCCGGGCTTGAGTTGTCGGAAGTTGGCCGCATTGTCGTTTTGTCTGCCGGCCGCGCTGGGACTGGCCAGACAAGTCCGTCTCCGCGATCTGGCGCCGATCGCCGTGGCGGTCCCGGCGGCGTATCTGCTGGCGGGCATCGCCGCGGAAATTGCCCTGGGGACCTTCCGACCTTTTTCGGCGGGCTATCGTTTTTCGGGCACGATCCACCCAAACACGCAAGGCGTAAACTTGACGGTCCTCTGCTTGGGGGCGTTTTGTTCGGCGCGTTTTTCTTCGCGCGGCAAATCCCGACGGCGATTGTATTGGGCGCTGTTCGCGATCGGCTTGGTATTTCTGCTGCTGACAAAATCGCGCACTTCGTGCGCAGCGCTAATTGCATCTTTGGGGGCTTTGTGGCTGATGAGCGTCTCCGGGCGGACGCGGCTGTTGGCGGTTTTCGCGGCCGGATTCGCGGTCTCTTCGGCCGCCCTGTTCACTTCCTTGTTCGAACTGGAAATCGGCGAGACGGCCTCCGACATCGCCTTGCTCGGCCGGCGCGAGGAATCGGCAAAACTGACCGGCAGAATACCCATCTGGAAAGAGCTGTCCGCCTACGTAGCCGCGCGGCCGCTGCGCGGCTACGGCTACGAAGCCTTTTGGACCGACGGACACATCGAAAAAATATCAGATCGGTTGCAGTGGCCGTTGCGCGAGGCGCACAACGCTTACTTGGATTCCATTCTGGGCGTCGGATTGATTGGGGCCATGGCGCTTGTTTCGGCCATTGCCCTGGCGTTATGTCGCGCAGCCGTCGCGTTTCGCTCGACCGCCGACGCGGGCGCCGCGCTGATCTTTTGCCTGCTGGTTCTCATTGTCTTCAACGCCTTTCTGGAAACGGGGCTGTTCTCGCCAGATTTCGTCACGCTCCTGGCCGGCTGCGGCGTAATACAACTGCCGGCGTCGGTTGACGCTCGTTCCCGCGATCCGCGCGGGAGCGGGCTGTTGAGGGCGCTTTTCGACAACCACGTCCACCGCCATCCGCATCTCCCGGGTGCGGCCAACGGTCGCGGATTCATCAAATGAACGTAAAACTGCTGGCCGCCGACAAGCTCTCCGCCGATCAGCTCGCGGCGTGGACAGAGATTCAGCGCTGCGAACCCGCGCTGGACAGTCCGTACTTCCGTCCCGAGTTTACCCGGGCCGTGGCCGCGGTCCGCGACGACGTGGAGGTCGGAGTGCTCGAACAAGGCGGCGAGCCGGTCGGATTTTTCCCGTTCCAGCGCGGATCGGGCGGCGCGGCGCTGCCGGTCGGAGGCAAGATGTCCGACTTTCACGGCCTAATCGCAAGGAAGGATTTGCATTGGCAACCGAGCGAATTGCTCCGCGGCTGCCGGCTTTCGGCCTGGCGGTTCGACCACCTGATCGCCTCGCAAGCGCCGCTGCGGCCCTATCAATGGCGCGTCGCCCCATCGCCGTACATCGACCTTTCCCGCGGCTGGGAAGCTTATCGGAACGAACTGCTCTCCGCCAATCCCGCATGGATGAAGCAAATGGAGCGGAAACGTCGCCAGGCGGAGCGGCGGATCGGGCCGTTGCGGGTCGAGTTGGATTGCGACGACCCTGCCGTCTTCAATCGCATGTTGAAGTGGAAAGAGGAAAAGTATCTCCAGACCGGCGCGACCAACGTGCTGGCCTTCGATTGGACCGCGGCACTGCTGGAGCGGACCCGCGCCGCGAAGGGGGAAGGCTTTTCGGGCGTGACTTCGGCCCTCTACATGGGCGACATGCTGGCGGCGGTGTTGTTCTCGATCCGTTCATACGGCGTCTTGCACTCCTGGTTTTCCGCCTATTGTCCCGACTTGCACCGCTTCTCCCCCGGCATTCTCGCCTGGTTGGAATTTTCCCGTGCGTACGCGGAAATCGGCGTCCGGCGGATCGACCTGGGCAAGGGACCGGAGGAATACAAGGTCAGATTGATGTCCGGCGGCATCGACGTGGCCGAAGGGGCGCTCGATCTCCGCCCCCTGGCCCGATTCCTCAGGCGCAATTGCCGCCGCGCCTACGACTGGACGCGGCGGTCCCCTTTGCGACGGTTGTTGTTGAAGCCGGGCCGATCCATTCGGCGTATGATCGAAGCGAGGAGTTTTTCACAATGACGGTCCGCATGTTGGGCAGCAGTTCAACCAACGCCCCAACGGTTTGCAGTTTTTCACGATGACGGCGATGGAAATGCTAAACTGGATTTTGCTTGCGGCCGCCCTCGCGGCGATGCTGCCGATCGCCGCGTTTTGCGTCGAATCGCTCGCCGCGCTGCGGCCGGGCGACAAGCGGCCGAGGGAACTTGATTGCTGTTCCTCCCGGCGACCCCGCACGGCCGTGTTGATCCCCGCGCACGACGAACAACTCGTCATCGAACGGACCTTGCGGTCGATTATTCCTTCGCTCCGGCCGAACGATCGCCTCTTGGTGGTGGCCGACAACTGTACGGACCGGACGGCCGAGCTTGCCCGCCGGGCGGGGGCCGAAGTGGTCGAACGAAACGATCCGCTCCGACGCGGCAAAGGCTACGCGCTGCAATTCGCTTTCCATTGCCTGACCGCCGATCCGCCGGACGTTGCGGTGGTGATCGACGCCGACACGCTCCCCGAGCCGGCGGCGCTGGAAATCGTCTCGCGGCGCGCCTTCCGGACGGGCCGGCCAGTCCAGGCCCGAAACCTCACCGATCTCCGCCGGGCAAAGGGACCGATCGAGGCCGTTTCGATTTTCGCCAACCGGCTGACCAACCTGGTCAGACCGTTGGGATTGACGCGGCTGGGCGCCCCGTGTCGGCTGACCGGCACCGGAATGGCGTTCCCCTGGGCCATCTTGGAGGAATCGCGGCCGGCCGGCGGCAATCTGGTCGAAGACATGCAGTTGGGGATCGACATGGCGTTGCGCGGGCACGTGCCGCTTTATTGTCCCGAGGCTGGGGTCAGCAGCGAGATGCCCGATTCCCGACGGGCCTTCGCCTCGCAGCGGACGCGTTGGGAGCAGGGCCACCTGCGGACGGCGTTGCGCGAGTCGCCGCGGCTGTTTTATGCCGCCTTGCGCAATCGTTCGTGGCCACTGATGGCGATGGCCGTCGATCTTTGCATTCCGCCGCTGACGTTGTTGACCATGCTTTGGTCGGTTTTAGCCTTGGCAAGTTGCGCGGCGTGGCGATACGGCGCGTCGTGGCTGCCGACGGCGTTGCTCGCCGCGGGGGGGGTGGCCTTCGTCTTCGCGCTGGCCGCGGCGTGGGCCGGATTCTGCCGGCGGCAGGTGCCGTTGAAGGCCCTGGCCGCGGCGCCGCTCTACATGCTCCGCAAGGCGCCAATCTACGTCCGGCTCCTCTACCGCCGCCAAAACGTCTGGGTGCGGACCGAGAGGAAAGCGGTCATACCGGCTTCCGCCGCGCCCCCTAACGCGGGCTATACTTTGAGTGATGGAATCGCAAACCGCCATTGCCGAAATGAATGAGTGCGAGCCGGTCGCCGCGACGGAGCTGCCCCGTTTCCGCGTGCTGGGCGTGCGCATCGACAACGTCACTCGCCGGCTGGCGTTCGAGACGTTGGAGCGGGCCATCCGCCGCCGCGAAGGCCGCGCGAAGAGCGTCTATTTCGTCAACGCCCATACGCTCAACGTCGCCGCCGCCGATCCGTCGTTTCGGGAGACGCTCAATTCGGGCGATTATGTTTTCGCCGACGGGACCGGCGTTCGCTGGGCGGCGCGATTGCAGGGCGTCCGCGTGGCGGAAAACATGGTCGGCACGGACTTCGTTCCGCAGATGTTTCAGGCAACCGCCGACCGCGGCTACTCGTACTTCATGCTCGGCGCAGACGAAGCCACGATCCCCGCGGCCGCCGCATACGCCCGACGCTCGTTTCCCGGCTGGGAACTTGCAGGCTATCGACACGGCTTCCTCACCGACCGGCGGCTCACCGACGAGACCGTTGAGCGGATAAACTCCTTGCGGCCGGACGTGCTGCTGGTCGGCATGGGCAATCCGATCCAGGAAGAGTGGATCGGCCGCAATTTGTCTCGGCTCGACGCACCGGTCTGCATGGGCGTCGGCGGATTGTTCGACTACTGGGCAGGCAACGTCAGCCGCGCCCCGCGATGGCTCCGCCGGCTGGGGCACGAATGGCTCTGGCGGCTCTTTCAGCAACCGCGTCTGAAGGCGCGACGATACTTGATCGGCAATCCGTTGTTCCTCGCCCGCGTGCTGCGAGATCTGTCCCACGACCGCCGGCGGCGTAGATAAAGCCCGCTATTCCGTGGGAGGCTGCTCCACCGCAACCGTTCACGGGCCGGGGAAACAGGCCGGAACAGGCCTGTCCCCTTCACTGCCCGAAATAAGCGTTTTCTCGCCGAAAAATAGACCAATCCCCCCGCTATTCCGCGTGGATTGCGGTTTTTTTGTCGTTGTGGAAAGGGTTCTGCTTATTATGTATGGAGGGGAGCTTTTTCCTTTTCGCGTCCATCGAGTAAGTGCCGTTTTGCCCGAGGTGGCTCAGCATGTCGTCCAGCCCGGATAACAATGCCCGCACCCGCCAGTTCGTCCGCCTGTTGGGCGCCCACGAGCAGGAACTTAGCGGGTACGTGATCTCGCTGGTTCCTAACTGGGCCGACGCGGACGAGGTCATTCAGGAGACCAAACTTCGGCTCTGGGAGCAATTCGATCACTTCGACGCAACAAAGGATTTCGGCGCTTGGGCTAGAGCAATCGCCTATTTCATGGTCTTAGCCTATCGCAAGCGTTCGCAGAGGGCGTCGGCCCGCTTCAGCCAACGGTTCGTAGAGGCAGTCTCAAACGAGGCTGCCTCCCTGGCGACCGAAGCCTATCCGCTCCGCCAGGCGCTGAACGACTGCCTCGACAAACTTTCCCAAGCTGCCCGTGAGTTGCTTTGGGCCTGCTACGCGGGCAGGGAGACGATCAAGGACGTGGCGATTCGCTTGGGCCGCTCGGTTCGGGGGACACAGCGCGCAGTCGCCAATATCCGTGCCGAACTCCAGGCCTGCATCGAGAAAGTCATGCGCAAGGAGAAGATGCGATGAGCGAGCAGTCGCCCGACGATCGCCTTTGCGAACTCCAGGTGTTGGCCGACGCCTCGCTCGCCGGAGAGTTGACGGACCAACAGACCGCCCGGCTGGAGCGGCTCGTCAGCGAGGACCGAGATTTCCGCAAGCTCTACGTGCGCTACATGTTCGTCTCTTGGAACCTGCGTTCGTGGGCGAAGTTCCCGCTGCCGGGCGCCGATGACGAAGACGTACAAACATCCGCCGAAGGGGCCGATTTTCAGCCGTCTCCGCTCATCCGCGTTTCCCCTTCCGTCGAAGGTCCGTCATTTTCCATCCAATCGCTATTCGGGGCGGCGGTGTTCTCCTACGCCGTTTCGGCGTTGGTCGTCAGTCTGGCGATTCTAGGCGCTTGGGCGTACAAGATTTCGCACGTCCAGCCCGCCTTGACGAAAACCGCTCGGTCGACCGAGGAGAACGTCTTGCCAGAGCCGGTCTTCGTTGGTCGGATCACCGGAATGAAGGACTGCCGCTGGTCCGACCCGAACACGCGGACACTCATCGGCGCGTCGGTCCCGCTGGAACGCGAATACGCCCTCTCTTCGGGTCTGATGGAGATTTCCTACGCCGGCGGCGCGAAAGTGATTCTCGAAGGCCCCTGCACCTACAAGATAGAGTCCTCCGCCGGCGGCTTTTTGGCGCTTGGCAAGCTGACAGCAAATATCAGCGGTCAGCGGTCAGCAGTCAGCGGCCAGCAAGCGAAACCTTTTCCCCTCTCCCCTCTCCCCTCTCCCCTCTTCTCCGTCCGCACTCCCACGGCCATCATCACCGACCTGGGAACCGAGTTCGGCGTCGAGGTCGGCACGGACGGCAATACTTTTTCGCATGTCTATCAGGGCACGGTGAAAGTGGAGCTTCCCGGTCAACCTGACGGCGGCGTTGTACTCCGCGAACGAGAATCGGTTCAAGTATCGGGCGCAACAAAACGGTTGATGAAAGTCGATCAATCGCAAGCTGACGCCGGCAAGTTCTACCGCCGGATGCCCGCTCGAGAACGGATCAAAATGTTCAACACCGGCCACGGACTCGCCGAAGGCGACGCCGATCCGCATTGGCAGGTTGTCGCCGCGAGCAACGATCCCGACTTCAAGCCGCGTCCGGCCGTGGTCAGCATTGCGAACCGGCCGTCGCAATTCCGGCCGAACGATCCGGCACGCGCGCAATGGATTTCCACGGTCCCCGATCTATCGGACGTGCCGAACAACGCGACCTATACGTTCCGCACGACGTTCGAGCTAACGGACTTGTTGCCCGGCTCGGCGAAGCTGCGGGTCGGATTCCTCGCCGACAACAGTGTGCGGGCTATGCGGCTCAACGGCCGGGAAATCACCGTGCCCGAGCATGGGCATCTTGGCCCGTTCTTCGATCCCGTCCGTTTCGTCGTCGATAAGGGATTCGTCGAGGGGTCCAACGTGCTGGAGATCGACGTATTCAACGGCGCGCCGGAAAGCGGGTCAAGCGTCGCCAGCCCGATGGCGCTGTTGGTGGAATTGGAGGGCACGATGCTCCGCGGCGGCCGCGAGTCCGTCGTCAAAATATCCGACGAAGAGCGGCGCGCCAACGACGGAAAGGAGGACAAACGATGAACGACCCGTGAAACCCCGAAGTTAATCAGACTTCGGCAATCGGCAAGTTGCGTATTCCGAATAAGGGGAAGCGGCAATTTAGGAAACAAGACTTTGAGAAAAAATCGCCGTGACGGGCAATTAGTTTGGAGTGGTTCCGAACACCCTTCGACGGCCGTCGGTTCGAGAGACGATTTTCATTTTCAGGAGATTTATGTCATGAAAAGCTCGACATTACTTTCGATTCTGTTGGCGTGCGGCTTTGGATTGTTGTTGGCCGCCGCGCCCGCAAGCGCCGAGGTCATTAACGTGGACACCGGCGCGATATTGTTCTACGACAACTTCGAGTCGCAGCCGGCCGACAAGGTGAGCCACGCGGCATATCCCGACGTCAAGGATGCGGCGCCCACCGGAAGCGGAATCATCGGCGGAGGCTCCTATTACTTCTCGCAAATGACCGGCGGATCGCCGGTCCTGACAAATATCCAGGTAACGGATTACGTCAGCGGCACGGCCTATCCGGCGGCGTTCGAGGGCGACAATTGCCTGCGGCTCAGCCGATACGACGGCGGCACCATCGACGTGCGCCAGATCTTTGCGGCCGATCAGGCTTTGGGCACTCACATTCACGTCGCGGAGATGGTTTACATCAGCGAGGCCGTAAATTATATCGGCGGAATTAGCCTGTTTAACAAAGCCGGGGATGCTCGCGTCCTCACCATGACGGCGACGTCTAGCGGCGGAATTCAATACTACGACGGAGGTTTCAAGACCGTAACGGGGCTGACTTGGACCTTGAATAAGTGGCAAAAATGGGAAATCGACTACGTCGTCGGCTCCGGCACATGTACGTTTTCAATCGACGGCACGTCGGTATCCGGAGATTTTCTCTATTCCGATACCAACTTACCGGGAGCCCTTTGGTTCGCGGGCGGAAGTTCGAGCAGAACCCCAACTTACTTCGATGAAGTAAGAACGATTCCCGAGCCGTCGACGCTGGCGTTGTTGGGTTGTGGTTTGATGGGTCTGTTGGCCTACGCATGGAAGAAGAGGAGATAATTTGACCTTGGATACATGATTTACAGTTGGGGCGGCAGTTCGACTGCCGCCCCAACTGGACATTTTTCCCCGCTTTGCCCGACGGAAACAGAGAATGGGCAAACGCATTCCACCGACGAACTTGAAGAGGCGCGAATGAAGATGACTTATTATGTGTATATGCTTGCCGGCTTAATAGCCGCGATGCCGCTCCACTGGCCGACGGCGGCGGGGGCCGTCGCGGTCAACGTCAGCCCGACGTACGGTTATATAGTCACCGACGGCGGAGCGGGCGGCTACGAGGCGTTCCCCGACATTTGCCGGCTGCAAAACGGCGACATCCTCTGCACGTTTTACGCCGGCTACGCCCACGTCTCGCCGCCCAATGAGACTTATTCCAGCGGCGGCCGCATCATGCAGGCCGTCTCCAAAGACAACGGGGCCACCTGGAGCGCGCCCTCCGTCGTTTACGACGGCCCGTTGGACGACCGCGATTCGTCGATCTGCCAATTGCCCAACGGGCGGCTGCTCTGCAACTTTTTCACCTACGACAACGGCTCCGGCGCCACGTACATAACGACGTCCGACGATCTGGGCGCTACGTGGTCGGCGCCAAGCCAGATCACCGCGGACCGCTACTACACCAGTTCGCCTATCATCCGGTTGTCCAGCGGCCGGCTGGTGCTGGGACTTTACGCCGTGAACTCGACGAACACCTGGGCCAACGGCGCGGTGGCCACCAGCGACGACGACGGCGATACGTGGAGCAATCCGATTCAGATTCCCACTTCCGTCAAACTCAACGCCGAAACCAGCGTGATCGAGTTGACCGACGGCACGCTCTGGGCGGCCCTGCGGAACAACAAGTCAAGCTCGCCGATGTACTACTCGACCTCGGCCGACGAAGGCGACACCTGGACGACCTCGCAACCGCTCGGTTTTCACGCCGAGGCGCCGTATCTTTGGCGGAGCGAACAGGGCGCGATATTGCTCGGGTACCGCGCCTACAAAAACGGCGTCTATTCGACCGCCCTGCGCTATAGCCTCGACGAGTGCGCCACCTGGAGCGACGAAATCACCATCGACCCGCTCGGAGGCGCCTATACCTCGATGGTCAACCTTAATGACGGCTCGGTGTTGGTGGCCTACTTCGACCGAATGGGCGACGTTCCCACCGACATCCGTACGCGCATTATGTACGATCGAAGGTCTGCCGGAACCAGGCACGTTGGCGCTGCTGGCGACGGCGCTGCTGGCGACGGCGCTGCTCGGCTTGGCGGCCTACGCCTGGAAGAAACGGCAGTAGATTTAGGATTTATGATTTATGATATGAGATTTATGATTTATGATAGGAAACGGTTCCGGCGTCGGTGCGATTTTCGTCCGCGCCGACGCTCGGAGCGATTTTGACCTTGTAGGCCGGGCCGTGCCCCGGCATGAGACCAGTAGGGTGCGTCCGCGACGCACCCATAATACAACTCCCTTTGGGAGAGGGGCCAGGGGTGAAGGCGGTTCGAATAACGTCACACCGGCATAATTCAATTGGATTTGTGTTATGAAAACACCTTATCAAACCACATCCGCCGCGTGGACGCGGCGGCTAAACGGGGCGGCACGGACATCTTGCCCGGGTTGCGCCAAACACTGGCGAGACGCCGGCGCCACCCCCGCATCCCCGAATCCCCGCATTTCCGAATCCCCGCCCCTACATGGTTTCACCTTGGTGGAACTTTTGGTCGTAATAACGATCATCGGCATCCTTATCGCGCTGTTGCTTCCGGCCGTTCAAGCGGCCCGCGAGGCTGCCCGGCGGACACAATGCTCAAACAACCTCAAGCAGGCAGCCCTGGCGCTGATGAATTACGAGTCGTTCAACGGCGCCTTTCCGCCGGGCACTTCGACCTGGGTGCCGGGCTCGGGCGATGACTGCGGCAAGTATCCCGGGAATGCCGGCACTGACTTCGCCGGACCGTCGTGGAGCGCCGTCATCCTGCCCTATATCGAGAAGGCAAGCATTTGGGACAACGTCGATTTTTCGAGCAAAGACTCCAGACTCGCGCCGAACTTTCCCCTCACGGCCAATCTCGTCACGGCCTACCTTTGCCCCTGCGACAACGGTAACGACGAGTTGGGCTCCTACACGAGTCTCGGCAAGAACGGCCCCACCGACGAAGACGACTCGAGGCTGACGAACTACGCCGGCGTGTCGGACTCGATCGACTGGACCTGCGACGGCACCTGGGCGAAGCTGTATCCGAAGGTCAACGGAATGTTTGGAAATGGAAATACGTGCAGAATCGCCGACGTGAGCGACGGACTAAGCCACACCTTGATGCTGGCCGAAGTGACCTGCGGCGGCCCCGGTTCCCGGAAGGGATTCTTCTGGATTGCCCAAAATCTCGTGGATACTCACGACGGAATCAACAGTGTATACACCCTTCCCGGCGGCTGCGACTCCGCCAGCTACTGCTTCCGCACGAACGGCCCGTCGAGTTGGCATCCCGGCGGTTGTCATTTCGCCCTGGGCGACAGCAGCGTGCATTTCGTTTCCGACAGCATAGACGCCGCGGTGCTGGCCGCCCTGACCACGCGCGCCGGCGGCGAGATCATCGACGGCGGCGAGTTATGATGTTGACATATTGTCCAAACGATATAATGCCGCGACTATTGACCGCGCATTCACGGAGCAACAACCTGCGTTTCGCGGTGCAAATCATTTGTGCGACGTTGCTGTTGACGCTGTCCTTCGGCTGCAATCAAGGAAGCAGCCTGGATCGGAAAATCCTCGAGGGGAACGTCGTCTGCGGAGGAAAAAAAGTGGCTGCGGGCAATGTCCGATTCGTCCCCATCGCGGGCACCAAGGGACCGGTCACCGTCGCGCCTATTATTGACGGCCGCTATCGCGCAACCAATCGGGGCGGCGTCCCATTCGGCCAACATCGCGTTGAAATAATCGCCCAACGCCCGACCGGCGAGATGATCGATCTCGGCGACGGTCAGCTCACCAAGAAATTGGAGCAGATCGGCGACAAGAAATACGCCGGCAAGGGCTCGCCTCTCAGAGTTGAAGTCAACGCCGACAGCAAAGATCGGATGGACTTCGATATTCCAGCCTCGTAGGTCAGGCTGTGCCTGGCTTGTTCTACTGATCGTCGTCGGCGCGGTATTGGTTGATCTTCCGCTTGAGCGTTACGCGATGGAGGCCCAAACGCCTGGCGGCGGCGAGGAACTGACCGTTGCTCTCTTGCAAGACGGTCTCCAACAACGGCGGCTCGATTATCTCCAACAGACGTTGATGAAGGTCGTCCGACGAGGCGGGGCGTTTCAGTTCGTGGCCGGCCCAGTCGCGGATCATCGCGGCAAGCATCGCCTGGCGCGTCTGACCGGAGTCGGTCGCCGGAGGCGTCGGCGGCGGGAGGTGTTCGGGCAGGATGGGCCCGCCGCGGGCAAGGATCAGCGCGTGCTCCAGGGCGTTGCGCAACTCGCGGACGTTGCCGTGCCAGGGGCGGCCCTCCAATGCGGCGAGCGTTTCAGGCGCTACGATCGGACGCGCGACGCCCGCTCGGGCAGCAAAGCCGTCGAGAAAATACTCCGCCAATTCGTCGATGTCGTCGGCTCGTTCCCGCAGCGGCGGAATCTCGATGTTGAAAGTTATCAGCCGGAAATACAAGTCTTCGCGGAAGTCGCCCCGCACGACCGCCTGGTGCAGATTTTGATGCGTGGCCGAGATGACGCGAAAGTCGCTCCGCACCGGGCGGGTGGAGCCGACCGGAAGAATCTCGCCGTATTCCAGCACCCGCAACAATTTTACTTGGATCGCCGCCGGGATGTCGGCCACCTCGTCAAAAAACAGCGTCCCGCCGTCGGCCCGTTCGAGCAGGCCCTTTCGCGCTTGATCCGCTCCGGTGAACGCGCCGCGGACGTGGCCGAACAGTTCGCTCTCGGCCAGCGAGGGACTAAGCGAGGCGAGATTGACCGGCACGAACGGTCCGTCCGAGCGGCGGCTGTATTGATGAATGGCCCGGGCGACGAGTTCCTTGCCCACGCCGCTTTCGCCGCGGACGTGGACGCAGGCGTCGGTTGGCGCGACCATCGCAATCCGCTTGAAAACCTGTTGAATCGCCGCCGAGGAACCGATCAATCGCGGGACCGGCTGCTTGGGGATTGCCTCTTGCCATGCCGGCGCGGTCCGCTCGGGCAAGGCCAGTGCGCGCTCGAGCGCCCTTTGCGCCACGTTCAACTCAAACGGTTTGACCAAATACTCGAATGCCCCGTTGCGGACGGCCTCGACCGCGGTGGAAAGGTCGCCGTAGGCGGTGATGATAATCACCGGCGTGGGACCAAGCTGCTCGCGGAACCGTTGCATGGCCGACAACCCGTCCATGCCCGGTAGGCGAACGTCGAGCACGATCGCGTCGGGCTTTTGCGATTCGGCCTCCTTGAACGCCTGTTCGGCCGAGGATGCGACGGCCGCCGTGTGGCCCAGCCCTTCGACCAATTTGCTCAGTCCCCAACATATGCTCTGTTCGTCGTCGACGATTAGTATGTGCGCCATGTCGTCAATCCGCCAATGGAAACTCGAATGTGAAACAGGTCTCATTCCCCTCGCGGCTCCAACAGAGCCGGCCGCCGTGCCGCTCGGCTATCTGCCGGGCGACAAACAGGCCGATTCCAAAACCGTCCGGCTTTGTGGTGACGAACGAATCGAACAACTGATCGCGGACCTCCGGGGCCGGTCCGGGACCGGTGTCGCGAACGCGGATTGCCCCGCCGATGTCGGCATCGCCAACGACCTCCACCGATACGCACGGCTGTCGGGTGGCGCGGGCATCTTGCCCGTGTTCCGGCCGCGCCGGCGAGAGGCCCGTGCTTCCGGCCGCCTCCGCCGCGTTTAAGACAAGGTTCGTGGCCAACTGGCTGAGCGATTCTGGGTCGCCGTGAATAAACAGGGTCTGTGCGGGCGGATTGAATTTCAAGTCTATGCCCGAGTGAATGCAAGACGGTCGGACCAACCGCAGCACCTCCTCGACCATCAATGCCACGTTCACCCGCTGCGGAGCGGCCGGGGCCGAATCGCCGATCGAAAGGAACTGACGCAGGTACGATTCCATCAGTCGAAGCTGCCGCAAGGCCACGTCCAGGGACTCGTCGTCCGCAGCGGCTGGACACCGGCGGCTGTGTAGCTCAATGGCCATTCGTCCGCCGGTGGCCGCGTTGCGTAGCTGATGGGCCATTGAAGCCCCAAGTTGACCGAGGGTCTTCAGGCGTTCCTGATGTCGAACCTGCTTTTCATAATCGGTCAGTTGCACCGCCATTCGGTTGATCGACTCGGCCAGGTCGCGCAATTCGTCGTTTCGTCTCCCCGGCGGCAGTGTTGAAGAAAAATCCCCTCGGGCAATGGCGGCCGTCCGCGCCGCCAACCGGCTCATCGGACGCGCCAGCCTACGGGCCAGCCAGGTCGCCGTCGCCACGGCGATCGCCGTGGCGGCCAGGCCGGCGATCAAGGCCGGATATACCGCCTGAAAAATTCGCGCCGTCAGTTGGTCCTCTGGATAAAGAATCCATAGCGTCGCTCTTTCGGTCGGTTGAAAACGCCCGCCCACGTTGATCCGATCGACCAGGTAGTCGCGCTCGCCAAACGATACGACTTCGATCTTGTCCTCTCGCTTGGCGTCGGGCGACCGAGATAGTTTGATCAGATCGTCACGCCAGGGACACTCGACGGGCAGAGTGCTTTGATGGAGCGTGCCGTCGCCGCCGATCAGCACGAATTCCGCGCCCGAAAGACCCTTTACCTGAGCGAGCACGGACCCGGTTTTGGGAAAGGGTGATTTGCCCAGATTGTCGGCCAACCGGCGCAGGTTGGCCACCTGTTCGTTGCGGACCCGCCCGGCGATCCAGAAAGCGGTGATCGCCGTGGCCGAAACGCTGGCCAGCAGGACCACCGAAACCATCGGCACGAGCAACTGGCGATGGATCGGCCAGCGGATCCCCGATGGTGTGCCGCAATAAGCAGGGGTATGATTGGTCACGAAATTAATACTAATTGCCGGTCAAATGCTGTCTACACTATCGACACGCATGTCTACCGAATCGACACAGCAATAATTATAACAAAATGGCTTGGCCGACGCAAACTATTTTACAACAATGAGATAAGTCTTTTCGTCCCCGCCCTTTTTCTCTGGGTACCTTATTTGCTGATTACCGATGCTTATTGGATACGCATTACGCATACCCGTTTGCGATTCTGGCATATCGAAAGGGTTACTTTGTGAATATGCAACAATGCAATAAACCGTCTCGATACAGTGCGCGCGGAAACCGGCATCTGTTTTCTTGGGCGGCGCTAAGCGCGGGCCTGCTGTCCGCTATTACGGCGGTCGGCCTTTGCGAGGAGAAGGCAACCGGCCCCGATCCGGTCAAGTATCAAGCCACGTTCGACAAGGGCATCAAGTATCTGGCCGCCCAGCAGCAGGAGGACGGTTCGATCAGCGGGCGATTGGGGATCGGACCGACGGCGCTGTGCATCCTTGCGCTGCTGCGGAGCGGCCGCTCGCCGGACGATCCGTTGGTGGCCAAGGGGTTGGCCTATCTCGAAGAGGCCACTCAAGAGACCGGCGGCATCCACATGCCCGGCGGACGAATCCCGAACTACGAAACCTGCATCGCCATGCTCTGCTTCAAGGAGGCGAACAAGGACGGAAAATACGACACGATACTCAAGGCAGCCGACAAGTTCCTTCGCGGCGGCCAGATCGCCGAGGACAAAGGCAAGGACAAATCCGATCCGTCATACGGGGGTATGGGATATGGCGGCCGTTCGCGGCCCGATCTGTCCAACACGGCCTTTATGATCGACGCGCTGCGATCCTGCGGCGCGGATGCCGACGATCCGGCGATCCAGAAAGCGCTGGCCTTCGTCTCGCGCTGCCAAAACCTGGAGAGCGAGTACAACACCACGAAGTTCGCCGACAAGGTCAACGACGGCGGATTCTTCTACACCGGGGCGTCGGGCAAATCGGACAGCTCGCGCGGAACGCCCGAAGGCGGCCTGCGGAGCTACGGTTCGATGAGCTATTCGGGCTTGAAGAGTCTGATCTACGCCGGACTGGAGAAGGACGATCCTCGCTTGAAGGCGGCCATCGGCTGGATTCGCAAGAACTACACCTTGACGTCCAACCCCGGCATGGGAGACGCCGGACTCTATTACTACTACCACACCTTTGCCAAGGCGATGAACGTGCTGGGCGAGGAACCGTTCGAGGACGCCAAGGGAGTGAAGCACGATTGGCGCAAGGAGTTGTTCGAAGCGTTGGCCGGCCGGCAGAACGAGAACGGCTCGTGGGTCAACGAAAACCAGCGCTGGATGGAAGGCGACCCGAACCTGGCTACTTCATTCGCGTTGCTGGCTTTGACGTATTGTCGGCCGACCGCGGAAAAGTGAACCAATATGCACCCGGTTCACGCTCGATTCAATAGCCTCGGGCTATTGCGAAAAGTATATCGAAGCACATGGAAGGACAATAATGCGATTCGACGAAAAAACTCATGCGCGCCGATTCGCCTTTACATTGGTGGAATTATTGGTCGTGATAACGATCATCGGCAGTCTGATCGCGCTGCTGCTGCCGGCGGTGCAATCGGCCCGCGAGGCGGCCAGGAAAATGCAGTGTACGAACAACCTCAAGCAAATCGGTTTGGCGACGCACAACTACGCGAGCGCGAACGGGTATTTGCCTAACGCCGGCTGGTCTTACACGTACCTCGACGGAACGCCGGGTTACCCCAACGATTATTCGCCGCTGGCGAAAATACTTCCCTACGCCGAGCAAGCTAACTTGCAAGACTTGATCGATTTTGACATTTACATGGGCCATCCCGGTTCGGCCCCCCTCCCGGTCGAATTGCACGCCGCCGTCGCGACCGTGGTGCCTATGTTTATATGTCCCAGCGATGCCGAGGAGCCGGTGCATGTTGTCAATGTAGGTTCGGAGCCGATCCCCGCCGCCGGAACCAATTACGCGATGAATGGGAGCAGCGGCTTGGACGGGGCCTACCACCCGAGCTTTTCGGACAACTGCGACGGCCTTTGCTGGGTCAACTCCAGGATCGCCTTCCGCGACATCCAAGACGGCACAAGCAACACGCTTGCATTCACCGAGTCGCTTCGAGGCCCAGGCGATTCGCCCAGTTCCGGTTCGATCCCTGATATTCAGGTCTATCGCGCCCAGATATCTTCCAATCAGGCGCCCGTTGCCGAGGCGGGCAACCTGGACATTAGCGGTTGCGGTTGGGACGGAAAGCGGCTGACCACGTGGCTGCGCGGATGTAGTCCGTCTGGACCTGTGATGAACGGGCGTTTCCCGCCCAATTGCCCCTGGCCGGATTTGGCTTATAAATCGTCGAAAGTCACCGCCGCCCGCAGCCGGCATCCCGGCGGGGTCAACGTCTGTTTCTGCGACGGCAGCGTCCGGTTCATCGGCGATTCGATCAATATCGAGGTTTGGCGCCGGCTCTGGACCCGCGACGGCGGAGAAATACTTTCTGGAAACGCGTATTGACATTTATTAAGGACCATCATGTGAGCACGGCAACCACAACCAATGCCCCGCCGCTGCGGGTCGAGGGCTTGACCAAACGCTTTCGACAGGGCAATTCATTTATCGAGGCGCTAAGCAACGTCGATTTGACCATCCGAAAAGGCGAGTTCGTCGCCGTGATGGGGGCCAGCGGATCGGGCAAAAGCACATTGCTCCACGTCATGGCCGGACTGACTCGCCCCACCGCCGGAAAAGTGCTGGTCGACGGGCAGGACATCTCCGCCATGTCGGACTACGATCTGACGCTCTTCCGCCGCCGCCATATCGGGCTGGTCTTTCAGGCGTTCAATCTGATTCCCACGCTGACCGCGCGGGACAACGTGATGCTGCCCGTTTTGGCCGACCGGGGAGAGGCCGATTCCGCCGCGCTCGACAAGTTGCTCGGACAGTTGGGCCTCACCGATCGCGGCCGCCATCTCCCCGACGCCTTAAGCGGCGGCGAGCAGCAACGGGTGGCCATCGCCCGGGCAATCGTCGGCGAGCCTTCGATCATCATGGCCGACGAGCCGACCGGCAGCCTCGATTCAGTCACCGGCCAGAGCATCTGCAAACTACTGAAACGGTTGTGCAAGGAGCAGGGACGAACAATCGTTCTGGTCACGCACGAACCGGCGGTCGCCGTCTGGTCGGAGCGGATCGTGGTGCTCAAGGACGGTCGCTTGCTGACCGAGTTCAAGACCGAACCGTTCAGCGACTTGCATGAACTGGCGGCCCAGTATCAGGACGTGGTGGGCATGGGACCGGCTGGGGAGGGCCAGTAATGTCGATTGCATGGAAATTGGCCGTGGCCTACGCGGTGCGCCATCCGGCGCGGATGTTTTTAACCACTCTGGCGATGGTTGCCGCGTCTTGCGTCGTGGTTTGGGTCGTCGGCATCTACGACGCGATGTCGTCCCAGTTCGGCACACAGGCGGCGGAATATCTCGGCCGATACGATTTTTTCGTCGTGCCCGAGGATGAACAAGATCCGCATATCGACGCGCGACTGATTGCCGACTTGCGCGGCGACTCGATGTTGGCGGAAGTCGATCCGGTTTCGCAGACCACGATCCGGATTATCAATCCGAACGCCCCGCCCGGCGGCGGAGATGGAATGAGCATATTGATGGGGATGGGCGGCGATCGGAAACAGGGCCATATAGCCCCGGGTGACACCAGGGGGAAAGGTGGTGGTGGACGGAAAATTCCCCCCGTGTATTCACGGGATGCTGAATTGGAAAATGACAAAGCCGCTGCCGGCAAGCCGACGGATGAAAAACCAAAGCATCGCCGAGGACGAGGGCGGCCCGGGTTCGGCATGTTCAGTTCCCCGATGTTGGTCGGCGCCGGAGCCGAAAATCCGCCTTACCCAATCACCGAAGGAAAGTGGCTCGATCCCAACCGAACTGTTGATCCTAAAAACATCGACGCTCGCGAAGCGGTCCTCGCCAAAAGCGCCGCCGAGCAATACAAGGTCAAGTCGGGCGACGACGTGTTGGTCATCATTGGGATGAAGGAGTATCGCGTCAAGATTGTCGGCATTCTCGATCCCGGCAAGGGCGGTTCGATGGGCATGGGGCGGATGCGGCCGCCCGGCGAGGAAAAAGCGAAGACGGGCATCGAGGCCGGTCCGGCCTCGTCGGCGCTCTACGTTTCGTCCGCTCTGGCGGAATACTTTACCCGCGGCAAGGCCCTAACCAATCTGGTAAATATTAAACTCGCGCCGGAGGCAAAAAGTAAAGCCGCCGAAGTTCAACGGTCGTTGGCCGCGCGAATCGCGGATTCCTCGCCGACGGCGTCGCTGTTGGGCGTCGATGACATTCGCTCCGGCATCGAAGAGGGACGGTCGGCCCAAAGCGCGAGGCGCAACTCATTGGCCGCTACCGGATTGGCGATGCTGGCCTCGCTGTTCATTATCTTTACCACGCTGAGTATGGGTGTGACCGAGCGGGTCCGGCAGTTCGCCGTGATGAGGGCCGTCGGTTTGACGCGCGGTCAGGTCGCCCGGGTAATCGCCGCCGAAGGGTTGATCCTGGCCCTGATCGGCTGGGGCGGCGGGCTGCTGGCCGGCTGGGGAGTCCTGAGCTTCGTCGCTTGGTGGGAGCCCGGCTTGTTCCGTAGCGAAGTTACTGTGGGAACGTGGTGCGTCCTGCTTACCGGGGCGAGTACCGTCGGCGGGGCGATGGCTGCCTCGCTGTTGCCGGCATGGCGGGCCAACAGCGTGCAACCGCTCGAGGCCATGTCGCCGCGGCCGTGGTTCCGGCCGAACGTGCCCCGGGCGGTGGCGTTCGCCGTCATTGGGCTGTCGCTGATTTCCATCAATCCTATTCTGGTTTACGTCACCTCGATTTCGATGTCGAGCGACACGCTCTATTACAGTTACGCCGGGTTGGGCTACGCGACCATGGCCGTGGGCTTTGTGTTGTTGGCGCCGGCGGCGATTCTGTTGCTCGAAAAAATTCTCGGCCCTTGGCTCGCCAGATGCCTGGGGCTGGAGCCGCGCTTGCTCCGTTCGCAATTGAGCGGCAACCTGTGGCGGACGCTCGGCACAACGGCCGCCCTGACCGTCGGGCTGGGGCTGTTCGCTTCGTTCCAGATTTGGGGTTATTCGATGTTGGCGCCGTTCAATCCGGGCGACTGGCCGCCGGACGTGCTGGTGTTGTTTCAACAGGGCGGTTTGCCAGACGGCGAGATCGAATCCGTCCACGCGCTGCCGGGCGTTCAACAGGAGAAGTTCATGCCCCTGGCCGTCGAGCAGCCGCGATTGGCCGAAGACATCACCGGCAGCAAAAAACGTCATTCGGTGATTAGCCAAAATAACGTGATTGTTATCGGCCTCGATCCGGAACTGGCTTTCGGCGGTTCCGATCCGATGGTCAAGGCGGAGTTTGCCGAGGGCGATCCGTCGGATGCCGTTGCGAAGCTGAAATCGGGCCATTACTGCATAGTGCCCGACCATTTCCTCCGTGCGACCGGCTTGACGTTGGGCGATAAGTTCGCGGTGGTTCCGCCCGAAACGCCTGCGGAGCGCGTCGAGTACACTATTGCGGGCGCGGTTGAGTTGCCCGGTTGGCACTGGATGACGAAGTTTTCCGGCCTGCGACGCCGCGAGGGACGCTCTGCGGCAATCGTGTTCACCAATTACGCCGACGTGCGCCGCGACTTCAACCTGCCGCGAACCAATTTCATCTGGTTGAACGTCGATCAACAGTACGGCGCCAAGCATCTCGCCGAAGCGAAAATAATCGCCGACGAAATCCTCCGCGTGTCACAAGAGAAAGCCGGCGCCGGACCGCAGCCGACCAATATGGGCGAGGAGATCGACGCCAAACGATCGGCGATGCTGAACCTCGGCGAAGCCTTGAAGCCGATCGCCGCTCGGAACATCGGCGAAAAACAGCCGGTCAACCGCCAGGGCGAATGGAGTGCCGGAGCGCAGATGTTCGGCGAGTCGGTCCGCATCACCACGCCCGAGGAAATCCGCGCGCGGATCATCGGCCGGGCCGATAGCATGATTTGGGGCTATTGCTACCTGCCGCTGATCACGCTGGTCATTACCTCGATAGGAATGATCAACACGGTAATGGCCTCGGTCCGGGCGCGGCGCTGGGAGTTCGGCGTGTTGCGCTCGCAGGGCGTCACCCGCTCCGGGCTGTTCCGCATGATTATTTCCGAGGGGATCATGATCGGGCTGATTACCTGCATCTTGAGTCTTGCCTTCGGCATTCTTTCCGGCTGGTGCGGGACGGGCATATCGCAAAACGTCAGCTTTTTCGGCGGTTTGGCCCCGCCGCTGGTGATTCCCTGGGGTCATCTGTCGATTGGGTTCGGCATGGCCCTGGGTTTGTGTCTCCTGGCCGCACTCTGGCCGGCCGTCTTGACAGGCCGCACGGAACCGTTAAAACTGCTTCAAGAAGGCCGCGCGGCGTTGTAGGCGGTCTCAGCGGCGGATGGGTTGTTTAGCGGCCGTCGGCACGACGGCCCTCGATCCCGCTGCAAGCCGTCGTGCTGGCGGCTGCTAAACTATGCACGAAATTCAACTCGCACAACGAAAGCAACCATCATGAGCGCCAGCAAAACCAAAAGCATCGAACTGCTGAACAAGGGAGTAGCCGAGGAACTCGCCACGATCCACCAGTACATGTACTGGCATTTCCATTTGGACGACCAGGGCTTTACCCCCTTGGCCGGCATGTTGCGGCGGATCGCCATCGTCGAGATGGCCCACCTGGAGCGCCTCTCCGAGCGGATTCTCTTCCTCAAGGGCGACGTGGAGATGGTCCCCTCCGCCGAGGTGAAAAAAATCACCGACCCGGAGGAGATTCTCAAATCCGCGGCCGAGATGGAGAACGCCGCCGTGGAGATGTACAACGACTACGCCAACCGGTGCGCCGCCAACTCCGACTCGGTCTCGAAGCAACTCTTCGAGAGCTTGGTGACCGACGAAGAGGCGCACTACGACGAGTTTGACAAGCAGTTGGACAACATCAAGCGGTTCGGTCCCAGCTATTTGGCGTTGCAGTCGTTCGCCAACTCCTCGTCCGCCCCGGCCGAGTAGCGATTGGACTGCAAGAAACCCCGCGTGGCGGCAACGAATTCCATGAAAATGGGGGTTTGGCTTCGCGCGGCGGGGTGTTATAATCGTCGCTTCGATCCAACCGCCGTTGGGCAGGCCGGCCGGTTCCCGCCCTAAGTTCAGCAGCAGGAGCGAGTTGCCATGACCCAGCAGCAAGGCCCCGCAATGATCGAGGCCATCGGGCTATCGAAATACTACGGACGCTTCGCCGCCGTCGAGGACGTTTCCTTCCAGGTTAGCCAAGGCGAGGTGGTGGCCTTTCTCGGTCCGAACGGGGCCGGCAAAAGCACCACGATGAAGTTGCTGACCGGTTACCTGGCCCCATCTTCGGGCACGGCGCGCATCGCCGGTCACGACATGACCAACGATCGGCTGGCCGGCGCGGCGAAGCTCGGCTATTTGCCCGAGAACGGTCCCCTCTACGCGGATATGACTCCCAGGGCGCTGCTCGGCTTTTTCGCCGACGCCAGGGGGCTGTCGAAAATCCGTAGAAAGGAACGGATCGAAGAGGTGGTCGAACTCTGCTCGCTGGGCAGCGTGATCGGCAAACCGATCGGCAAGCTCTCGCGCGGCTATCGCCAGCGGGTAGGCATGGCGCAAGTGCTGCTCCACGAACCGGACGTGTTGATCCTCGACGAGCCGACCGCCGGACTGGACCCCAATCAAATACACGAGGTACGCGAGACGATCCGCAAGCTGGGCCGTAGCAAAACGATCCTCCTCTCCACTCACATCTTGCAGGAGGTCGAGGCAATGGCCGCACGCGCGCTGTTCATCAACGAGGGGCATTTAATCTTCGACGGACCGATCGGCGATTTGACCCGAGAGGGGCGACCCCTGGATGAGTCTTTCCGCGAGTTGACCGCGGTGTGAGGGAGTTGTCGGTTATCAGCAGTCAGTTTTTAGGAATCAGTTGTCGGTGTTGTTGAGCGGGTAGGTTTTGAAACCGTTGTCGCTGACCGCTTTTCACTATCCACTATCCACTACCCACTATATTCGCCATGAACTTCAACGTGCTAACGGCCGTTTTTCGGCGGAACTTCGGCAGTTACTTCGCCAGTCCGACGGGCTATCTGTTCATCTGCGTCTTCGTCCTGATGGGCGCGATAGCCGCTTTTTGGGTGCCGGCGTTCTTCAACAACAACCTGGCGAACCTCGACCAACTCAGCTTCTGGTTCCCCTTCATCATGTTGGTCTACGTCCCTTCAATTACGATGGGCGTCTGGGCCGACGAACGCAAACAGGGTACCGACGAGTTGCTGCTGACCATCCCCGCCGGCGATTTCGAGATCGTGCTGGGAAAATACCTGTCCGCCGTGGCCATCTTCTCCGTCGCGCTGCTGTTCTCGTTGGTCTGCAACCTCGCCGTGCTTGCCTGGCTGGGCAATCCCGACGTGGGACTGTTCCTCGGCACATACGTCGGCTACTGGCTCGTCGGATTGGCAATGCTGGCCATCGGATTGGTGGCCTCCTTCCTCACCGCCAACATCACCATCAGCTTCGTCTTGGGCGTGTTGTTCAACATTCCCCTCGTCGCACTTGCCCAGACCGATGCGATGCTCGGCGGCCTGGGGCGTCAAGCGACCATGGCCGTCAAGAGTTGGAGCATCGGCAGCCGCATGGACGACTTCGCGCACGGCGTGATCAGCCTCGCTTCGGTGGTCTACTTTTTGGTGATCGTCGTAGTGATGCTCTACCTGAGCATGGTGTTGATCGGGCGACGGCATTGGTTCAGCGGCCTGCACCGCTGGGAGCAGGCCGGCCACTACCTCGTCCGAGCGTTGTCGCTGGTTGTAATCGCGTCGGCCACGGTGGTCTTCTTCCGCCACCACGACCTGCGGTGCGACGCGACCTACGAAAAGCTCAGTTCGCTCTCGAAGCCGACCCGCGAGTTGCTCCACGACTTGAAAGTGGAGCGGCCCGTGCGGATCGAGGCTTACGTCAGCCCTGTCGTACCCGAGTCGTACGTGCAGACGCGGCTGAATCTACTCTCGGCGCTGAGGGAGTTGCAAGCCTGGGGCGGCAACAATCTGGAAGTTGAAATTCACGCCACCGAGCGGTTCAGCAAGGAAGCCGCCTTGGCCGAGGAGCGATTCGGCATCGAGCCGCACGAAGTCACCACGCTCAGCCACGGAGCGCTGGCCGTCGATTACATCTTCCTCGACGTGGCGATCAAATGCGGCGCCGGGGAACCGTTGGTCCAATACTTCGACCGCGGCATACCGGCCGAGTACGAATTGATCCGCTCGATCTGCACCGTCGCCCAGCAGGAACGGAAAAAGATCGGCGTTTTGGAGACCGACGCCAAACTGTTCGGCGGCTTCAACATGCAGAGCATGTCGGCCGACCCCGATTGGCCGATCGTCGACGAATTGAAGAAGCAATACGAGGTGGTCCGCGTCGATCCGACCAAGCCGATTTCCGATCGTTACGACGTGCTGCTGGCCGTTCAGCCGTCGTCGTTGGACCCGGAAGCGATGAAGAACTTCATCGCGGCTGTCCGCGGCGGCCAGGCGACGGCGATCTTCGAGGACCCGGCCCCGGTCTTCTGTCCGAGCGTGCCGGGCACCGGCGCGCCCAGGATGCCGCCGGGAGGGATGAACGCCATGTTCATGCCCCGCCAGCCGTTGCCCAAGGGGGACATCAAGCCGCTCTGGAGTCTTCTAGGCGTGCGGTTCCCCGCCGATTTGATCGTCTGGCAAGATTACAACCCATTCCCGAAGTTCAGTCAGTTCCCGACCGAGTTCATTTTTATCGACAATGCCTGCCACGGTCCCCAGCCGGTTGATCTGAAAGGCGGAAATGAAGTATCTCGCGAAGAAAACAACAAATCCTCCGAATACGACGGATTTCGCCCGTTCAATCAGGATGATCCGATCAGCGCCGGTTTGCAACTGATGCTTTTCCCGTTTCCAGGCTACCTTGCCGAATCCGGCTCGGCCGATCTGGAGTTCATCCCCCTGGTCCGCACCGGTGAACAGACCGGCACGGTCCTTTTCAGCGAGATCATGCAGATGACGCCCTTCGGCCCGCGGGGCGGCTTGAATCCAAACCGCCGGCAGATACCCACGGGCGAGTCTTACGTCGAGGCCGCCCGTATCCGGGGAAAGATCGCGCTCGATCCGCCGGCGGAACCCGAAAAACCGGACGCGGCGGAAGAGGCCAAGGCGGCCGAGCCGCGCGAGGTGGAGATCGACGTCGTGCTGGCGCCCGACATCGACATGATTTCCCGCGACTTCTTCCGCCTCCGCGAGCAGGGCAACGTGCCGGAGGCGGGCGTGCATTTCGACTTCGACAACGTCACGTTCGTACTCAATGCGTTGGATTCCCTGGCCGGCGATCCGCGTTTCATCGAGATTCGCAAGCGGCGTCCGGTCCATCGCACGTTGACCCGCATCGAGGATCGCACCAAGGAAGCCCGCAAGGAAGCCGCCGACGCGCGGAAGAAGTTCACCGAGGAGTACGAAAGGCTCAAAACGCAGGAAGAGGAGGCAATGCAAAAGACCCTCGCCGAGTTGAAAAATCAGAAAAACATCGACCTGCAACACCTGGCCATCGTGGTGGGCATGAAGCAGCAGGAGTTGGAACGCAAGATGGAGGCCAAGCTCGAACAGGCCCGACGCGAGAAGGACCGGGAAATCAACCGCAGCGAGACCGAGTTGAACTTGGAAATCAAGCGAGTGCAGGACCAATACAAGTTGTGGGCGGTGCTGCTGCCGCCGATCCCGCCGCTGTTGGTGGCGGTCTTTGTCTTTTTCTCGCGCCGCGCCCGCGAGCGGGAAGGAGTAGCCCGCGCCCGTTTGCGATAAGAAGCCGCGACCGCCGGTCGCGTCCCATAAACTGAAAACCGAAAACCGAAAACCAACAACTCGTTTTCCCCATGAACGAAACAACGAAAACGCTGACCTTCGTGGCCTTGGCCGCCGTGGTGGCGCTGGTGGTGATATTCACTCTGCCGAAGGCGCAGATGATCGACCCGGAAGACCAACGCGGAAAGCCGCTCTATCCCGATTTCGACGACCCTCTGGCCGTGACTGGCGTGGAGATCGTCAAATACAATGAGGAGTCGGCCGAGGTGATCTCGTTCGAGGTCGCCCAGAAGGAAGTGAAGGGCAAAACCCGCTGGGTGATCCCCTCGCACTACGACTACCCGGCCGACGCCAAGGACCGCGTGGCCGACGCGGCTTCCGCGCTGATGGGCCTGAGAATCTTCGAAGTGGCCGGAGACCAACGCGGCGATCAACAAGAGTTCGGCGTCGTCGAGCCCGATCCGAAAAAGCTCCGCGTCGGGGCAACCGGAGTCGGCGATCGGGTGGTCATGCGCGACGCTGAAGGCAAGACCCTGCTGGACCTGGTGATCGGCAAGAAAGCCCGGACGGATCAAGACGCCAAGGCGACTGCGGAGCAGCGCTACGTCCGCAAAGTCGGCGAAAACCCGATCTACGTCGTCGAATTGAACACTTCGGCGTTGTCGACGAAGTTCGACGACTGGATCGAGCGAAACCTGTTGGACATCCAGAGTTGGGACGTGCGCCGCTTGTGGCTCCGCGACTATTCAGTAGATGAGTTGAACGGGGCACTGATCCAACGCGGCGAGATTCGCGTCTCCTACGACGACGCGGGCAAAGAGCGTTGGAAACTGATTGAGGACTTGAAGTTCGCCGCCGGCAAGTGGGAACCGGTCAAACCGGCCGAAGACGAGGAGTTGAATACCGATAAATTGAACGAGATGCTCGCCGCCTTGGACGATCTGAAGATCGTCGACGTCAGTCCCAAGCCGGCCGGGCTAAGCGCCGACTTGAAGGCCGACGCCGATTTCATCAACCGGGACGAGGCCGTCGAATCGTTGGCCCGAAAGGGATTTTTCGTGGCCAAATTGAACGACCGCGTCGAGTTGTTCTCCAACGAGGGCGAGGTCCGCGTTACGATGAAGGACGGCGTTGAATACGTACTCCGCTTCGGCGAAATAGCGACCGGCAGCGCGCCGGTCGAGACGGAAAAATCAGCCGAAGGCGAACCGGGCAAGGACGCCGACAAAGGGGTCAACCGCTACCTGTTCGTGATGACCGAGTTCAATCCCGAGATTATCCCCAAGCCGCAGTTCGAGCCGTTGCCCGACGAGGCGCCGTCGCCCCAGGCCGCGAAAGAGGCCCCGGAACAACCGAAAGAGGCCGCGGCGGAGGGGGATTCCAAAAAAGAAGGCGAAGAGGCCAAACCGGACGGGGCAAAGAGCGACGAGGAAAAGCCCGCCGAACCACCCGCAAAAACCCCCGCCGAAATCAAGATCGAACGGGAGCGGATCGAAAAGGACAACCAGCGGAAGCAGGACGAATACGACCTGCTCGTCGAAGAGGGGAAAAATCGCGTGGCCGAGCTGAACGCCCGCTTCGCCGGTTGGTATTATGTCATCTCGAACGACGTGTACAAGAAAATCCACCTTACCCGATCCGAACTGATCAAAAAGAAAGAGAAACCGGCGGCGGACAAGCCGGCGGCGGACGCCCCCACGGACGCCCACGACCCAGGCGCCTTTCCGGACGAGGTCCTGGACGATCTTAAGAACCGGGAAAAGGCGAAGTAGCGAATGGATTGCTCCCTGTTCGCCAATCCGCCGCCGCGTCAATTCCTCACGGGAGTAGGCGTGGGGATTTTGATTTGTGCCTTGCTGATCGTCGTCTTTCTCCGCCGACCCGGTCGTTCAGGCCGGCGGCGGTACCTCGCCTTGACGCTGCTGGCTTTGATCTGCGGGCCGCTGCTGAGCGCTGGAATATGCGGAATTGCGGTCCTTTGCGGAGCTTTCTACCCGATGGACCGGTGGTTTAA
This sequence comes from Pirellulales bacterium, assembly GCA_016928165.1. Classification (GTDB taxonomy): domain Bacteria; phylum Planctomycetota; class Planctomycetia; order Pirellulales; family Thermoguttaceae; genus JAHIKV01. The sequence goes on along the minus strand of JAFGLH010000262.1, from coordinate 52,241 downwards.
TTTCGTGGCTTTTGTTAAGGTGGGAATAATTGTAGGTGTTTTGGGAGCGATTCTGGTCGGCCTGTTGACCTCCCCGCTCTGCAAGCGTGGATCGAAGTAATCTTTGGTGCGTCCACGATGCACCCTGCTTTTTTTGAAAAGGACCGTCAGCCGTGTCGCGGAAATCGACTTTTGCCCTGTTTTTTGGCAACCGGGGATTCTTTCCCGCCTCGCTCCAGGCGGCGGCGCGGCGCGAGATGCGCGAGTCGCTGGAACGAATGGGCCACAAGGTATTATTGCTCGACGAGGACGCCACCCGCCACGGCGCGGTCGAGACGCCCGAGGAGGGACGCGTTTACGCCCAGTTTCTTCGCCGACACGAGGGCGAGTATCAGGGCGTGGTCCTCTGCCTGCCAAACTTCGGCGACGAGACCGGCGCGGTGGCCGCGCTGCAAGACGCCGGCGTGCCGATTCTGGTGCAGGCATATCCGGACGAGCTGGACAAGATGGCCCCCGAGCTGCGGCGCGATTCGTTCTGCGGCAAACTGTCGGTGATGGACGTGTTCGGTCAATACGGGGTAAAGTTCACCGCCCTGCCGCCGCACACGGTCCATCCGTCCGCCGCCGAGTTCGCCGGGCAGGTGGACTATTTCGATCGGCTCTGCCGGGCGACCGCCGCGCTGAAAAGAATGACCGTCGGCGCCTTCGGCGCGCGGACCACGCCGTTCAAGACCGTGCGGATCGACGAATTGGCCCTGCAACAGGCCGGCATCACCACCGAAACAGTTGATCTCTCCGCCGTTTTCGAGCGGGTGAGGAGACAAGGCGAAGACGCGGCGGAGGTCAAGGCGAAGGCCGAGAAGCTCCGCGCCGCGGCCGATTGGAGCGGCGTTCCGCCCGAAGCGCTCGCCATGCTGAGCCGGCTCGGCGTGGTGCTCGATCAATACATCGACGAGTTGCACTTGGACGCGATCGCGCTGCGCTGCTGGACCGAGATCCAGGAGCAGTTGCACGTCTCGCCGTGCGTCTTGATGGGCGAGTTGAACGACCGGGGCATTTCGGCCGCCTGCGAAGTGGACATAGGCAGCGCCGTGGCGATGCACGCCCTGGCCGCCGCCTCGGACGGCCCGGCGATCTGCCTCGATTGGAACAATAACTACGCCGATCAGCCCGACAAGTGCATCCTCTTCCATTGCGGTCCGGTACCCTGGAGCCTGATGACCGGCCGAGGACGCATCGTCACCCATTCGATTCTCGACAACGCCCTGCCCCCGGGCTGCTCGTTCGGCTGCAACGTCGGCCGGATAAAGCCGATGGAGATGACCTTCGGCTCCATGCTGACCCGCGACGGGCGGCTGGAGTTCTATCTCGGCGAGGGGCGTTTCACCGACGATCCAATCCCCGATGATTTCTTCGGCTGCGCGGCGGCGGCCGAGATCCCCGACTTGCAGACCGTCTTGCAAACGATCGGCTATCTGGGCCATCGACACCACGTGAGCGTCGCCGGCGGCCGGCTGGCGGCCCCGGTCTGGGAGGCGCTTGCTCGATACCTTGGCCACGAGGTGACTATCGTATGAGCCTGCTGGGGATCGACGTGGGGACGACGGGCGTCAAGGCGGCCGCCTTCGACGGCTCGGGCAAAGTTCTGGCCGACGCCTATCGCGAGTACCCCACCTTGCATCCACGGCCGGATTGGGCCGAGTTGGACAGCGCCGCGGTGGTCCGTCAAATCAAGGATGTGATTGCCCAAGTCGCCGCCGCCGCGCGGGCCGATCCGATCGCCGCCCTGGCGGTCAGCGCGCTGGGCGAGGCCGCCACGCCGGTCGACCGGCACGGGCGAATCCTCGGAAACAGCATTCTCTCCTCCGATTCCCGGGGCATCCGCTACGCTCAACGGCTCGGCGAGGAAATGGGGTCGGAGGCGGTCTACCGGATTAATCCCAACATTCTCTCGGCCGGCTACACCATGCCGAAGCTGTGCTGGCTCCGCGACAACGACCCGGAACTTTACCGCGGCGCCAACCGGTTCCTGCTTTGGGACGGCCTGACCGCGATGGCGCTGGGGTGCGAGCCGTTCGTCAGCCATTCGCACGCCAATCGGACGCTGCTGTTCGACATCCGCCGCGAGGATTGGTCCGAGGAACTGCTGGAGGTCTGCGGGTTGGACCGAGAGAAATTGCCCCGCTGTTTGCCCGCCGGGACGGTGGCCGGGGAGGTGGACCATCGCCTTGCCGAAGAACTCGGCTTGCCGAAGGGCGTTAAAGTGGTCGTCGGCGGACACGACCAGTGCTGTAACGCCTTGGGGGCGGGCATTGCGGCCGCCGGCCGCGCGGTCGACGGAATAGGGACCTTCGAGTGCATTACCCCCGTCTACGAAAAGGTCCCGGCCACGGCCGAAATGTTGGCCGCGGGAATGAACGTTCAACACCATGTCGCCCCGGGGCTGTTCGTCAGCTTTCTCTTCAACCAGGCCGGGTCGCTGGTGCGCTGGTTCCGCGACACCTTCGCCGTCGAGCGGAAAGACGAGCCGGACATCTACGACGCGCTGGCCGCCGAGATGCCACCCGAGCCGACCAATTTGTTCGTGCTCCCTTGTTTCGCGCCGACCGGTTCGCCCGATTTCATCAGCGATACGTCGGGCGTGATTCTCGGCCTCCGCGCATCGACCGACCGCGGCGAAATACTCAAGGCGATCATGGAGGGCGTCGCGTATTACTTTGCCGAGGCCCTCGACCGATTGGGGCCGCTGGGGATCGACGCCTCGGAGTTGATTGCCACTGGCGGCGGGGCGCGGAGCGATGCCTGGCTGCAAATCAAGGCGGACGTCTACGGCGTGCCGCTGGTCCGCGCCAAGTATACCGAGTGCGGACTGTTGGGGGCGGCGATAATCGCCGGCGCGGCCACGGGCGAGTTCGCATCGCCGGCCGAGGGGGCCGCACTGCTCGCCACGCGGGGACGCGAGTTCACGCCGCAACCAGCCCGACAGGCGATCTATCGCGAGCGAATGGCGTTCTATAAGGATTTATTCCCGCATTTGCGGGGCCATCTGGCGCAACAAAGCCGGATGAAATAAATCAACTTGGCACGTGCCGGGAACGGATTGAAATCCGTTCTACGTCCGATACGGCTTGTATAAGCCCGGCACGGGCATGGGGTAATTGCCGTCGGCGTCGGGCATCGCCGGCGGATCGGCGTCGAAGGCGAAGCGTTTGGGCATTTCGTCCGGCCCGCCCGCCACGGCCTCGTCCCACTTAACCAGCTTGCCGGAGTAGGTCGCCATGCGGCCCAAAATGCCGGTGAAGGTGCTGGTCGCGCCGTACCAGCCGTCGTTGCGTTTCGTGCCGTTGCGGATCGCGTCGATCAATGCGATCTGCTCCAGGTCGTAGCCGTCGGAGCCGTGGCCGTCGCTGCTGGTGCGCTCGTCGTCCGCGGCGCGGCAGTGCAGTTCCATCACGCCCTTGGCGCCGTGGATGAATTGGGTAACCTGTTCCCAGGTGTTCGGCTGTTGGCGGCATTGGCTGTACAATTTCGTGCCGTCCGCGTAGGTGAACTCGACGCAGTGGTTGTCGTAAATCTGTCCGATGCCGCGATTGTCGCGGACGTGGCAACTGCCCATGCCGTTGGCCTCGACCGGGTGCGCGTCCTTGACCCAGTTGCAGGCGTCGAGGTTATGGACGTGTTGCTCGACGATGTGGTCGCCGCAAAGCCAGACGAAGTGATACCAGTTGTTCATTTGGTATTCCATTTCATTCTGGTTAGGTTTGCGTTTGCGGACCCAAATCGGGCCGCAGTTCCAATAGGCCCGCATCAGCATCGGGTCGCCGATGGCGCCGTCCTGGATTCGCTTTACCTTTTCGATGAAGGGTCGGCTGTAGCGGCGTTGCAGGCCGACGACCACCTTCAGGCCCTTTTCGTCGGCGAGCCTGTTGGTCTCCATAAACGAGCGGAATCCGGAGGCGTCGACGCAGCAGGGTTTCTCCATGAAGACGTGCTTGCCGGCCGCGACGGCCGCCGCGTAGTGGATCGGCCGGAAGCCGGGCGGCGTGGCCAGAAATACCACGTCCGGATCGGTCGCCAGCGCCTGACGATAGGCGTCAAAACCGAAAAATATCCGGTCCTGCGGAACGTCGATCTTCGCTGCGATTTTTTCTTCCTTTCGCAACAGTTTGAGGCTGATCTTCGCATTGTCCTCGAAGGCGTCGGCCAAGGCCACCAGCTTGACGTTGTCGCACGATTGCAGGCAGTTCATCACCGCGCCGCGCCCGCGGCCGCCGCAGCCGACGAGCGCGATCTTCAGTTGATCGCTACCGGAGGCGTGGGCCGTTCGGGCGACGTTCAAGCCGCCGGCCAATGCGACTCCGGCAGCCGCCGCGGTGGTTCCACGGAGAAAATCGCGCCGGGAAGGTTTCTTATCGTTCATGGTTGTGGCTCCGAAATAAAAGTGATAGATGAATTATTGCAAAGTCGCAAGCGGTACGCCGCCCCCGCGACCGCAGTCGCGGGGCGTTTCACTCTCCCCTCCTCTCTCTTCCCTCTCTCCTTTCCCCTCTACTGTTTACCCGCCTGGGCCTCTTGGTAATCGAGATACTCTTGCTTCTCGAACTCGGTGAGTTCGTATCGCGCGGCCTCTTCGGGCGTGGGAACTCGCAACGGCCGGACCACGCGGAAACCGACGAAATCGGCGTCGGTGAAATACCAGATGCTCTGCGGGATTTGCGGATCCTGCTCTTTCCACTGCGGGTTCGACGGGCGACGCGCGGCGCTGCGGAGCAGCTCCGCTTCGTCGGTCCACGCCCCACCGCGAACTACCTGGGGATAAGACTTGGCGACGACGTTCAAGGGGCTTTCGACCGGATTGCCCTTCAACTGCGAGTAGCGGTCGGCGACGTACTCGTCGAGGCACCATTCGCAGACGTTGCCGTGCATGTCGTGAAGTCCCCAGGGGTTGGGTTTCTTCTCGCCCGTTTTATGATATTGCTCCTCGCTGTTGTCGGCGTGCCAGGCGTAATCGTCCAATTTTTCCGGGTCGTCGCCGAAGGAGTAGGCGGTTTCCGTTCCCGCCCGGCAGGCGTATTCCCACTCGGCCTCGGTCGGCAGGCGATAGTAGCGTCCTGTCTTGGCGGTGAGCCACTTGCAATACAACTTCGCGGCGAATTGCGTCATGCAGATGGCCGGATAACCCTCCTTGCCCATGCCGAAAGTCATGTCGGAATAGGGCGGGGTGGGAATCGCCAGGGCGTCGGCGGTCTTGTCCCAAACGTTGGGCGCGTAGTCCTTTTTGGCCTCGCGTCGTTGTTTGTCCAGGCCCGATTCCCACAACTCGAACTCGTTCCAGGTGACCTCGCATTTACCCATCCAAAACGGCTCGATTTTTACTTTGACTTGCGGCCCTTCGTCGTCTTTCCGGCCTCCTTCGCCGGGCGGACTGCCGAGCTTGAAGACGCCGCCGGCAATCGGTACCATCTCGAAGCTCACGTCCGTGCCCGTGATCCGCTCGGCGTAGGGCTTCATGTCCTTTTCCGCCGCGGCCTCGGAGGCCGGATTTTCGACCGGCGCGGGCATCAACTTTACGGCCACTTCGAGCGTCTGATCGGTCGCTGCCGGCGGCGCGGCGGGTATCTCGGCAGGCGGCGCGGCGGGAGTCTCGGGTTTCTTCTGCGGAGCGACCGTTTCGGGAACCGCCGGTTCGGATTTGCTTTCTGCGGCCGGGGGCGGCTGGGCTGAATCTTTCGCAGCCGAGTGCGGCTGCGCTACATTCGGCTTTTCCGGTTCCGGTCGGGGTTTGCTCTCGCTCGGCCGGCAGCCCACTGTAGCGGCGATAACCAAGACACATATAAAATCAAGTAGCTGTTGCGTAACACCTCGACGACGGATTACTCTATACATATGCAGTTCGCTCCGTTGTAATATCGGCGGCGCCCGACGCGGATCGAAAACGCAACCAACAACTTGCGGCGGGATGATTGATGAGAGGTATATCAAAGGGTTGGTTGAGTGCGGCTACTCTAGTCAGTCTGGGGCTGACGGCCGTTTCGCCGGTCGCGGCGCTCGAGCGGTTCGAGTTTACGCAAGTCGAAATGGCCGTGCCCGTCAGGGTCGTATTATACACAAGCGACAAGCGCGTCGCCAGCGAGGCCGCGCGGGCCGTTTTCGCTCGTTTTCACGAGCTAAACGCCATTCTCAGCGATTATGACCCAAACAGCGAGCTGCGGCGGCTCTGCGATAGTTCCTCGGAGGGGCACCCAGTGCATGTCAGCGACGATCTGTGGCGAGTGTTGCTCTGTAGCCAGGAGATCGCCCGGCGTTCGCGGGGGGCGTTTGACGCAACCGTCGGACCGCTGGTCAAGCTATGGCGCAACGCCAGGCACACCAAGGAGTTTCCTTCGTCCGTTGCGTTGGAAAGGGCGCGGGCGAAGGTCGGATATCGGTTAATGAAGCTGGCCCCCGATCGCCGGACGGTCGAATTGATGCGGCCGGATATGCGGCTCGACCTGGGCGGAATCGCCAAAGGCTACGCCGTCGATGAGGCGATGAAGGTCTTGCGGCGACGCGGCGTCGAGCGGATGATGATCGACGCCGGGGGCAACCTCGGCCTGGGCGATCCGCCGCCGGATCGGGTCGGGTGGCGGATCGGCGTCGCTTCGCCCGTGGAGAATGCCCCGCCGCGCCAATACTTGTCGCTGGCCGACCGCTCGGTTTCCACCTCCGGCGATCTGCGTCAACACGCCGTGATTGACGGCGTTCGCTATTCGCACATTGTCGATCCGCGGACCGGAGTGGCTTTGACCGGGCGGATGAGCGTGACCGTGGTGTGCAAGAACGGCACGACCGCCGACGCGCATTCGTCGGCCCTCTGCGTGCTTGGCCCCGAGGATGGATTGAAATTGATCGAGGATGAGCCTGACGCGGCAGCGTTGATCGTCCGCGTTATCGACGGGAAGGAAAAAGTCTTTCAATCGCTGCGGTGGAAAGAGCTTTCTGAACGGAAATGATACGCAACAAAGGTGCTGAACCTCCGACAAATATGGGGTGTGGCAAATAATCCAGCAACGCATTGAAACGAACGCGCCAAGAATTATTGGCTCTCCCAAAATATGATTGACCGTCGCAATGCGCGCCTGTATTCTGTTGATGACAGGTCGTCTGGATTGCCTGTGTTGGTCCGAAATAATCAGAACGAGGTGGCAGGCATGAAAACGATTAACGTGGAGGGATTGCCCGAGCCGGTAGTGCGATCGTTGGAAGTTGTCGTCAAGGCGGTGCGAGAGCAAGTGCATACTCCGGTAAATCCCCGTCCGCCGGTGGATTTGCCCATCTGGCCGGGAAAAGTGATCGGCGATTTGACTCGCAGGGAGCTTTATGAAGATGTCCGATGAACTCGCGCTGGTAGACACAAACGTGCTGGTGTACGCCGTGCTGCGGGATTCTCCGCATCATTAACATTCACGATCCTTGCTGGACAGCGCCCAGGCGGGAGAAATCAAGCTCTGTGTAGTGCCGCAAAATTTGGTGGAATTTTATGCTGTGGTCACAGATGATCGTCGCATTTCTCCACCGCGTCGGCCGGCAGAGGCCCTTGACGCCATCGAACGCTTTATCTCGATGACCGGCTTGTTGCTGTTGCCGACGCCGGTCGATCTAGTGGAACGTTGGGTCGCTTTGATGAGACGATGCCCAGCGACACGCGGGGCGGCTTTTGACGTGCAATTGGTTGCGGCAATGCTCGGCAACGGCGTACGCAAGATATATACGCTGAATCACTCCGATTTTCGCCCTTTTGATGAAATCGAAGTCCTCGCTCCGTAGACCGGCCTTTGCATTCTACTCTTCGGCGTAGACCCGCGTGCTCTCTTGCTTGGTCACAGGGCTTTGCATGTCGTCGCTCTTCAGTTGCATGTTGACCCGCAGGTCGCCGGGGCGGAGGGCCTTCGCCCGGACGCGATAGACGGTTTCGGCCTTGGGCGCCAGTTGGGCAAGCCCCTCGAAAAAGACGTGGTTCCCTTCCACGGCGTGTCGGGCGGGCCCCTCGGCGGACACCGGTTGAAGCTCCGGCGGCAAGAGGACCGCAAGCTGCACGTTCGCGGCCGCTTTCGAGCCTTGGTTCATCACGCGGATCTCGTAGGCGGTCTCGCCGCCGACGCCGATCGGGTCGACCCGGTCGGCCACCTGGAAGAGAATCGCCGCGATGCCTTCGACCAGCACCGGTTGTTCCTTCTCGGCGACCAACCCTTTTTCCGCCGTGCCGCGGAGCCGGATGGCGTGCTCGCCGGCCTCGACCGGCAAGGTCACCAACTCGACGCTTCCGACCTCCTGGGCGGGGAGTTTCTCCAGCCGCCAATGCACGGAGCGAGTTGCTTCCTCGTAGTAGCCGGCGTTGTTCGCGCTAACGAACTTCAACCCAGCCGGCAACGAAGCCACTAACTCGACCTGTTCGGCCGGGGCCGTGCCGGAATTGGCCACCGACAGTTGATACGTCGCTTGCCGCTCCAGGTAGCGGCGTTTCGGACCCGCGACGGCGACGTCCAGTTGCGGAGCGATTACCTCCAAACCACGTTTGTTTTCCACGCGGAGATCGCCGTCGCCGCGGGCGGTCAACAGATTGACGATCCGTCCGGCGCGATCAGCCACAAGCGGCAGTTCCAGCTTGCGGCTCTCGCCCGGCTTCAGGTCGCCGACGGTGTATTCCAGTTCATTGCCGGCCGGGTGATGCAATCCGGCGGGGATCCGTTCCTCCAAAACCACGCCGCTCGCCACGCCCGTGCCAGGATTGGAAACCACGATCGAAAGCGTCAGTTGATCGCCGATCAGCACCTTTTCCGGCGCGGCGGTTTCCAGCACCAGTTGCGGCCGGGTGGCGATGCTGCGGGCGGTGGCCTCCGCGCCGAAACGGACCGCGGCCACGGAACCGATCTCACCCTCGGTGGTGGGCATGAGTTGCATTTCGACAGCCGCCTCTTCGCCCGGTTGAAGCGTGCCCAGCGTCCAAGTCAATTCGCCGCCGACACCCGCTTTAGCTTGCGGCTCGGTCTTCAACAGCCGCGTCCCCTGCGGTACTTGGTCGCGGACCTCGACGTCGCAGGCGGGGACTTGGCCGATGTTGCGGACCACGACGCGGAAGGCGGCCGGCTTGCCGACTTGTATCTCCTTCGGCGCTACTTTATGAACGGTCAGTTGCGGACTTTGGATGCCTTCCAGTTGGGGATTGCCCGGTCGGCCGGTCCCTTCGGCGTCGGTCGGCGCCCGCTCGGCAAAACCGCCCGGCGGAGACATTGGCGTGATATTGGCCGGCATGGCGTATGGATCGGCCTGAAACGGCGCCGGTTCCCGCTCCGCCGAAACGGCGGCCTCCGCGGGGGGCGGGGCCGAGTATCGATTTTCCGGCCGCACCGGCGCCTCTATCGGAACAAGGTTTGGCCCGGCGGACGCCGGCTCTTCGGCCGAAGTCGGCTTCACCGGATATTGGTTGTGCAGCCCGAAGGGATCGGCCGTCGGACGGCCCAAATCCGGCTCGGCGTCCGGAATATCCGAAGACGGGGGCGCAGAAGCCGGCGCGCGCAATGGATTCACATTCCGTTGCTTTGACGACGGACTCGGTGAACGGTAGTCGGAGGCAACTGCGGTCGAATCGGCGGTCGATCGACCTTCCACCGGTTCTCCGCCCCGTTGTGCCTGCGCGATGGCTATCCAACCAAGTAGAAACAGACCACCCAACGCCCCGACGCGCACCAGTAGTGATTTCATAGCGAGTCCCCTTGCGGAGGGGTTAGATTCCAGAGAAAAGACTCCCTGCGGCAATACAATCGGGCGGGTTAGTACCAAATTCCGCCCACCGGGAAAAGACCAGTTTTTCCAAACGGGAAGTGGTTTGCTTTGAGAAGTGGGAAAAATTAGACTTTTTTGGGGGGCGTTCTCCGGCCGTTTGCGGTTTATTAACCGCTGTTCAGTTGTTATTGCGTAACCCCATTTTCCCTCTTTTCATGCCCCAGAGCGCGGTCGATGAATCGATATGCTTCAAGTCGAACCGGCGGCGGAAAGTCGTGGGGGCAATCGGGATAGGTAAATTCCAGCCGATCGGCGGCTTCCAGCAGGGAATATACATCGCGGATTTTCGGCTCGGCTTTCTTTACCCCGTGTACATCGAAGTTGTCGTCGCGCAGCGGCGAGGCGGAGAAGAACGCCCGGGGGGCCAACGCCGCCGCCACCTCGTAGAAATCGAAGGGCAAGCGGTCCGGGTCCAAGCCGAATTTCTCGCGGACTCGGGGCATGTAGCGGTCTTGTGCCCAGCCGTTGAGTTTTCCGCCGTAGTAGTCGTGGAACGGCGTCCAGCCGCAACTGGAAACGATCACTTTCAGTCGCCTGTCGAAGACGCCGACAAACATCGCGTTGTGACCGCCGAGGGAATGGCCGATAACGCCGATCCGCTCCGGATCGACCTCTTCCTTCGCCGAGAGCAAGTCCACGCCGCGAATGTGGTTGAAAATGCCCTGCATCGTGCCCGAGGCGTAGTTGCTCTTGCTCAAGTCCCAATGATAATCGCCGAAGGTCGGATAGTCGGGCGCCAGCACGACGTAACCGCGCCGGGCAAGCTCGGTGGCGTAGCCGCGATTCGGCGGCGCGCCGTCTTCGATCGCGATCCCCTTTTTTCCATGCTTGGAAGTTGGATGCAGGGCCAGCATCGCCGGCGCCTTGCGCCCGGCCGGGCGATTTTTCGGTAGATACAACAGTGCTGGCACCAAATCGTCCTTTTCGGCGCGGTACTCGATCTCGTATCGGACGAAATCATCGGTTTCCAAACGCTTGAGGGTTTTCACTTCCGGCGGCGGCAAGTTCGATCTATTTGGCAACGGTCCCATGACCTCTTCCATGCCGGCGACGATCAGTCGGCGACGGGCATCCCAATCGTCTTTCGTTTGCACCGGCAGCAACCGGCCGTCGGCCGAAATGTATTCCATCAACCGCGAGTGGTCCGTCGTAGCCGCCGTCTCGTTCGACGACTCGGCGCGAGTTTCCCGGCTTGCGGAGACGGTCGCCGCGAAACCAACGAATAGCACGACAAGGGATAGTATTTTCATTTGTCTTTTTGCCGCTCGCCCTCAAGTTCCTTTTCGGCCAGTTCGGCGTAGTAGGTGCCTTTGAAGCGTTTGATGAAGGCTTTGACGATCCGCTCTCCAAGGTTGGGTTTCGCGGCGGCCGATTTCATCGCCCGATCATAGGCCCGCTTGGCGGCCAACTCGCGGCGGAAATCCTTGTCTTTGCCCAACTCGGCGGCCAAGCGGCGGGCCTCCTTTCCCTGCTCGGTGTTTTTGAAGAGCGCGGCGATTCGATTCGCCTCGTCGTATGCCTCGAATTGCTCGATGGGCGTTCCCTTGGCCAACTCGGCGACGCAGCGGAGCTTTTCGCCCAGGTGTTTCTCCAGCGCGGCGTCGAACTCCTTGCGGTCTTCGCGGCTCAGTCTTTGCCCCGCCGCAACCGACGAGGCGTCGGGCAAGCGGCCGATCTCCAAGGGCCAAATCGCTTGTTTCAAGGCGTCCGACATCTCGGGCTTGAGCAGTGAAAAGCTGCCGAGATCATTGTCCGCGGCCAGTTTGGCCGGCAGAACGAATTGCTTCGGATCGCTGCCCGCTATGTACGAGCCGGCCTGGCCCCGCCCGCCAAGAGCGCCGTCGGGACGATATTGGACGTAGAGAAAAAGATTGCTTTGGAAGCCCAGCCGTCCGGGCATCGAGGGATCGTAACCGTGAATCACATTCGGCGCGAAAAAGCCTCTCTGCGTAAGATACTCTTTAATTTTGTGCGGCGATTTGTCGGCGTTGATCGCCAGCACGACGACCGGCTTGTCGGCAATCGCTTTTATAAGTTGAGCGAACAATTCGCCGGACCATTTGTTGCATTTCGGACACCAGGTGGCGTAGACGAGCACGACGACGGTTTTTCCACGCAGGGCCTGGAAAGAGACCGGTCCGTCGGCCCATTTGACCGCGTCGAGCGAGGGCGTAGCGTCGCTCGGATTTCCGGCGACGGGCGCCGTCAGTGCGCACAGCAACAATCCAATCAGAGCAGCGGCGCGCGGATTCATAACATCCCCTTTTAGCGGATATTATCGCTGCCGCCGCCGCTATTGTCAAACATCGCGGTTACTTCTTTTTTGCCTTGATGGCGGCCTGGGCGGCGGCCAGTCGGGCGATCGGCACCCGGTAGGGACTGCAACTGACGTAGGTCAGGCCGGTGCGGAAGCAGAACTCGACGCTGGCCGGATCGCCCCCCTGCTCGCCGCAGATGCCGAGCTTCAGGTCGGCCCGGGTCGAGCGCCCCTTGACCACCGCCATCTCGACCAACTGGCCCACGCCGCTTTGGTCGATCGTTTGGAACGGATCGGCCTCGAGCACGTTGTCTTCCAGATAATCGGGCAGGAACCCGCCCACGTCGTCTCGGCTGAATCCGAAAGTCATTTGCGTCAGGTCGTTCGTGCCGAAGGAGAAGAACTGGGCCGTCTTCGCCATTCTGTCCGCCAGCAGACAGACCCGGGGAATCTCGACCATCGTGCCGTAGAGGCAATCGACCGCGATGCCCATCCGCTCCTCGACCTCCTTCTTCACCTTATCGAAAACGACCTTCGTAACGTCCAGTTCGCTGACGTCGCAGGTAACCGGGACCATCAGTTCCGGCTTCGGCGAGCGGCCGTCCTTTTTCAGTTCGGCGGCCGCCTCGACGATCGCGCGGACTTGCATCTCGGTCACTTCCGGATAGGTGATTCCCAGCCGGACGCCGCGATGGCCCATCATCGGGTTGGTCTCGTGCAGCGCCTCGCCGCGCTTCTTGATCTGGGCGGGGCTGATGCCCAACGCCTTGGCCAGCGCGCTCCGGTTCTTCGGGTCTTGGGGGACGAACTCGTGCAGCGGCGGGTCCAACAGCCGGATCGTCACCGGCAGTCCGTCCATCGCCTCCAGCGTGTCTTTCATGCTCTTCTTGACGAAGGGGAACAGTTCGTCCAACGCCGCCTTGCGCTCCTCGACGTTCTTGCTGAGGATCATCTTCCGCAACAGGAACAGCGGCTCGTCGGCGCCGGCGCCGTAGAACATGTGTTCGGTGCGGAACAGGCCGATCCCCTCGGCGCCGAAGCCACGGGCGACCCGTGCGTCCTCGGGCGTGTCGGCGTTGGTCCGCACGCCCATGTCGCGGAATTTATCGACCAGTCGCATGAAGCCCTGGAAGCGGGGGTTCTCGGTGGCGTCGATCATCTTCAGCGCCCCTTGATAGGCGCAGCCTTTCGTGCCGTTGAGCGTCAGCAGGTCGCCCTCCTTGAGCTTTATGGCGCCGACGCTCATCCTCTTCGCGGCGGCCTCGATCTTGGCCTCGCCCGCGCCGACGATGCAGCACTTGCCCCAGCCGCGGGCGACCAGCGCGGCGTGGCTGGTCATGCCGCCGCGAGCGGTCAAAATGCCCTCGGCGGCGCGCATTCCCTCCACGTCCTCCGGATTGGTCTCTTCGCGGACAAGGATTACCTTCTCTCCCTTGCGGGCGGCGGCCACGGCGTCGGCCGAAGTGAAGACGATCTTGCCGCACGCGCCGCCGGGGCCGGCCGGTAGTCCGTGCAAAAACGGCTCGGTGGACTTCTCCGCCTCGGCGTCAACGATCGGGTGCAACAGCTCGTCCAACTGCGCCGGCTGGACGCGCGTAACGGCGGTCCGCTCGTCGATCAATCCCTCCTCCAACATGTCCATCGCCATGTTCAACGCGGCGGTGCCGGTCCGCTTGCCGTTGCGGCACTGAAGCATATAGAGCTTGCCGTCTTGGATCGTGAACTCGATGTCCTGCATGTCCTTGTAGTGGTGTTCCAGCTTGGAGCGGATTTCATCGAGTTGCCGATAGAGTTCCGGCCATTCGGCTTGCAGGGAAGGAAGATGTTTGTTTTGCGGGTTCTTGGTCTCTTCGTTCAAGGGGTTGGGCGTGCGGATGCCGGCCACCACGTCCTCGCCCTGGGCGTTGACCAACCATTCGCCGTAGAATTTATTGTCGCCCGTGGCGGGGTTGCGGGAAAAAGCCACGCCGGTGGCCGACGTCTCGCCCAGGTTCCCGAAGACCATGCTCTGCACGTTGCAGGCGGTGCCCCACTCCGCCGGAATGTTCTCGATCTTTCGATAGGATACCGCCCGCCGCCCCTGCCAACTCTTGAACACCGCGCCAATCGCGCCCCAAAGCTGCTCCTGCGGATCGTCGGGGAACTCGCGGCCGAGCACCTCTTGGACCTTCTTCTTGAAGTTGAGGCAGAGCCGCTTCAGATCGGCGGCGGTCAGGTCGGTGTCGAGCACGTCTTTTGCCGCCTTGCCGAGTTTTTTGGCCGCGTTCTTCTTCGCCCGCGTCATCAGGTGTTCAAGTTGCAGTCGGATGCCCTTGCCTTCGGCCGGCTCGACGTCCTCGGCCTTTTCCATGACCACGTCGGAATACATCATTATCAAGCGGCGGTAGGCGTCGTAGACGAACCGCTCGTTGCCGGTCTTCTTGACCAGCCCGGGGATCGTCTTCGACGAGAGGCCGACGTTCAACACGGTCTCCATCATGCCGGGCATCGACTGTCTGGCCCCGCTGCGGCAACTGAGCAACAAAGGGTTCTGTGGGTCGCCGAAGGTCATGCCCATCGCCGCTTCAACCTTACGCATGGCGGCGGCCACCTCGTCGCGGAGCGATTGGGGGAACTGCCTCCCTTCGGCGAAGTATGCCGTGCAAAATTCGGTGCTGATAGTAAAGCCGGCGGGGACGGGCATTCCGAGTTTCGCCATTTCCGCCAAATTCGCCCCCTTGCCACCTAAGGTGTTTTTCATCGCCGCATCGCCTTCGGTCTCCTGCGGGCCGAAGAAGTATACGTATTTGCTGCTCATGGCCGCCCTTCCTTCGTTAATTGTCCCAAAAAACGGAACCGGAAAGTTTATCAGTCGGGCGGGGGAGCGTCAAGGATCGGGGACATTCGGTAATTTCTCGGCCGACGGAACGTCGGCCCGGTTCCGTCGCAAACCGCCGCACCGGCGGCTGCTAAACATGCTGGCGGATCGGCCGATTCAATGTGATAATGGTCAGCGCCCTGAATCTAGGAAGTCCCATTCATGAAACACTTCCCCCTAGTGGCGGCGGCGTTCGAGGGGGGAATTTTCGTCCTCGCGATCGCCCTCGGATGGCTTCTGGGAATAGAGCCTTTGAAGACCTTCAGCTTCAAGGCGCAAGACGCGTTGCTGGCGCTGGTCGCCACGGCGCCTCCGCTGGCGCTGTTCTGGCTGTCGATAAAATTTCCGCTGGGACCGCTGAAAGAGATCGTTCGGCTGATCGACGAGATGATCCTTCCGCTGTTTCGTCAATGCCGGCCGGCGCAGTTGGCGGTTATTTCGGCCTTTGCCGGGCTGGGCGAGGAGACCCTTTTTCGCGGCGTTGTGCAATCGGGGTTGTGCGAGTGGATCGGCGATCCGTCCGGGCCGTGGATCGGACTGTCGGCGGCTGCCGTCCTCTTCGGACTGTTGCATACGATTACGCCCGCCTATGCCGTATTGGCCGGACTGATCGGCATCTATCTGGGCGGCATTTGGATGGCGACCGGCAACCTGCTGGTGCCGATCGTGGTCCACGCGGTCTACGATTTCCTAGTTCTGCTTTACTTGATTAAGTCGAGACCCGAGCGGTAGACCCCGGACCGTGAAAGGTTATAATAAAAATTGAAAGGAATACCATGCACGACAAACGATGTTTTTCGCGGCGATCATTTCTGAAAGCCTCCTCGGCGGCGGCGGCCGCCTGCGCCGCGCCGTCGATTGTGCCCGCCCGGGCGCTCGGCCTGGAGGACGCTGCGGCCCCGAGCAATCGGATCACGGTGGGCATGATCGGCGTCGGTCGCCAGGTGCTGGCCTATAACCTACCATACTTCATCGATCAACCGGACAGCGAAGTGGCGGCCCTGTGCGACGTTGACCGCTGGCGGCTCAACGTCACGGACCAACGAGTATTCGATTATCACAAGGGCAATAAAAAGCGGATATTCAAGGTCCCCAAATGCCCTCGTTACGTCGATTTTCGCGCGGTGCTCGACCGCGACGACGTGGATGCCGTGATGATCAGCACGCCCGACCACTGGCACGTGCCGATTTCCATGATGGCGGTCGATGCGGGCAAGGACGTTTGCTGCGAAAAGCCGCTCACCCGTAGTATCGCCGAGGGCCGTTTGCTGGCCGATTTGGTCGCCAAGCAGAAGAGAGTATTTCGCACCGACAGCGAGTTCCGTTCCCGAAAGAATTTTCATTGCGCGGTGGAGTTGGTCCGCAACGGCCGGATCGGCAAGCTGCGGAAGATTTTTACCACGGTGCCGATGGGGGCCGACGAATCGCCGCCGTTTGTCGAGATGCCCGTCCCCGAGGAGTTGGACTATGACTTTTGGCAAGGCCCGGCGCATGCGCGTCCATACACCGAACAACGAGTGCATCCGATCAAGGGCTACGCGCGGCCCGGCTGGATGAACATTCGCGACTACTGCGACGGGATGATCCTCAACTGGACGACGCACCTGAACGACATTGCTCAATGGGGTCACGGCACCGACCGCACCGGTCCGACGGCCGTCGAGGGAAGCGGCGCATGTCCACCCCCGGGAAGCCTGTGGGATTGCTGCAATGATTTTGATTTTACCTGCACATTCGCCGACGGCGTGACGCTGAACTGTAAAACCGATTCCGGCCGCCCCCATACGCGCTTCGAGGGAGAGGAAGGTTGGGTGCAAGCCAGCTATGGGGGCACGCCGCTGGAGGCCGAGCCGAAATCGCTGTTGGCCTCCAAGATCGGTCCCGATGAACTACACTTCCCGCTGAAGCATGAGAAGCGCGATTTCCTCGACGCCGTGAAAACACGCGGCCAAACCCTCGAAGACGCCGAAGTCGGGCATCGAACCGCCTCGCTGGGACATCTGGCGCAAATCGCCATCCGGTTGGGCCGAAAGCTGGAATGGGATCCCGACAAAGAACGTTTCATCGGCGACGACGAGGCGAACGGGATGCTTGCCTTGCCGCCGGCCCGCAATTGGGCGTCGGCGTAAGGCGGTGAAGGGGGGATAGGCACATTTTTCGCACTTGAAAGGGCGAAAAAATGTGCCACTCCCCAGCCCGTGAACGTTTACGTCCGCTTTGCTGAGGCGGCAGTTCAACTGTTGCCCCAACATGATGGAACAACGCCCCGCGACTGCGCTCGCGGGGGCAAGAGCGGACATCATTGCGCGCTTCAAACCCGCCGGACGCAGCCGGCGGACGTTTTCCGACTGCAATAAAACATCAGGAGTGTCACCATGTCTAAGAGAGCGATTTTTCGATTTTCCGCCGTCTTCGCACTGTGCCTGACATTCTTGCCGCTCGCTGCGGCCGCCGACGGCGCCTCCGACGCGAAGCCGAAATGGCCCTTCTTCGCCTTCGACAACGGCGCCGGGCGCGGCGAAGTCCCGCTCGAAGAGCAGGCCCGGATGTTGAAGGAACTTGGCTACGACGGCATCGGCTACTCCGGTCTGAAGCGGATACCCGAAATGCTCGAGGCGCTCGACGAGCAGGGTCTTAAGATGTATTGCGTGTTTACGTCGATGAACGTCGATCCGAAAAAACCGCCCTACGATGCCGAACTGAAAACCGCCGTCGAGCAGCTCAAGGGGCGCGAAGTCGTCCTCTGGCTGAGCGTCGTCGGCGGCAGGCCCTCCTCCGACGCCCACGACGAGCGGGCCGTAAAGATCGCCCGCGAGATCGCCGACATGGCCGCCGGCGCCGGGCTGCGCGCGGCCTTCTATCCGCACAGATCCAACTACGTCGAACGCGTCGAGGACGGACTGCGATTGGTAAAAAAAGTGGAGCGAAAAAACCTCGGCATCGCTTTCAACCTCTGCCATTTCCTCAAGATCGACGACGAAAAGAACCTTGAACGGTGCATCCGCGAAGCGGCGCCGCACTTGTTCCTGGTCAGCATCAACGGGGCCGACCGAGGCGAGACGAACGAGATGGGCTGGGACCGCTTGATACAACGGCTCGGCGAAGGCGACTTCGACGTCGCCCGAGTGCTGAAAGCGTTGGACGAAGTCCATTATTCCGGTCCGATCGGCCTGCAAGGCTATCTGGTCCCCGGCGACAGGCGGGAAAACTTGGCCGCATCGATTGCCGTCTGGCGGAAGTTGAACGCCTCGCTTGAAAAATAGCCGCCCCCCCGCGAAAGCCGGAAAAAGCTATGCTTGAGTATGGCGATACCAGGGCAGTTTCCGCCGAACCTGGTGTTCTTGATCGGCATCACCGAGCCGGTCGCGTGGACCGTCTCCGCGCGGCCGTGGTCTTGTTGCGACTATCGGGCGACGCGCGCGACGACAATTCCATCCGCCGCTACTCGGGCGACTTCACCAACGCCGCGTATTCCGCGGGGCGACGATCGGAAATCAGGTGGTTCCGTGGCGTGACCATTTTGTCCCGCGCCCGTAGCGGATTGATCTCGACGACGGCCGCGTGCGGTCCCTCTTGGGGCGCGGCGGCCAGCACCTCGCCCAACGGATCGACGATCAGCGACGCCCCGGTGAATGTCAACCTGCCTTCCGCGCCTACGCGGTTGGCGGTGACGACGAATACCCGGTTCATCATCGCCTGCACCGGCACGGCCCGCTGCGCCATGCCCGGCAGCACCAGATTCGCCGCGTGACAAATAATCTCCGCCCCGCGAAGCGTCAGCACCCGCCAAGTCTCGGGAAAAATCCAATCGAAGCAGACCAACATGCCGATCTTCGCCATTCCGACGTCGAAGACGGGCAACCCCAGGTCGCCGGGCGCGAAAATGTCCTTTTCGTCCTTGAACAGGTGGAGCTTCCGGTATCGCCCCAGCGGTCCGTCGGGGCCGATCAGAACGGCGGCGTTGAAAAGCGTATCTCCGTCCCGTTCGTTGAAGCCCGATACGACGCGACAGTCGCGCTGGCGACAATGCTCGACGAGGACGTCGATGAACCGACTCCGCCGGTACGGCTCGGCGGCGGCCGCCGCCTGCTTGCGGGAAGAGAAGTTGTAGCCCGAGTTGCACAGTTCGGGCAGGACGATCAGATCGGCGTTCGCACATTTTTCCAGAAAAGGGCGAAGCCGTTCGAGCGTTGCTTCCAAATCCGCCAAGGCCGGGGCGAATTGTATATAGGCGATATGCATTGACGAATCTCCCGGTAATGACGATTTTGCCTGCACAAGGTTTTTTTACTATAATCACATTTTGCCTACCGCCTGCTCATAATCTACCCTCTTTATAGGGGTACTGCGGTTGGAAACCTTTATTGTGCAGCACGGCCGCCCTCGGCCGTGCCACGCGATTCTTGAAATTGACGATGACCGTAACGTCCGACCAACCGCGCCGCATTTTGCTCCGCCTGCAAAACGTCGACAAGACGTTTCAGATGGGCGAAGTCAAGGTCGAGGCGCTCCGCGACGTTTCGCTGGAGGTGTTCGCCGGCGAGTTCCTGGTAATGGTCGGCCCCAGCGGGTCGGGAAAAACGACGATCCTGAATCTGGTCGGCGGACTGGATTCGGTCACCTCCGGCCGCGTCTGGTTCGAGGACCGCGAGATCACCGCCTTCTCGGCCGCCGAGTTGACCCGCTACCGCCGCGATACGGTCGGCTTCGTCTTTCAGTTCTACAACTTGGTGCCGAACCTCACCGCGCTGGAAAACGTGATGGTTTCGACCGAACTGAGCCGGGAGCCGATGGATGTGATCGAGGCGTTGAGGCTGGTCGACATGAACGACCGAAAGGACCATTTTCCCTCGCAGCTTTCCGGCGGCGAGCAACAGCGGGTGGCGATAGCCCGGGCGATGGCAAAGAACCCTACCCTGCTGTTGTGCGACGAGCCGACCGGGGCGCTCGATTTCGCCACCGGCAAGCGAGTGCTGCGGATCCTGGTCGACCTGAAGCAACAATTAGGCAGGACGGTCATCTTGATTACCCACAACGCGGCCATCGCCCAGGTGGCCGACCGCGTTGTGCGGCTCCGCAGCGGTCAGATCGTCGAATTGCACGACAATCCGCAGCCGCTGCCGCCGGAGGATGTGGTCTGGTAATGTGTTCACACTTGAGCAACGGTCCCCGTCCATGAAAGTGCTCGACCGCAAACTGCTCCGCGAGGCACGAGGGCATCTGGGCATGTTGCTCGCCGTGGGGGGCATCATCGTGGTGGGCGTGACCTGCCTGGTCACAATGGTCTCGGCGTACATCAACTTGGCCGACGCCAAGCAGTTGTATTACTCCCAGTGCCGGATGGCCGATTTTTCCGTCGAACTGAGAAAGGCCCCCCTGGCCGAACTGAAACCACTGGAAGAGATGCCGGAAGTGGCCAAGCTGCGGCCGCGGATCCAACACGCCGTCACCGTCGATTTGCCGGGCATGATCGAACCGATCATCGGGCAGGTCTATTCCTTGCCCGACCGTCGCCGTCCGGTCATAAACGACATCGTTATCCGCGAGGGTAGTTATTTCACCGCCCGGCGCGACAACGAGGTGATCGTCAACGAGAAGTTCGCCGAGGCCCATCGCCTGCGTCCCGGCCAGTGGATCCGCATGTTGCTGAACAACCAGCAGCAGGAATTGTTCATCGTGGGGACGGCCATCAGCAGCGAGTTCGTCTACCTGATTGGTCCGGGGGCGATAGTCCCGGACGACAGGCGGTTCGGCGTCTTCTACATGAAGCGGACCTACGCCGAGGAAGTGTTCGATTTTGAGGGATCGGCCAATCAGGTTCTCGGCCGGCTCAGCGCGGCGGCCGGCGGCGATCCGCGCGAAGTCCTCCGCCGGGCCGAGGAAATGCTCGCGCCTTACGGCGTCTTCACGACCACCCCCTTGGAAGACCAACTGTCGAACAAATTTCTCACCCAGGAAATTCAGGGGCTGGAAACCTTCGCCGTGGTGACGCCGTGCATTTTCCTTGCCGTAGCGGCGCTGGTGCTGAACGTATTGTTGGCCCGTTTGGCCCAACAGCAACGGATCGTGGTCGGCACGCTCAAGGCGCTCGGCTACGGCGACCTGCAAATATTTTGGCACTTTCTCAAATTCGGCTTGATCGTGGGCGTTGCCGGCGGGCTGCTCGGCTGCGGCCTCGGCTGGTGGCTGGCCCGGCTGTTGACCGATCTTTACAGCCGTTTTTACCAGTTTCCCGAGTTGCCCAGCCGGCCGTACTGGGGCGTTTTCGCGATCGGCATGTTGGTCAGCACCGGATGCGCGGCGCTGGGCAGCTTTCGCGGCAGCCGGGCGGTGCTGCGGCTCCATCCGGCCGAGGCCATGCGCCCAAGCCCTCCCAGACGCGGCGGCGCTATCCTAATCGAGCGGGTCGGATGGCTCTGGCGTTCGCTCGGCTCCGGCTGGCGGATGGTCCTGCGAAACGCGACGCGGAGCCGGCTGCGGACCGCCGCCTGCGTCTTCGCCGCGGCGATGGGCGCCTGCGTGCTGATCAACGCCTTTATGATGCAACTGTCGATCGACGAGCTGATCGACTTCCAATTCCATCGGATCATGCGGAGCGACGTCGACCTGACGTTCAACGACGAACGGGGCCGCGACGCGCTGGACGAAGCGGTCAGGCTGCCCGGCGTCGACCGCGCCGAGCCGACGTTGAACGTCGCCTGCACGTTTATAAACGGCTGGCGGCGAAAGAAAGGGGCCGTCACCGGACTGATCCGCGACGCCGTGCTGACCGTCCCCCGCGACGCCGCGGGGCGGCGGCTCCGTATTCCCGCCCGCGGGTTGGTGATGAGCCGACAACTGGCCGACGCGTTGGGCGTCGGCCGCGGCAGTCTGGTCGGCTTCGAGCCGGTCAAGGGCCAGAAGCGTCTGCGATACGTGCCGGTGGTGGAAATCTCCGACAGCTATCTGGGCACGGCCGTCTACGCCGATATAAAATACCTCAGCCGATTGGTCTATGAGGAGTACGCCGTCAGCGGCGTGCAGTTGGCCGTCCAGCGAGATCCGGCCAGCCGAGGAGCATTGTACAGGGCGTTGAAAAATTTGCCCGCCGTGCAGACGGTCGCCGCGCGGGCAGACATGATCGAAAACCTGGAAACCGTCCTGGAAACGCAGTCGATCTTCATCCTCTTGCTGGTGCTTTTCGCCGGCATCGTCTTTTTCGGCAGCATCCTGAACGCCTCGCTGGTCAGCCTGGCCGAGCGGCAGCGCGAGGTGGCCACGCTCCGCGTGCTCGGCTACGGACCCTGGCGGGTCGGCGGCCTGCTGTTCCGCGAGAGCATGATTACGACTATTCTGGGAACGCTGCTGGGTATGCCGCTGGGATACCTGCTCATGCTCGCCACGGCCGAGGCATACGCCAGCGACCTGTTCCGCATGCCGATCGTCGCCGCGCCGGAACTGTGGATTCTGACGATGGTCACGGCGATTATCTTCGGACTGATTACGCATTTGTTCGTGCAACGGTCGATCAACAAAATGGACTGGCTCGACGCCTTAAAAATACAGGAATAACGTCAACCATGAAAATCAATCGTTGGCTAATCATCGCCGCCGTCTTGATCGCGGCGGTAATCGTCTACGCCCTCAGGGGCGGATTTTCCGCGGGCACGGCCGTCGAGGCGGCCCGGGCAAAAGTCGGTCCGATTGTCAAGTTCGTCGACGAGCAAGCGAAAACCCGCCTGCCACAAACCTACTTGATCACCATGCCCATCACCGGGCGAATCGAACCGATCGCGCTGGTCGAAGGGATGACGGTTAAGAAGGGCCAGGTCGTCGCCCGAATCGTCCCCCGCGACCTTCAACTGGCCGTCGACCAGGCCGCCGCAGTCGTCGGCCGACTGGAGGCGAGCATTGCCGAAAACGCCGACGTCGCCGTGGAGAGAACCGCTTACCAACAAACCCTGCAATTCGTCAAATCGACCGCCGCCACCGTCAAGGCCGCCGCCGAACGGATGGTCGCCGGCGCGGCCAAATTGAAATACGCCGCAAATGATCTGGCCCGCGTCAAACAGCTCGCCGCCACCGGCGCGCGGACCCAGGACGAACTGGAACGGGCGGAACTGAGCCAGGTGCAAAGCGACGTCGATTACAAGCAGGACCAGTTGGTCCACGCAGCGATGGTCGCCGTCGCCGCAGCCACCGACCTGACGCCCTCGATGGTCCTCCAGTACATCGACCACAAGAAGCTCTCCGGCGCGGTGCTGGAAAAACAAAAGGCCGAGGCCGAGGCCAAACTGCGACAGGTGTTGCTAGACCAGGAACGGGGAGAGATGCGCAGCCCGGTCGACGGCGTCGTGCTCGACCGCCCGATCACCAACGAGCGATACCTTTCGGCCGGTACGATTCTGTTGGAAATCGGACGGCTGGAGGAACTGGAAATCGAGGCCGACGTGCTTAGCCTCGACGTGGTTGCGGCGAAGGTCGGCAACCGGGTGGAAATCTACGGCCCGGCCGTCGGCCGGGCTTGGGGGAAAGTCCATCGCATCTATCCCGCCGGCTTTACAAAGCTCAGCTCGCTGGGCGTCGAGCAGCAGCGGGTGAAGGTCATCGTCCGCTTCGACGACGGCGAACTCGAACGCCTGTTGGCCGAGCGCGGCCTGGGCATCGGCTATCGGGTACGCGTAAAGATTCTGACCGACGACCAGCCGAAGGCGCTGTTGGTTCCGCGCTCGGCGTTGTTCCGCACGGCCGACAACTCCTGGCGGCTGTTCGTCATCCGCGGAGGCCGCGCCGTGCTGCAAAAGGTCGAGGTCGGCCTGATGAACGACGAACAAGTCGAAATCGCCGAAGGCTTGGCCGAAGGAGAGGGAGAGCAAGTCGTCCTCGCTCCGGAAAGCAGCTTGAAAGACGGGGATAAAGTCTTTGTCGGTGAGAATAAATAGCTTATGAATCCGATATGCAATAGCCGGAGACTAATGCTGCGTCAAGATTTAATTTTGGGGTTCGACTGTCGAAATGAGTGCCACTGCTGGCTTGTCCAGCAGTGTTTCGAAGTGGTCGAAGTGCTTGCACTGCTGGACAAGCCAGCAGTGGCGCCCCAATTTTTAGTCTTGACAAAGCACTAACGGTCCCCGGTTAACGCGACATTACTGCGGGGCACCGAACTTAAATCGTTCGCACTGGCGCATGAACTCGAGAGGATTATCGTAGACGATCCGGCGGATGAGCGATTCGTCGTGTCCGCGGCTGCGCATGGCCGCCATGAAGGCGATAATCGCCAGCGGATCGGAAGGCCCCCAATCGGCCGAGGATGTGACCAAAAGCCGCTCGGGGCCGTAGATTTCCACCATGTCGACGGCCCGCTCCGGCGTCACCTTGGTGGTCGGATAAAGGGTCAATCCGGCCCAATACCCTTCGTCGCGAACTTGGCGTATGGTGTGTTCCTCGCAATGGTCGATCCACACCCGGTCGCGGTTCACGCGATTGTCGTTCCGCAACAAATCGAGAATCATCCGCGTGCCCATCAATTTGTGTTCCAGGTGCGGCGTGTGAAAGAGCATCATTTCGCCGCGCTCCAGCGCGATGTCAATCAACGCGGTCAACGTGGCGACCTCATTGCTGGTGCATTTATTCAGGCCGATCTCGCCGACGCCCAGCACGTCGGGCAAGTCGAGGAACTCGGGCATCTTCTCCATCACCTCCCGGGCGAAGGAAACGTTTTCGGCCTCCTTGGCGTTGACGCCGATCCAAGTGAAGTGGCGCATGCCGTATCTTGCCGTCCGGGTCGGTTCCCATTCGGTAAGCTGGCGAAAATAGTCGTAAAAGCTGCCGACGCTGGTCCGGTCGTAGCCCATCCAGAAGGCCGGCTCGCCGACCGCCACGCAGCCGGCGCGGGCCATCGCCTGAAGGTCGTCGGTCGTCCGGGAAGCGATATGTATGTGTGGTTCGATGAAGTACATGGTGAGGGGCGAAGGGTTGATGGTCGTAGGTCAGAGGACGGAAATTAGCGGTTGTCCAAGTATTACTCCCCTCGCC
This sequence comes from Pirellulales bacterium, assembly GCA_016928165.1. Lineage (GTDB taxonomy): Bacteria > Planctomycetota > Planctomycetia > Pirellulales > Thermoguttaceae > JAHIKV01. Next base: position 27,312 of record JAFGLH010000262.1, on the reverse strand, counting down.
CGCTTGCGGGAGAGGGGCAGAGGGTGAGGGCGGTGTGGTTTTGTTAGAGTCCCAAATAATTCCCGACCTCTGATCTTTGTATCCTTAGTATGGTAACGAAAACTCCAATTGCACCCGTTCGGCCCGATCGGGGCCGTCAGAGGCGATGATTTCCAGACCGCGGCGGATCTGCGCCAAACGGGGATCGTCCGGCGGTCCGCCCGCCGAACGGTCGATGCGGTCCAGTGACGCCGCCAAATCGATCAGGCGGCAGCGGATGCCGAGGAACTCACGTTCCAGCGCGACATCAGCAGAAAGAATCGAAGACATGAAAACTCCTTTCCAATGCATACCTAAAGCGCATATAAACACCAGCGATGCAATTGTGATGCCGGCACATGGAAAAAAACGCCCGGACGCCGTAGGTTGTCACCATGTAATCGGTTGCGTCGTTTTCTGAGGCTCTCGAAAGCGACGGCTGGTGTCGCACGTTGCGACATGAGCGTCGATTATATCGACACCCGAGGCGATGTGGCAATCCCCCCCGGGCAATTGTGAGACCAAAGACCACAGTTGGGGGCGGCGGGAAAACAGTTGGGGCGGCAGGAAAACTGCCACCCCAACACAAACGCGACCCCGTTAGCAGCCGTTCAATAACTTCTCCCCTCTCCCGCAAGCGGGAGAGGGGCAGGGGGTGAGGGCGGTTGGCGCACGAAAAACCGAAGTTGTTTTTGAACGGCCGCTTAGAAGCGGTAATACCTGCCGCCGGATGGCGCTTGTTTGGGCGGCTCGCGCTTCCGATACAGATCGCTGACGTTGCCGGTTGACTTGCGCGGCACGCCGTCGTCCGGCTTGGCGCGGAAATCGTTTGGATTCGCGCCGCGTCCGTATCGGACTACCGGGGAAAGGTTTTTCCAGCCCATCTGTTGTAGCATGTCGGCAAGTTGAACCTTTGGGGTGCGGAGCAGGTCGGCCTGATCTTGGATTTTCGTAAAGGCGGAGAGCTGGGCCGGATCGCCCTTCTCGTCCGGGGCTTCGCCGAGGACCAGGATGGTCGTGTTGACCGTGATTTCGCCGACCATTTCATTTTTGTTCTCGCCCTTGTCGGATATGTAACAATCGACTTCGCCGCCGTTGAGGCGGATGAGGTTGACCACCGTGTCCAAGTCGCTGACGCGGTCGCCGTCGATGTCGATCAAGCCGGCCAGGGCGAAATGCCGCGGCTTGTTGGCGGACCACAACACGGTGTGGATCCTGTCGCCGGGTATGATCGGATCGCCGATCTCGTCCTCCAACACCCGTGCCTCGGCTAGGTGTTCGCCGAGAATGTGAGTGACTTCGATGCTCCCCTTCTTGTCTTTCACGGTGAGGTTGTTGTTTTCCACCGGATAGACGCTGAAGGTGACCTGGCGGCGGAGGTTGTCGGCCCGGCCAAGATTGATCCAAACCGTGCCCTCGCGTTGGTTGGCCCAAAGGATTTCGCCGTCCGGGGCCGGAATGTGCCCTTCGGTGAACTCGCGGATAACATCTGCTTGCTTGTCGATTATGTCGCCGCGTTTTTCGACTTTTGCCTCGGATTCCTTCAACTTGTTTTCGACTTTGGCGATCTGCTCGGCCGCGTCCCGTCGCGCGCTTTGCAGCGCCTCCTGCCGTTTGGCCAGGTCTTCGTTCTTCCGCTCGTTCTCCGTTTTGAACTTGTTCCTCTCCTCGGCCAGGTCGCTGGCGGCCTTGTCGCGCGCCTCCTCGAATTGCTTCAATTGCGGATCCTTGTTTTCCTCGCGGACCGCATACTCTTCCTCCCAGCGGCGGAGTTGCTTCTTGGCGGCCTCGAGGTCGGCGTTCTTTTCCTCGATCGTCTTTTGCATCTTCTCCAGCAGGAGGCGATAGTATCGGGCCTCTTCGGGGTAGCTCTGCCCGTAGCGCTTCATGTCCTCGTTGTACTTGTCCCTGACGTCCTCGACGCTCTCGGTCTTGGCCACGCCGATCAGTTCCTTCAATTCGTTCGCGTTTTTCTCGTGGCCTTCGGCAAGGCTTTTCTGTTTACTCGCTTCCGATGCGTTGTTGTCAGCCCTTTTGCTAGATTCGCTATACTCTTTGTAGAACCAATATGTAGTCACGCCGAAGATGATGGTGAACATCACAAAGACGATTAAAACACCGTGTAGGACTTGGTTTTCGCGGGCCATGGCGGACCTTCCTCTTCTCTGTCTGATCTAGCACAAAACCTTCCCTAATGTTACCCAGCTTATCACCTTATGTCAACGAAGCGCCATTATCTTGAGTGCGCTTTCGTACCCCCCTGTTGTGGCGATGGTCCTTGCGGTCGGGGTAATAATGTCCGAAAATCGGGGTATTCAACTCCGCCCTCGATGTAGATTCGATTTGTAAAGGCAAGATGAAGGCCCGTTCTCGACAGACATCATTGCCCGGTTTTGGCGATTATTCGCCAGACGCAATAACGTCCGGCCATCCCTCCTCGCTGGCAGGGCAAACGGTCTGGGCGATCGACGCCCATTCGCTGATTCACCAGGTTTTTCACGCCCTGCCGGAAATGACCGGCCCGCGGGGCGAGCCGGTCGGCGCCGTGTTCGGTTTCACCCGCGATTTGTTGTACTTATTGGAAGAAAAAAGACCGGACTATCTGTTTTGTGCCTTCGACCTGCCTGGCAAAACCTTCCGTCACGAGATGTACGAGCCGTACAAGGAGCAGCGGGTGGAAATGCCCGACGACCTGGCGCCGCAGATTCCCGCCATCCGTCGGGTGATCGCGGCCTTGGGCATCCCGGCCTTGGCCCGCCAGTCCTACGAGGCGGACGACGTTCTCGCCACCCTGGCACGGGGCGTCGAAAAACTCGGCGGCCAATGTTTTCTTGTGACCGCCGATAAGGACTGCCGCCAGTTGATTTCCGATCGGGTGAAGATTTTCAACATCCGAAAAAACGAAATTTACGACCAGGCCCGCCTCCGCGAGGATTGGGGGATCGCGCCGTCGCAGGTGGTCGATTTCCAGGCCCTGGTGGGCGATTCGGTGGACAACGTGCCGGGCGTTCCCTTGATCGGTCCAAAATTCGCCCAACAGTTGCTCCAGCAGTACGGATCGCTGGAAGGAGTGTTGGACCACGCCTCCCAGGTCTCCGGCGCCAAGCGCAAGGAAAATCTGCTCAACTGCCGCGACCAGGCACTGCTGAGCCGCGACCTGGTCCGTCTCGACGAGAACGTCCCTCTGGAAATCGACTGGAACGCCGGCCGCACCGGCAACATCGACCTCGAAGCGTCGCTGACGCTGTTCCGCGAGTTCGGCTTCCGCAGCCTGGGGGAAAAGCTCGCGTCTCTGGCTGGACAAGGGCCTACCGCTTCAACGGCCGGACGAGAAACCGACGTTTCGCCATTTGACAAATCGGCCGGCCTGATAACCCATATCGTTGATTCCCCCGAGGCGTTTCAAAAATTTCTCGACCAACTGCGGCGACAAAAATGTATTTCCATCGACACCGAAACGACCGACGTCCGGCCGCGCTGGGCCAAGCTGGTCGGCGTCTCGATGGCCTGGAACGACGCGGAGGCGTGGTATCTGCCGCTGCGGGCGCCGCCGGGGGAGCCGCACCTCGACGCGGAGGAAACCATCGCCGCCTTGAAGCCGGTCCTTGAAGACCCGAACGTGGAAAAAATCGGGCAAAATCTCAAGTACGACATGATCGTACTCCGTGCTGCGGGCGTTCGACTGGCGGGAGTGGCGATGGATACAATGGTAGCCAGTTATTTGCTCGAGGCGGGACGCCGAAACCATAATCTCGACGAACTGGCGCGGACCTACCTCGGCCACGAGACGATTAAAATCTCGGAGTTGATCGGCAAGGGCAAGAACCAGAGGCGGATGGACGAAGTACCCGTCCGCCGAGTGGCCGACTACGCCGGCGAGGACGCCTGGCTGCCGCCGCGGCTGCGGCCGATACTGGATGAAAAGTTAAAGGAGGCCGAACTAGACAACCTGCTGGAGACGCTCGAACTGCCGCTGATCGACGTGTTGGCCGACATGGAGTATTGCGGCGTCAAGGTGGACGCCGGTCGGCTGGGCGAACTGAGCCGCCGATACGGACTGCGGATGGAAAAAGTCCAAGAGGAAATTTTCGCTCTCGCCGGCCGGGAAGTGAACGTCGCTTCGCCCAAGCAGTTGCAAGTGCTGTTGTTCGACAAGTTGAAATTGCCGGTGGTGAAAAGGACCGCCAAAACGGGCCCCAGCACCGACGCCGAGGTGTTGGAGGAACTTGCCCCGTTGCATCCCCTGCCGGCCAAGATTCTCGAATACCGCCAATACGCCAAACTGAAGAACACCTACGTGGATGCCTTGCCGGAAATGATTTGTCCGGAGACCGGCCGGGTCCACGCCTCGTTTCACCAGGCCGTCACCGCTACCGGAAGGCTCAGTTCGAGCGATCCGAACCTGCAAAACATCCCGGCGCGAACGGAGCAGGGCCGCGAAATCCGCTCGGCCTTCACGGCCGGACGGGATGATTGGATCCTGCTGTCGGCCGATTATTCGCAGATCGAGCTTAGGGTCTTGGCCCACTTCTCCGGCGATGCAAAGCTCGCCGAGGCCTTCGCCCGGGACGAGGACATCCACGCCCGGGTCGCCGGCAGCGTCAACGGCGTTCCCTTGGAAAAAGTCACCCCCGAAATGCGCCGAGCGGCAAAGGCCGTCAACTTCGGCGTCATATACGGCCAGGGGGCCTTCGGACTCGCCCGAGCCTTGGGCATCGACCAAGACGAAGCGGCCCGGTTCATCGACAACTATTTCGAGGGGTATCCGGGAATAGAGGAATTTCTCCGAAAGGTACTGGCGGATTGCCGCAAAAACGGTTATGTTAAAACTATCCTGGGTCGGCGACGTGCCATCAGCGGGGTCCGCGAAGGGGCCGGACGACAGAGAAATCTGGCCGAACGGACTGCTGTCAACACGGTTATCCAGGGTTCGGCGGCGGATTTGATCAAACGCGCGATGATCGATATCCACCGCCGCTTGAGGACGGAACGCCTTTCGGCGAGGATGCTGTTGCAAATCCACGACGAGTTGATCCTAGAAGTACCCGCCAATCAACTCCACGAACTGGTCGCACTCGTCCGGGAAGAGATGAGCGGCGCTTTTACGTTGAAAGTTCCCCTGAAAGTAGACATGAAAGCCGGTCCGAATTGGGCCGAGACGGAGACGGTCGGGATTCGGGATAATGGGGATACGGGGATGCGGGAATAAGAGAAGACCATTTCCCCGATTCCCCGATTCCCCGATTCCCCGATTCCCCGATTCCCCGATTCCCCGAAATGAAAATCATCGGCATTACCGGCGGAGTGGCGAGCGGCAAGAGCACCGTCGCCAGGATGTTGGAAAATTTGGGCGCCGCCGTGTTGGACGCGGATTGGGCGGGACACGAGGCGCTGCGGCTGCCGCACGTCGAGGCGGCCGCGAAAAAACGTTGGGGAGAGAAAGTAATTGGACCCGACGGGCGAATAGACCGCCCGAGCCTGGCTCGCGTGGTCTTCGCCCCCGGAAAACAGGGGCATACGGAACGCATATACCTGGAACAGTTGACTCATCCGGAAATTGCCCGCTTGCTGCAACTGCAAGCCGACGCTATCGAGCAGGCCGGCGACGTCAAGGTTGTCGTGCTCGACGCGCCGTTGCTGCTGGAAGCGGGCTGGAAGGATGTGTGTGAAAAGATCGTGTTTGTCGAAGCCCCTTGGAACGCCAGACTGGCAAGGGCCTTGGCCCGAGGGTGGAATAAGGGAGATTTTACGGCCCGAGAGGACGCCCAGGAATCGTTGCAACGAAAACGAGAAAATGCCGATGTGATAATAGACAATTCCGCTTCCCCGGAACGGACGCAAGCTCAAGTCGAGCGTTTTTGGGCGTCCCTCGTTCGCTGAATCCCCCCGCTCGTAAAACTTGCCCGCTTAGCCCCCTACAACAAAAAATGTGCGAAGACTAGCGAGAACCAATCTTGAAAGTTCGCGACGTAATCAAATTGATCGAACAAGATGATTAGCAGCTTGTGCGTACGCGGGGAAGCCATCGCCAATACAAACATTCCCGAAAACCAGGACTCGTTACAGTACCAGGAAAACTTGGCGACGACCTGGCGCCGGGCACGTTGTCGAGTGTGTTCAAGCAATCGGGATTGAAATAATGAAATACTTAATTGTCATAGAAAAAACGAATACTGGCTATTCGGCTTACTCGCCGGACTTGCCCGGCTGTATTTCCACGGGCCATGCGGTCGGGAAGGTGGAACGCAATATGCGCGAGGCTATTGATTTTCATCTGGAAGGCATGAAACAGGAAGGATGCCCCATCCCACAACCGAGCAGCGATTCGGCATATATCGAAGTAGCCGTTTGATCGGACAATGTTATGATTGGCTGGAGCGATTATATTGGCACGGCACGGCAAATTCCAACCTAACGCATCGCTTCTCAACCAGGACAATTTATCCCGCCGCCGGCGCCGTTCGCGCGCCGGCCCGCTATTCACCAGGAGCAGAGAGTAATGACCCCGGAAAAAGAAGAACAACTGACCGCCGCCGAAGAAGAACTCCGCGATGATTTCGAGCAGCGTTCGAAGCCGTCGTTGGACGAGGCGTTGCGGGCTTTGGAGCGGGAGGAGCCGCTATCGCTGGCCGAGGAAATTGCCGCCGAAAAACGCCGCAACCGCGACCATGATCAGGACCAGGACCGCTACGAGCAGATCAAACAGGCGGGCGACACGCACATCGCCGAATTGCAAAAGCTCTCGATGGCCGAGCTGATCGAGGAGGCCCGGCGCGAAAACATCGAAGACTACGCCGGCGCGAAACGACAGGAATTGATTTTCAAAATCCTCAAGGAGCGGGTAAAACTCAGCGGCCTGATGTTCGGCGAAGGAACGCTCGAAGTCCTGCCCGACGGTTTCGGCTTCCTCCGCAGCCCCGATTACCATTACCTTTCTTGCCCCGATGACATTTACGTGTCGCCCAGCCAGATTCGCCGTTTCGGGCTGAAGACCGGGGCAACCGTTTCCGGCCAGATCCGCCCGCCGAAAGAAAACGAGCGCTACTTCGCCCTGCTGCGGGTCGAGGCGATCAACTATCAAGACCCCAACGTGTTGGCCTCGAAGGTGGCCTTCGACGAACTGACTCCCCTGCACCCCGACGCGCGAATCCGCATGGAGACCACGCCCGACGAGATCGAGATGCGAGTGGTCGATCTGATTGTGCCGATCGGCTTTGGCCAGCGGGGACTGATCGTCAGCCCGCCCAGGGCCGGAAAAACCATCCTCATGCAGAAGATGGCCCGCGCCGCGTTGAAAAACTATCCCGACCTCTACGTCTTCATGCTCTTAATCGACGAACGACCCGAGGAAGTGACCGACATGGAACGGGAGGTGAAGGGACCGAACTGCGAAGTGGTCAGTTCGACCTTCGACGAGCCGGCCACCCGCCACATCCAGGTCTCCGAAATGGTCTTGGAAAAAGCCAAGCGAATGGTCGAATACGGCTACGACGTGTTGATCTTCCTTGACTCGATCACCCGTTTGGCCAGGGCCTGGAACACCGAATGTCCCTCTTCGGGCAAACTCCTCTCCGGCGGCGTGGACGCCAACGCCCTGACCCGTCCCAAACGGTTCTTCGGCTCTGCCCGAAAGGTTGAAGAGGGCGGGTCGCTGACCGTGATCGGCACCGCCCTGGTCGATACGGGCAGCCGCATGGACGAAGTGATCTTCGAGGAGTTCAAGGGGACCGGCAACCAGGAGATCGTGCTGGACCGCAAGCTGGTCGACCGCCGCATCTGGCCCTCGATCGACATCAACCGCAGCGGCACCCGCAAGGAGGAGATGCTGCTGGACCCGGAGGAGCACCGCCGCGTCTGCATCCTCCGCCGGGTGCTCAACGACATGAACCCGCCCGACGCCATGGAACTGCTGGTCAACCGCTTGCAAAAGACCAAGAGCAACGCCGAGTTCCTCATGAGCATGAACATGAAGATGTAGGAGGGAGGGGAGAAAGGAGAGGGGAAGGGGGCACCCGGTTGCGCAACAAATAAAATCGCCATGCCCAACGTATTCCAAGGAAAACCTACCGAGACGGATGGCCGCTTCGCCGTGGTGGTCTCGCGCTTCAACGAGTCGGTTACCTCGCGGCTGCTCGACGGGGCCGTGCGGACGCTCGTCGAACACGGCGTGGCCGACGAGCGGATCGACGTGTTCTGGACCCCCGGCGCGTTCGAGATTCCCACCGTCGCCGCGCTGCTGGCCGAAGAGGGGCGCCATGCGGCGATAATCTGCCTGGGCGCGGTCGTCCGCGGCGAAACCACCCACGACCAGCACATCAACCGCGCCGTGAGCACAGCGCTGTGCGAACTAGGCGTCCGCTATCAATTGCCGGTTCTCTTCGGGCTGCTCACTTGCAACACCATCGAGCAGGCGATTGCCCGGTCCGGCGGCCGTGAGTCTTCCACCGGCAAGGATCACCCGGACGCCCACCTGGGCAACAAGGGTGTCGATTGCGCCCTGGCCGCGTTGGAAATGGTCGATTTAATGACCAAGACGAAACCGTCTGTATTTTAACGGATCGCTGCCGGCCGCTTGCGGTTCCGCTACATTCCGCGATAATTAAACCAATGACCACCCGCAGCCGAGCGCGAGAAGTCGCCCTTCAGGTCCTCTTCCAGGACGACCTGAACCCGCGCGGCAATCCCGCCTTCGGCGACATACTGATCCAGCAGCGGCTGGGCAAGGGCGGACTGGCCGAGTTCGCCCGCGGGCTGGTCTCCGGCGTGCGGCAACATCGGGCGGACGTGGACGCCGTCCTGAAAAAAGTCGCCGAAAATTGGGGCCTGGAGCGGATGGCGGCCACTGACCGCAACGTCCTCCGCCTCGGCGCTTACGAACTATTGCACGGCGACGCCCCTCCGCGAGCGGTCGTCGACGAAGCCGTCGAGTTGGCAAAACGCTTCGGCGCCGCACAATCTCCGCAGTTCGTCAACGGGATTTTAGACAAAGTTATGAGGGAAACGAAGGAGAGAGGGGAGAGGGGAGAAGGAAGAGAAGTATGCAACGCATAGGAAGCATGTTACAGAATACCTTTTTCTCCACTCGGAACACTGCTCCTGTTTATTGCGTTACAGTCTTTCCTCCATTCATTTCTCTCCTCTCCCTCCTCAAATAAAACCATGGGCCTATTCGACAAACTAAAACAAGGTCTCCGCAAGACCAACCAGCTGCTGAATACCGACATCCGCGACCTGTTCAAGGCCGAGGGACGGCTGGTCGACGCTGACTTTCTGGATGAACTATTCGAGATGCTGGTCAAAACCGACATGGGAGTCGATGCGTCGCAGGAAATCGTCGACGACATCGGCGATATGTTCCGCGCCCGGGTCGTGCAGATGTCGGAAATTATTGATGAAATCAAAAAGAAACTGAAAGCCCTGATGGCGCAGCCGGCCGATCCGGTCCGCTTCGCCGCCGCCGGCCCGACCGTTATTATGGTCGCCGGCGTGAACGGCTGCGGAAAGACGACCACCATCGCCAAGCTGACCGGCATGTTCCAGGCCGAGGGAAAAAAAGTCGTCCTCGGGGCGGCCGACACATTTCGCGCCGCGGCCGTCGAGCAATTGACCGTCTGGGCCGGGCGGCTGGGGGCCGAGATCGTTACCGGCCCATCGGGCAGCGACCCTGCCAGCGTCGCCCATCGCGCCGTCGCTCAAGCGATCGAGACCGGCGCCGACGTCTGCATCGTCGACACCGCCGGCCGGCTGCAAACGCAACAAACTCTGATGCAGCAGCTTACGAAAATCCACCGCGTGTTGGGCAAGCAAATAGCCGACGCCCCGCACGAAGTGATACTTGTCCTCGACGCCACCACCGGCCAGAACGGCATCAGCCAGGCTAAGCATTTCACCGACGCGGTCCGCTGCACCGGCCTGGTCTTGGCCAAGCTCGACGGCACGGCCAAGGGAGGGGTCGTTGTGGCAATCCGCAAACAAGTCGGGCTGCCCGTCAAGTACATCGGCGTCGGTGAGAAGGCCGAGGACATCGCCCTGTTCGAGCCGGACCCGTTCGTCGACGCGCTGTTCGCCGAAACGTAGGACAGGTTAACAACCTGTCCTATTATATGAGGACTCAACCGTGTCCAAATACGAAAACGAAAAAGTTCTTGTCGTACCCACCGAAGTCTTCCATCGCCTCGGCCACTTTCAAGGCTTCAGCGACGACGTCGATCGGTATCTCGACGAATTGCTTCGTCCGCAACATATCAGCTATCGCCTCCGCGACGAGGTCGAAAAAGACCCCGGCTTCAAGCAACTGATCCCCTACATGATCTTCCGCCACGTCGACGGCGACGGCCGCGAGACGGTTTTTCAATACACGCGCGGCACGGGCATGGGCGAGGGACGACTGCACAGCAAACGCAGCGTCGGCATCGGCGGACATATCTCTTCGGTCGACGCCGCGGAAAACGGAGGAGGCAGCCCATACGAAGAGGGCATGAAACGGGAGCTCGACGAAGAGGTCGCCGTCGATACGCCGTATACGTCCCGCTGCGTCGGCCTAATCAACGACGACCAAACGGAGGTCGGCAGCGTGCATTTGGGGTTGGTCCATCTGTTCGACCTTCAGCGGCCCGAGGTGCGGCCCCGCGAATCGGAAATCATCGAATGTGGCTTCCGGCCCGTCGAGGCAATCCTCTCCGACCTCGACGGGTTCGAAACCTGGTCGCAAATCTGCATGACGGCCCTGTTCGGGAAGAAGCCCGCTTAACGCCCGATATTCCGGACTTTTTCCGCGAATTGATTGACATACGCTCTCGGTATGTTACAATCCGGTTCTCGCCTGGTTCCTCTACCGCTATCGTTCTATACTTACCACCCACGCTGGAGGAAAGCCAAAATGAGAATGGCCGCCAAGAACACACTATGCGCCGCCGTCGGCGCGGTTATGCTTGTCACCCCGTCGGCGCGGGCCGAGACCTCGATAGTCGTCAACTTCGGTCCGCACCCATCCGCCCAGGCGGCAGGCAACTGCGAAGCAACCGTCGACTGGTCCGACGCCGACCGGAGCGACGATACGGTCTGCACCGAAGCCTTCGCCGCGCTTGAATTGCAGACGTTCCTTCGCAAAATGACCGGCCGCAACGACGATTTTAATATCGCGGACGACAATATAACTCCCCCCGGCGAGTTGATCCTGATCGGCTCCCCGTCGAGCAACGCGACGGCCGGACAAATGGCCGAGGCGCTGGGCGTCGATGCCGAGGCCATCGAAAAACTAGGCGAGCAGGGCTATCGGATCAAGACCGCCGAGGCGGATGGTCGCCGCGTCACGATCATCGCCGGCGGCGGACGGGTCGGAACGCTATACGGCGTTTACGACCTGCTCCATCGGCTCGGCTACCGTTGGTTCAGCCCCGCCGCGTTCGACGAGGAAACTCCACATGCCGAGTGGAAGCCGGCCTTCGACGTTACGGAGCAACCGTCGTTCGAGATCCGGGGATTCCATTCCGTCGGCAAGCGCGACACCCCGGAGTTCATCCAGTGGATGGTCCGCAACCGGCTCAACCAATGGACCATTGAAGTGGACGACAAGCCGCTGATGCGCAAGTTGGGAATCAAGATGGTCTGCGGCGGGCACGACTCCCAACGTCTGTTCCTCAATCCGCAGTCCGAGTACCCCTACAACCACCCCGATTTCGACGGCGACGAAGCGAAGCACGCCGATCCTTACGCCAAAAGCGAATCCTATCAGGGCGACGCCGACAAGGACGGCAAGCTGACGTACTTCGAGGCCCATCCCGAATGGTTCGCATTGCTCGACGGCCATCGTTCGTCAAAGACGGAGCCAATACATGGCCCCAATTTTTGCACGTCAAACGCCGACGCCTGCGCCGAATACGCGAAAAACTTCGCCCAGGCGATCGTCGACGGCCGCTACCGCGGCGCGGACATCGCGCGCGTCTGGACGGCGGACTGGGGCAAATGGTGCGAGTGCCCGCAGTGCAAGGCGCTGGGAACCCCCACCGACCGCTACATGCTGTTGGTCCATCGCTTCGCCCAAGAGTTGAAGCGTGTCCAACGCGAAGGGCGGCTAAATCGGCCGATCCTCATCCGTTTTCTGGCCTATGCCGACGTGGTCGCTCCGCCGACCCGGCCGCTGCCGGAAGACTTCGATTACGAAATGTGTCAGGCGACCTTCTTCCCCATCAAGCGTTGCTACGTCCATCGGTTCGGCGATCCGGAATGCGATTTCCGCTCTCATTATAAAGAGCAACTCGAAGGCTGGATGACGGACCCCGACCGGCATTTTCGCGGCCGGGTCTGCATCGGCGAGTATTACAATTATTCCCGTTTCAAGGGGCTGCCAGTCTGTTTCATGCACGTCATGCAGCACGACATTCCCTTCTATTACCGCGCCGGCGCCCGGCATTTCCACTACATGCACGTGACGACCAAACTCTGGGGGAGCAAGTCGTTGACCAATTACCAGATGGCCCGGCAAATTTGGGACGTCGACGCCGATTGCGAGGCACTGTGGGAGGATTATTTTGCCAAGCGCTACGGACCTGTGGCCGAGACCATGCGCCGCTATTACGAATCGCTGGAAAAGATGCTCTGCAACATCGAGTTGCTCAAGGGCTGGCACCCCGGCCTGCCGAGCCGGTTGGCGAAGGGCCAAAAACCCCTGCTGATAGATTCGCACATGCAATACCGGCCCGTGGAAGGGAAACAATTCGATGGGCCGACGATGGTTGAAATGGTCGCCGCCTGCGAAAAGTGCCGCGAGTTGATCGACGAGGCACGGTCGCAAGAGCTGCCCGAGCGGATCAAGGCCCGGCTTGCCGAGGACGAAAAAATCTTCACCTACGCCGAGTTGACGCTTCGCTACTACGACCAATGCATTCAGGCGTATCATTTGATCTGGGACGGCAAAAAGGACGAAGCCCGCCCTCATTACGAAGAAGCCAAGCGCGTGGCGGAATTGCTCCGCAAGGACACCGAGTCGATGAAATACGCCTATGCCCATCGCGAGCCGTTCGAGCTGAACGGTTTCACCTCGACTTTGGCGACCAGCGCGCTCGATCGGCTGGAAAAACTACTGGGCGAGGAAAATGAACCGCAAAACAAGGACGATCAATAACAATGTCCCAAAACATATCGCTACTGACGCTGATTGCGCTTCCATCGCTAATCTTTTTCTCGATGTCCGCATCGGCCGACACCTCGATAGTGGTCAACTTCGGTCCATATTCTTCGGCCCAAGCGGCGGGCAACTCCGAGGCCGAGGTCGATTGGTACGACGCCGATCGGACCGACGACGCGGTCTGCACGGAGGCATTCGCCGCCTTGGAGTTGCAACGCTGCCTGCGGATAATGACCGGCCGACACAATGATTTCAATATCGTTGACGACGACAGTATCCCGGAAGGCGAACTGATTCTGATCGGTTCGCCCGCCGGCAACGCCGCCGCCGCGAAAATGGCCGGCCAGTTGGACATCAACGTCGGTGAAATCGCTAAGCTGGGCCGCGAAGGCTATCGAATCAAAACCGCAACGACCGACGGCCGCCGCATTACGTTGATCGCCGGCGGGGGCCGGGAAGGCACGCTGTTCGGCGTTTACGATCTGCTTCATCGGCTGGGCTGCCGCTGGTTCAGTCCCGCCGAGTTCGACGAGGAATTGCCGCGCGCCGAGTGGAATCCCACTTTCGACGCGACCGAGCGGCCGGCGTTCGAGGTCCGCGGATTCTACGTTTGGGAGAAGCGCGGCTCGCCCGAGTTCGTCCTTTGGATGGCCCGCAACAGACTGAATCTATGGACGGTCCACATGGACGAAAAGCCGCTGATGCGTAAGCTGGGACTGAAGCTCCAGTGCGGCACGCACGACGTGTCCTGGCGATTCATAAGCCCCAAGTCCGACTATCCATACGATCATCCAAAGTTCGACGGCGACGAAAACAAACCCGCCGATCCGTACCCGATCAGCGACTCTTTCCGGGGCGACGCCGACGGCAACGGAAAGCTGTCGTATTTCGAGGCGCACGCGGAGTGGTATCCGATGGTCGACGGCCGTCGCGTCCCGGGCGTCGAGCAATGGAGCGGCGTCAATTTTTGCACCTCGAACAAAGACGCGGTAGCGGAGTTCACGAAGAACTACGTCCAATCGTTGATCGACGGCGATTTCCGCGGCGCCGACGTGGCCGAGATGTGGATGCTCGACGTGGGCAAATGGTGCCAATGCCCGCGGTGCAAGGCCGCGGGAACGCCCACCGATCGAAACCTGCTCGTTGTCCATCGGTTCGACAAGGAGATAAAAAAGGCCCGGCGCGAAGGGCGGCTCAACCGGCCGGTGGCGATTCGCTTTCTGGCCTACGCCGACGTAATCGAGCCGCCGACCCGCCCATTGCCCGATGATTTCGATTACCAGACTTGCACAGCCGCGTTTTTCCCCATTACCCGCTGTTACGCGCATAATTTCGATGACCCCTCGTGTGGCCGCAACGCCCCTTTTCAAAAACAACTCGACGGCTGGATCAAGAAGCCGGATCGTCACTACCGTGGTCAAGTATGCATCGGCGAATACTATAACGTTTCGTATTTTCGCAGTCTGCCGATTTGTTTCATGCACTCGATGGCCGCCGACATTCCCTGCTACCACCGCCTGGGAGCGCGGCAATTCCACTACATGCACGCGACGACCGCCCGCTGGGGGAGCAAGGCGCTGACGAATTATCAGATGGCCCGGCAACTCTGGGACGCGGACGCCGACTGCGAATTGCTCTGGAGGGACTACTTTCAACGCCGCTACGGTCCGGCGGCGGATGTGATGACCCGCTTCTACGCCTCGCTGGAAAAGATGCTCATCAACGCCGAGGCGTTGAAAAACAACTGGCATGGTTTCGCCGGGCGATTAAATCGGGGAGACAAGAATCTCTTTCCCGATCCGCACCTGCAATACCGACGCGATTCGGAGGCGAAAGGTTCGGGGCCGTCGCTGGTCGAGATGGTCGCCGCCGGCGAAGAGTGCCGACGACTGATCGACGAGGCGCTGAAAATGCCGGCGCCTGATCGAATCAAGTCGCGACTGATCGAGGACGAGCGGGTATTCGCCTACGCCGAGCGGACGCTGCGCTACTACGACCAATGCGTTAGGGCGTTTCAACTGGCCTGGGCGGGCAAAAAAGACGAGGCCCGGCCCCACTACGAAGAGGCCAGACGCGTGGCCGACCTGCTCCGCCGCGACACTTGGGCAACGGGCGCCTGCTACAAGGAAAATTTCGAGGTTAACGGCTTCAACGCCACGTTCGCCGAGGGCGCTCTGGACCAGTTGGCCAAGTTGCTCGATGTGCCCGAAAAACGCTGATATCGAACGCACTTTTCAAGGCGGCTTGGCCGCGGGACGCCATTTGTATATTATTACTGAACTTTTGCTGCAAATTCGAAAACGAAAGTCCCCTCTCCCAAAGGGAGAGGGGGCAAATTTGCAAAAGTCCAGTTATTACACGTCGGTTTCCACCGGGAACCGAGCATCCGACATTCCTCCAGAAAGGCGACTTGCACATGTCCATCACCATCACCGAGGCGGCGGCTGGGGAAATCAAACGCCACATGGAGTCCGAAAACGTCAAGCCGGGCGACATGCTGCGAATCGGCATCGCCGGCGGCGGTTGCGCCGGGCTGCAATACTCGCTCGGCTTCGACGACAACTTCAACCCTAAAGTCGACGCCCGTTTCGACCAACACGGCATTCCCCTGATCGCCGCCAAGAAAATGGCCCTCCACCTCGAAGGAACGACGATCGATTTCCGCGTCGGGCCGATGGGAAGCGGCTTCGCCATCGACAACCCCAACGTCCCGCGCGGCGGCGGATGCCCCGGCTGCCAACACCATTAACGTTCGCGCAATCGTTTACAGGGGACTGTACCCCTCGGCGGTGAAGGGGGCAGGCACATTTTTCGCCCTTGAAAGGGCGAAAAAATGAGCCAGTCCCCGGCCCGTGAACGGTTACACGTTCGCAAACCATTCGCAACACGGAGAAATGGCCGATGGCGATGCAACGCGAGTTATTCTTCACGGGACGGGTGCAAGGGGTCGGCTTCCGCTACGCCGTTCGCTCGTTGGCGGCCGGATTCGACGTGGCCGGCTTCGTCCGCAACCTGCCCGACGGCCGTGTGCATCTGGTTGTCGAGGGAGAGGCGGACGAGATCGACCGCTTCGTCGCCGCCGTCGATCGCGAAATGGGCCGCTACGTCGCCGGCGTCGAAGAAATCGAACGACCCGCCGACGGACGCTTCGAGGACTTCGAGATCCGTTTCTAGCGGTTTCCGATCGTGCCGGTTCTAGCGGCGGTAACGACCCCGATCCGGCGC
Source organism: Pirellulales bacterium (assembly GCA_016928165.1). Taxonomy (GTDB): domain Bacteria; phylum Planctomycetota; class Planctomycetia; order Pirellulales; family Thermoguttaceae; genus JAHIKV01. The sequence goes on along the minus strand of JAFGLH010000262.1, from coordinate 10,943 downwards.
TTTCTTTTCGCCCGCCGCAACGGCGACGTACCTTCTTATAGGCGATCGAATACTCGCGAGGAACAGGCGATGGGAAAAAAGAAAAAGAAAGCCGACAAGATGCCGGAGGCGACGATCGACGACGCCCTGTCGCGGGCGCAGGTCGAACTGGAGCGGGCAAAAACATGCTACGAAAACCTCCGCCGCGGGGCGTTCGAAAAAATCGAAAACGCGCGGAAAACCAACCTCGGCGACGTCATCGACGGCACGCTGGAGACGGTCAAACGCCATCCGGCCGCCGGACTGGGCGTCGCCGCGCTGTTGGGTTTTTTCATCGGACGCCTGTTCCGACGCTGAGCAGTGGAGCCGCGCCGCCATGTTTTTTCCGCCCACCGCCCTCGATCCGCTCCGCCGCAAGCGGCAGGCGCAATTGCGCATCGCCCGCTCGCGCCGCCGCATCGACCGCCGCCTCCGCGCCGTCGCCGACGACGCGCGCCGCTTGATCGACTGGCGGACCTGCGTGGCACGCCATCCCGTTTGGGCGTTGGCCGCCGCGTTTGGCGCGGGCATGGCCGCCTCGCGCGCGCCGCGGACCGCCGCCCTGTGGAAATGGCTCGGCCGATCGCTGCTCCGCCAAACGCTGAACGAACTTTGGAAAGGACCGACGGACCAACTCCGCCGCCGCCGGGCCGACTCGAACCAGAACGACCGGGGGCGATCCGACGATGAATGAAACGGCCGACCGACCGCTGCTTGCCGCCGTGCGCGAGCGGCTTTCCGCCATCGGCGGCGAGCTGCGCGAGTTGGCCGCCGCCCGATGGGAGCTGGCCCGGCTGGAGATCGAGTCCGACCTGCGTTCGCTCGTCCGGCTGGCGATTTTCTGGTCGCTGGCCGCGGCCGCCCTGTTAACCGCGCTGCCGCTGGCCGCCGCCGCCCTGGCCGAAGCGCTCGACGGCCGACTGGGCATCGGCCGCCCGGGCTGGCTGCTGATCCTCGCCGCCGTGTTGCTTGTCATGTCGCTCTCGGGCGGATACTGCGCCTGGCGCCGTTTCCGTCGGCGGTTCACCGGCCTTCGCGAAACCCTCGAAGAGCTGCGCGAAGACCTCGTCTGGCTGAAAGGCGATCGCAAATAGCCCGGCCACCGACCGCTAGCCGCCGACCGCTGGCCATTGATTCTGTTGGTCATCAACTTCACGATTTTCCATTCTTAACCCCCCCGTTCCCCCTCCGCGACGGATATGAGCTTTGAGTTATGAGCAGCGAGCTATTCGACCTCCAGCCTCCGGCCTAATCTCCGGCAAGAGCGATCCTATCTGCGGCGAAGCGTCGATTCAAGTTCAAGATTTGTGCCAATCACCCCGTAGGTCAGGCCGTGCCTGACGATTGTGTTGCCGGATGAGTCTGTCAGGCACGGCCGGCCCCGCGGCGTGTTTTCGGCGAAGAAATAATATTATTCAAGAATGTATTTATGCCAGGCAGCCCAATTTAGACGCGATGGCGGTTTGTTTGGTGAAATATTTATCCAGAAAAATCCCCCGGCTGCGCCGGGGGATTTTTCTGGATAAATAAACATAAGTTGCGGCTTGCTCACGGGCTGGGATCGGATACACTACAAGGCGAAACATCCGCAGGCACCGCATTTTAGCGACCGCCGCAGCTCGCAAGCCGACCTGCGGCTTTTTTTATCGAAGCGCTGTAAATTGCATAGTCATTCGCAGGCCATGCCCTACGGGGCAACCGGCCGCCTTGCGTCAGTAGGGCGGCTGTTTTTTTGGCATGGCGCGTGAAGTTCCCCCTGGGTAGCCGCTGCGCGGCAACCCAGGGCTGTCTTATAAAAGCCCTTCGGGCTTACAACCGCACACTTCTGAATTAGTCGAGAACGGTGCGTGCAAGCACGCACCCTACTCCTCCTCCGGCCTCAAGCCTTCCGTCTCACGCCCGCCACTTCAGCGCGGCCCGCTCGCCGTGCTTGGAATGGGTCGGGTCGAGGGAGTGGAGTTGAATGTTCGCTCCGGCGGGCTGCAAGCGAGCGGTAAGAAAACCGCGCGGCTGTGTCTTGTCGAACAGCCAGACGTTGCCGGGGACGTTCACCAGGCGCAGGTCGTCCTCGCGTGAGACGTTCCAGGCGTGGGTGTGGCCGTAGAAGTAGGCCTTCACCTGCTTGCGGGGCAAGACCGCCGCCAGGAACTCGGCGGTGTCGAGCAGCCCCTGCGCCTTCATGTTTCGATCCGGATTGTGGTGGGCGACCAGCAGCGCGGGGCGGTCGGCGCGGGCGTCGAGGGTCTCGGCCAGCCATTGCAGCTCGGCCTTGCCCATTCGGCCGGGCACGCCGTCCGGCAGGCTCAACGAATCGAGCAGGATCCAATCGGCTTGCGGGGCTTCGACGATGGAGACGAACTTGTTGAACTTTTGCGGCTCGACGGCGGCCGCTCTTTCCGCGTCGGGGAAGGCGGCCAGGAACCGCTTGCGGTTGTCGTGGTTGCCCAGGGCGAAGTGGACGGGCACGCCGGCGGCCCGCAGCGGTTTGAGCAGCGCGCCGAGCGTGGCGTAGTCGCCCGCTTCGCCGTAATCGATGGCGACGTCTCCGGCGACGATCATCCCGGCCGGGCGGGGCGCGAAGGCGAGGATTCGCTCGATCGCCAGGGCGAGGTTTTTCGCCGGCTGAATCCCGCGGTGAATTTTCTCGCGGTCTGCGGGGACGTGAACGTCGGCCATCAGCACCCAGAGATTCGGGTCGGTCGTGGTTTCTTCGGCCAAGAGATTGCGGGGCAGGAGCAATCCGGCCCCGGCGGCGACGGTTCCGGACAGGAAATCGCGGCGGTTGATCGGCGGCAGATGGATCGGCATGGGCATAACCTCGCACGAGCGGCGTGGATGGTGCGTCGATACGATAGCGGTCCTTCCAACGGCGCCATTATAGCAATGATGCGGCGCCGCGTAAAACGCCCTCACCCCAACCCCTCTCCCGCACGGCGGGCGAGGGGAGCATCGATAAGCCTCCTCTTCCACTTTTCGGACGTGGGGAGATGCCGGGCGGCGATATTGACGGACGGCGGGGCCGCGCCTAGGATGGTGGTTGACGACCATTCCCACACACAGCAGAGGAGGACGGTCATGCCGCTTTTCGAGGTCGAAACCGACTCGCATATCATCATCACCTGGGCCGACAGCGACGAGGCGGCCACCGAGGTGGTCCGCGCGAGCTATCCCCACGAGCCGCCGATTCGCATCACCCGTCGCCCGCGCGACACTTGGGTGATTTCCAAGTCCGCGCTGGGCATAACCGGCGCGACCGACCCCTGCGCCACCGCGCGGGATTGCCTGGACAAGGCCGCCGGAGACAAACTGCACGCCATCCGCCTCTATATGCAGCACACCGGCGCCGACTTGGAACGCTCGCGCAAAGCGATCGAGTCGAACATGGTGATGGGCTGGTAGGAAATAATGGTCAGTGGCCGGCGGCCAGATTGTTGGGGTGACAGTTTAACCGCCACCCCAACCTTGGTTGAAATCTGTTTTTTACCGAGGCGGCCGGAGACGGCGGAGAGCCGAAAAGGGATTGGCGACCGATGCGGCGTAGTCGGGCCGCTCGGCGGCGCCTTCCTCGTTGATCCATTCGTAGACGCCGTTTTGGCGATAATAGTTGACCAGAGCGCTCATCATCCGCGCGGCCGCCCGGCGGTCGGTCTGCGCAATGGCGTAAATGACCCAGCCCGAGGCCGTGCCCCAGTAGCCGCCGTTCTGGTAGCGGTCCCGCGGATAGTCGCCGCCGGTCGGCCAACGAAAGGTTTTTTGCCAATAGTCGGGCTTGAGCAGGTGGCGAATCTGACCGTGAAAAACATAAGCGTCTTGATTTGCGGCCAGAAAGCGGCTGATCCGTCGGCGCCGGGCGGCGTCGGGAAAGCCGCTGTAGACCAGATAGGCGTTTCCCCACACGTCGATCTGGCGGCCCAACTCGCCGGCGGCGAAATACAGGCCGGTATTTTCGTCTTTCAAGCGGTCGATGTTCTGTTCGATCAACTCGGCGCGGGCGGTGAAATCCCGCGCAATTTCCGGCCGATCGACGGCGCGGGCCATCTCGGCCAGCCGCCTCGCCGCTTCCCAGTAGAGCAGCGAGCAGAACAATTCCTCGCCCGTCTTGGCCACGTTGTCGGTGAAGCCGTATGAGGTGTGGGGATTTTGGGGATCGATCCAGATCAGTCCTCGGCGGCCGCGGGGCATCGAGTCCATCGCGCGGACCAGCGCCGGGAGGTTTTTCGCGACAAACCGCTTGTCGCCGGTCCGATCGAAATACTCGTATGCCAGCAGGACGACGAACTGGGCCGAGTCGCCCTCGGCCCTGGGATTTTGGCTGCTCCAAACCGGCGATTTTCTGTCCAACGGCAACTTGAGCGAATCGAATCCGCCGGGCACGTTCCAAACGGCGTATGACGGCTGCCCCCGGGCGCTGATCCCCTTTGGCGTCGAGCCGTCGGGTCGTTGGTGTTTGATAAACAACTCGACGACTGCCCCGACCTCGTCGGCCGGGACCAAACGCCTCGCGGCCGAGACGATATAATACATGTCTCGCGCCCAGACGTGCGGGCCGTAGCCGCCGGCCGAGTAGATCGTCGCGCCGTCGGGTAGTTTATTGCGCGTTTGGGCGACGATTTTCTCCAGCCGCGCTTCCAGCCAGCGACGGTCGGCGTCGTTGACGATTTTGCCTTCCTCATCGCCGCCCGCGGCGGCGGCATGAAGCGCAATTGCAATCGAAACGAGCAAAGCGATTGGGAAAATGCGGCTCACGGGGGCAATTATCCTTGATAAACCGTCCGCGAGGGGAAGGCGAACTCGATCTTCTCATCGGTAAAGCGGCGAAGAATGGCCAGGTTGATCGCCTGCTGGATGTCCATGTAGACGCCGTATTCGGGCGCGAGGACATAGTAGACGACCTCGAAGGTGAGGGCCGACTCGCTGAAGCGGGCGAAATGGGCGCGGTCGAAGCGGACCCGCTGCTGCGACTCGACCGCCTCGCGGAGCATGGCCGGAACGGCCTCGACCTTCTCGTAGGGCGTGTCGTAGGTCGCGTCGATGGCGAAGACCACGCGGCGCTGATACATCCGCTTGTAGTTGTGGATGCGGCTCTTCAGCAGGTCGGCATTGGAAAAGACGAGTTGCTCGCCGGAGAGGCTCCGCAGCCGGGTGGTCTTCAGGCCGATGTGCTCGACGTTGCCCGACTTGTCGTCGACGATGATGAAATCGCCGAGCACGAACGGTTTGTCCAGCACAATCGAGGCCGAGGCGAACAGGTCGCCGAGGATGTTTTGCGCGGCCAGCGCGACGGCGATGCCGCCGATGCCCAGCCCGGCGACCATCGTGGTCACGTCGTAGCCGAGGTTGGTGACGATCAACAGCGCGCCGGTTGCCCAAACCGCCATCCGACCGACGAATCCCAGGGCGGAAAGCGTGGTCGCCCCGGCGGCGTCGGTCTCCTTGCGCCGCTCGGCGTAGCGATTGACCGCGGAGGAAATCAGGGCGTTGGTCCACAGCGCCGTTTGGACCAGCAGCAGCGAAACGGCGATCCGGCCTATGACTACCGGCGGCATCACTTCGAGGCTAAGGCTGCCCAGACACAGCGCCACAAGGAGCATGATCCACGTTTTAGTCCGCCGCGCCGCGCAATCGACGTCCCGGAACCATCCCCCTTTTTCGCTCTTGGCCAGTCGCCCCGTGTAATGCTGAATTATGACGCGAGCGATACGCAGGACGACAAAGGCGACCACGGCGACGACCAATGCCTCGATCCACTTGTGATAGTTGTCGGCGACGACTTGCCATATGGAATTGAGATATTCGAGAAGCGTCTTTTCAAGAGGGTCTAAGAATGGCATGGCGATTCTCCCGATAGAGCGGTTTTCACACACTATGCCCGAGTCGCGGATGTGTGTCAATCTCAGGAGAGTGCGGCAGTGGATTAAAACAGTATAAATCCGCGACCGCTGGTCGCGCATAGACGAATAACTCACGAAAACAGAGCGTCAACAGGCGCGACCAGCGGTCGCGGCTTTATGGAATTCCGAAGAGTTTACTCCAAAACACGTTCTCAAGGCGTGTTCGTCGCGCCGGTCGGATTGGGAATGGCGCTCAGTTGCGAGAGAACCTGTAGAATGCCGTTGAGATGGGCCATCCGCGGTCCGAAACGGTCGATGAACTCGTTGAGCATGAACTCGCCGTCCAGGAGGTTCTCGTAATTGGCGTTGATCTCGGCCGTCAACGAGCCGAGGAACTCGGCCTGCACTTTGCCGAGGGCCTCGGCGGCCATGCGGCAGTTGTTGGCCAAGTGCGGATTGGCTTGCTTCCACTGTCCCAACTCGTTGGCCCGCTGCTTTTGGGACGCGCCAAGCTGTCCGATCAGTTCCTCGAGCATCTCGTTCTGCCGGTCCTGCGCGGCGAGGATGTCGCGGAGCAGGCGCGTTTGCTCGTTATCCTGACGCGCGCCGGAGGCCATGGCGTGGGATACGTCTATCTGGCTGTAAAGCGGCGAACGCGTTCGTGGGGACTCGGGACCCATCGGCTAAACTCCTTTCACCTTCCAGTATAAGCAAGACGGCCCCCGATTGTCGAGTGGCGGAACAAAAAACGCTTCTATCGCTAAAGTCGTCCTCAATACCGGCCCGATGCGCCTGGAAGCAACTGTTGCGCGAGAGGTTTGCGGGCCTGAAGCCACCACAAGAGGGGGTCATGGAGCCAAAAAAGGGTAGTTCCGAGACAACTTTGGGGTTCCTGTCGGTGACGGAACACCCGCAATTCGGTCTGTTTGGCGGGTATTTGGTGTTAAACGCCTTCGGCCGGCCGTTGGAGTTCCACTGCACCGCTCCGCTGAAACCGAATCGGGCACAGGAGATACTCTATGGTCCCACGCTGGAAGAGTTTATCTTCGGCGAGCAAATCGGACGGACGCTGATTGAGCAGAGCGGGCCGCCGCTGATTGTCTTCACCGACCGCCGGCCCGCGCTGGCCGCGCGGCAATACGTCTCGCCGCCGTTGGCGTTGGTGCTCTCGCCTTCGGTAGCCGGCGGCGGCACACAGTCGACGGATGACGATGAGAAAATCTACCGCATTGACGCGGCGCATGAGGGCAGACCTCGGCTGGCCCATTTCCGATACGGCCGAAACCGGCTGGCCCTGCCCGAGCGGGCCGACGAAGATCGGCGTCTGATCGTCGAGCGGCTGAGCGGCGTGGACGAGTCGTTCGACCTGTTCGAGCCGTTCGGCCGCATTTACGAGGCGATCGAGGAGGCCCGGCAGGCAGCGCGATGATTTTCCACTGGCACGCACCGTCCCCGCCGCGGACCGCGAGCGTCGATCTTAAGTTCGGCGCGGCGCGGCCTTGCCGGCCGCTGCCCTTTGAGTTTGCTTGTCCGCGGGTGGTTTCCGTTCCCATCGCCGCGCCGGCTGTCCGCGCGAGAAGTTTTCGTTTCGTCGATTCGGATGCGGCGCGGCCGAGAGCGGCCGCGAATCATAAGACACGCCCGCCCTCGGCCGCGTCCGCCAAGCATTACATTTCTTCATCCTTGAAAAGCATTACATATACCCGACTAAAACCGCCCAGCGACGTGATCAAACTCTCCGACCGGCTGGAATATCTGTTGCAGCCGTCGTTGGAAGCGATTTTGGAGGAAAACTCGCTCGCCTTTCCATATCGTCCCTTTCCGTTTCAGTTCGAGGGGATCGCCTTTCTCTATCCGCGTCAGGCGGCGATTCTGGCCGACGAGATGGGGCTGGGCAAGACGATGCAGGCGATCACCGCCATCCGCCTGCTGCTCCGCCGCGGCGAGGTGAAAAGCGTGCTGTTGGTTTGCCCCAAGCCGCTGGTGACCAACTGGCGGCGCGAATTCGAGCGCTGGGCTCCCGAGACGCCGGCGATGGTGATCGAGGGGGACCAGGCAAAACGCGACTGGCAGTGGCGGCTGCCCGACGTGCCCGTAAGGATCGTCAACTACGAATCGCTCCTCCGCGACTGCTCCGAACGGATGCGCTTCGACCTGGTGGTGCTCGACGAATCGCAGCGGATCAAGAATCGTTCCAGCTCGACCAATAGAACCGTCGCTTCGATTTCCCGACGGCGGAGCTGGGCCTTGACCGGCACGCCGGTGGAGAACAGCGTCGAAGACCTGCTGGGTATTTTCGAGTTCCTCTCGCCGGGTTTCCTCTCGCCGGAAATGAAACCGCGGTCGATCGGCCGGGCGATCGGCGATCACGTGCTGCGGCGGACCAAGGAGCAGGTGCTCGCCGACCTGCCGCCCAAGCTGGTCCGCGACGCGGCGATCGATCTGACCCCGGAGCAGCGGGAAAGCTATCGGCTGGCCGAGGACGACGGCGTGTTGCGATTGAACGAGTTGGGCCGCTCGGCCGCCATCCGCCACGTCTTCGAGTTGGTGATGCGGCTGAAGCAAATCTGCAATTTCGACCCCGCCACCGGCGCCAGCGCCAAGCTCGAACGGATCGAGGCCGACCTGGAGGAGATCGCCGCCAGCGGACGAAAGGCGATCGTCTTCAGCCAATGGGTCTCCACGCTGCGGGTGCTCGCCCGGCGGTTGGAGCGGTTCGGCCCACTGGAGTATCACGGCCAGGTCCCCTCGCATCGCCGCGACGCGGTGATCCGTCAGTTTCAGCAAGAGTCGAACAAGCACGTGCTGCTGATCAGTTACGGGGCGGGCGGAGTGGGCCTAAACCTGCAATTCGTCAACTACGTCTTTCTCTTCGACCGTTGGTGGAACCCGGCCGTCGAGGACCAGGCGATCAACCGCGCCCATCGGATCGGCGTGGACGGCCCGGTCAACGTTACCCGCTTCCTCATGCTGGATACGATCGAGGAGCGGATCGACGCGATATTACGACAGAAGCGGGAATTGTTCGAGCAGATATTCTCCGGCGCCGACGACCGCCGCAAGCTGGGGCTTACGCAGGAAGAGCTATTCGGCTTGTTCGAGTTGAAATGCCCCGCCGGCCCGATCGACTTGGCGGCGTAAGATAAGCAAGGGCGTTCATCCGGCGGCTTGTCTTGATGTCATATTGCTCGCTAAAGGCTTCTCGTATTTCCTCGGGCGTAACCCTTCACAGGGGACTGTCCCGATTTTCGCGGTTCAGCGCGAAAATGGGACTGTCCCCCTCGGCGGTGAAGGGGACAGGCACATTTTCGCCCTTGAAAGGGCGAAAAACGAGCCAGCCCCCAGCCCATGAACGGTTACCCTCGGGCGAACGCCGCGCCTTTGACACTGCATGGAGAAGTCGCTTACGACGCCGTTAACAAGCTCTAACAAAATGACGTAGGTTGAACGGCGATATTTTGATAAAGTGGCATCGTGCGAGGAGAGACGACCTCGGCTAAAAGGAAGAATTTGACGTGGAGGTATGGATAATATGGCCACCAGCCGGATCATCATTCCCGCTCGACTGGCTTCGACCCGCCTGCCGCGCAAGCTGCTTCTGCGCGAGACGGGCAAGTCACTGATCCGACACTCATACGAGGCCGCGGGGCGTTCCGCGCGGGCGTCGGGCGTTTGCGTGGCCGCCGACTGCGAGGAAATCGCCGAAGAGGTCCGCTCGTTCGGTGGCCGGGTCGAAATGACCGATCCGGCGGCCCCCAGCGGCACCGACCGGGTGGCCGAAGTCGCCCGGCGAATGACCGACGCGGACATAATCGTCAACCTCCAAGGGGACGAGCCGGAGGTCGCAGGCGAATCGATCGATCTGGCAATCGAACTGCTGGAAAAAAATCCGTCGGCCGCGGTGAGCACGCTGGCGACGCCGATCCGCAGCCGCCGGCAGTTGGAAGACCCGGCCTGCGTGAAGGTCGTGTTCGACGACTTCGGCCGGGCACTCTATTTCAGCCGCAGCGCGATTCCCTGTCCCCGGCAGTGGGACGACTCGCTGCTGGCGTCCGATCCGCCCTTGTTTTACCAGCACGTCGGTCTGTACGCCTACCGCCGCGATTTTCTGCTCGAACTGGCCGCCATGCCGCCTTCGTCGTTGGAGACGACCGAGAAGCTGGAACAGCTTCGCGTGTTGCAGGCGGGCCGGTCGATCCTGGTCGGAGTGGTCGACGAGCCGACCTTCGGCATCGACACGCCGGAGGACTATCGGGCGTTCGTCGAGAAGCGGCGACTATCAGGATAGAAGACGCTCCCCGAACGGACCGATACCGCGGTATCGCCCCCTTTCAGGCCGTTATTGCGACTTGTTTTTTATTTCCGTGAGCGTGTCGTTGATGCTGAAGATCACGATCAAGATTTCACAATACACTCTTACGCCCAGCGGCCCGATGATCAGCGTCAACAGCCCGAAAACATCTCCATTAAGCAACTGGACGATGCCGGCGAGAACGCAGGCAATGACTCCCAGCCAGAACAGCACTTGGATAATGATCGGCGTGACCATCTTCTTGAACTTCAAGAAGTCTTCCATTTGATCGTTCCTTCTTGATAGGGTGAAAAGGAATAGGGTGAAAAGGGATTATGGAGTCGCCCGGACGCCGCGCCATGCGATAAGACGCATGTCCGACACGTCCGCCACTGCCGTGCCGGTGATTATCGTACTATGCGGCCGGCAGTCAAGCAGGGGAATTAGGGGATTATAATAGACGACGAGATTATTTGTCCGGGCTATGCAATTGAACGTGCCGCGAGCGAGAACGGGGGCTTGCCGACGGCTCCCGGCGGAGGCATTTTACGGCATATTGCTTGGGGCGGATTAGAGCGGACCGCCTGCCCGGCCCGTATCCCCGTTGTTCGGCCGCCGCGCCGAGAGTGCGTCTGCGGCGGATTACTTTTTACCGCCGAGCGATTTTCCCAGCGCGCCGGCCAACCCCCCCAACACGCCCTTTTTCTTGGCGCCGGTCTCGGATTTGGGGGCCTCCGGTTTTTCTTCAGGCTTCTTTTCCGGCTCCTCGGCGAAGGGATCGTCGGGATCGGGCTTCTTCTCCT